>NZ_JAMYPD010000056.1:0-22764 GCF_040320195.1 Mesorhizobium sp. M0768 | reverse complement strand
GCTGATCCGCCTTGCCATCCATCCTCCGAATCGGGATGACAACACCTGACCATCCCATTCGGAACAGCGACACTATTGGTAACATTTTGCTTGAGGCAATGCGGGGGTCAAATCCTCACTTCGCTTGACACAAACATCAACGAGGCCCAGGATCAGACCGAAAACTGGCCGCCTTCAAATCGGAATGGTGGCCGGAATGAAATCGGAACGCTGGCCGGCTTCAAATTGGAATCGGTGGCCGGCTTCATCGGAAAGGGTGCCAAGTCGATGAAGCAAAGTCGATCTCCTCATTGCACACGGTTCCAGGCTTGGGCCCAAACTCCACGACACGGCTCGCTTCGCGGAGCCTGATCCAACTCACATCATTCGGTCGCCGTCTATTCCGGCCGCACCAATATCCCGCGTTCGGCGGGCTGAGCCCAGGATGACGAGACCATTCTGTGAAACGGCATTTTTTGCCAAACGCTCACTCCGTCGTCACCTGGATCCGCCAGGGTTCATGAGGCCCCGGTAGATTTCAGAAAGATGAAGTGGTGGACGTGTTATGCGTTTTTATAACGGTACCTTTGATCACGACCCCAGAGGCCACGTATTTCCACAGGGCGACCAGCAGCTTGCGCGCCAGCGCAACGATGGTCGTTTTCTTCATGCGCCCACCGTTGCATTCAACGCGTGCCCTTGAACCATTTTGCCAATGCCGAGTCCGGTTGGTGCCACAACCGTAGCCAGGCCAGTTGGATCAGCGTTGTTCGCAATCTTGGATTGCCCGCCTTTGATACGCCTTGCTCCCGGTCGATCGAGCCGCTTTGGCAGGGCGTCGGCGCGAGGCCGGCATAGGCGGCGACTTGACGGCGGTTGTCAAAATGCCGGAACAGTCCCTCCGACCAAAGGATGTTGGCGAATTCCGCACCGAGTCCTTTGATCGCAAGCAGCATCGTGACCGGCGCTTCGTGCTGTCAGCGGTCTGCGCCGCGATGAGCGCATCGCGTTCATTCTCGATGATCTTGATCTGATTGATGACCAGTTCCAACCAGTCCAACTCCCGGCTGATCTTGGCCCTCATGTGCCGTGGCAGTGTATGTCCATCTCCCGTCCGCAACTCTTCGAGCCGCTGGCGGCGATTTTTGTAAAGTGGTTCGTAATCGGTGATGCCTTGCGAGAACAGCAGGCCCTTGATGCGATTGATATGGGCGACGCGCTCGACCATCAGCGCCTTGCGTTCTCGGCCAATTCGCCGCCGGTCCTCATCTTCATGGGATATCGTTCTCACCATTGAGCATACCCGCGGCCCTCCCTCTTAAAGGCCAGCAAGACGCGCAGTAGCGCCTCGTTTCATCGATGCAGTGGGGATGAAAGCTTTCGCCACGATCCGAACTATCTACTCGCATCACTCAGACAAACGATGGCCAGTTAATTCATACCACTCTCGGTATGCCCATTCGGCGACTGACAATGCCCGGATCGAATTTACCACTGTCTGCCTCGATAGAGCGTCCAAGCTCGGCCATCACGTCCGGCAGGAATGGTTCTACGCGGCGCGATAGCAGGTTGAAATTCAGGAAAAGCTGTTCAGCTGTCGACAGTAACGTTCCGTCTCCGCGCACCATCGTTTGCGCGACATGGACTCGCTTTTCGTCAAGGTCTACTATCCAAGTAGTGAGGCGCAAATCGTCCCCGCGCATCGCTTCTTTCTTGTAAGCGACCCGCGCTTCGGCGGTGACGAGGCCAGAGATCACAGAGCCATCGGGGCCTAGACGTATCGCAGGACCGAGCCGTAAATCCGCAGCTCTACTGAACGCTCCCAGATAGTGCACCATATTCATGTGCCCATATCCGTCGATAAGATCGTCGGTCACCATTGCTGCGAATTCCCGGGTCACATCCATTTATTTCCCCCATCTCGTGTGATCCTAGCAGATTACAGCCCCGCAATGATAACGTTAAGTCGGCAACTTTATCTGTGCACTCAGGAAACTGAGTTCCGACGGTTCATGTGCAGCTCGCATGAGCTCAATAAAGGGCCAACCGCATGTCTTTCCGGGGATGACCGGCTTAAGTCCTGCAATTCTTCAGCTTAAAAGGAATACGCCGCCATCAGCTATTACAACCTGGGCGGTCGTGTATGACGCGCCTGCCGCGAGATAAGTGATGAGTTCCGCATACTCAGGCTGACCGAGGCCGTTACACGCGAATGCGCCTGTGGATACCGTATTGACCACTGCGCCATGGCTCTCGATGAGAGGGCTTTGCATGAAGGGTGTGCTTAACCTGATTGGCCTACTGGGCGTCTTTTGAAGGCGTCTAAGGCCTCGCCCTGTCGCCCTGGCGCGGCATCGACCGGCATCATTGGCCCGATCGGCTCGATTTTGGACGCACTCCTCCCTCACGCCCGTCTCTCTTTGGGTGGATACAGGACACCGATCATAGTCCGCAGATTGTAGGCGCATGCCGCCAGCATGCACTGCGTGCGGTTGGTCGCAAGGTTGAAGAAGCGCATGCGCCGCATGCCGTAACGCTCCTTGAACACGGCGAAAGGCCGCTCAACCGCCGCCCGCACCTTGGAGATCAGCCGGTTGCGCAGCTTGTCGCGCGGCGGCAATTCAGGGTGATGCTTGTTGGGCCGCCGCATCAGGCGATCCTTGGCCTCAGCGAGCCGGTCATGCCTGGCATGGGTGTAATAGGCCTGATCGCCATAGACCGCCTTCTCATCGCCGCAGATCAACCGGTCGGCCGGCTCGGTGTCGGTGACTGAGGCGTCGCTCACCTCGACGCGCCGGATCAAGGTGTGCCCCTGGTCGACGCCAATGTGCATCTTGTTGCCAAAAGTGCTCTTTTTGCCCTTCTTGCCCCAGCGCGCATCCTTGTCCGCCGACGGCTTGACCGGGCCGTGGTGGCCCTTCTTCGGCTGCTTGGGCGGCCGGCCGGGGGATTGCATGAACGAGGCATCGACCAGCGTGCCGCGCTTGACGATCAGGCCTTTCGTCTCCAGCTGCCGGTTGATCTCCTCAAACACCTTGTCGATCAGCCGCTCACGCGTCAGCTCGTCGCGAAAGCGCCATAGGGTCGAATGATCGGGCGTACGGTCCGAGAGGCTGAAGCCAACGAAGCGGCGAAACGACAGCCGGTCACGGATCTGCGCCTCAAGCGCTGGATCGCTCAGCCCATGCCACACACCCAGCAGAAGGCAGCGCACCAGCAACATTGCCGGGTAGCTGGCGCTACCCGGGCCGCTGCTGCTGCGCGGGCCAAGCAGCTTGCTGATCGGCTCCCAGTCCAGCTCTTTCGCAATCAGGTCGAAGATCGTCTCATCCCACACCGCAAGACCGTCCGCCAGACTCAACTGACCCAGAACACGATCCACCATCGCGAATCTCCCTGCTCCAACCTCACAACAGAATCACTGATCGGCTTCTGTGCAAAGATCTCGATGAGAGAGATACGGGCAGCCTTAATCATCCAGAACGAACTCAATGAATTAACGTCCAGCATCTACTGCCAGAAGGCGGGTATAAGAGCATCAAAATCATCTACAGGGATGGGCGAGTTGTTTACCGGGTGCTCCTGCGTGGTTGATCAGATAATTAAGGCCGCCGAGCACTTCCAAAGCAGTAGAGACAACTTGTGCCGCGGAGCCTGGTTGGCTGACTCTCCAGGCACGCTGTGAACATCCAGGCCTTCGTCCCTAGTGTTGTGACTCTAACGCTTGTTTTGCACGAGCGACTTTTTCGAGGATGTTGCCGGCGGTGGCGGTCCACACGAACGGTTTGGGCTTGGCGTTATGCGCTTCGAGGTAATCCATGATTGCCTGCTGCAGTTCGGGGACACTTCTGAAGACGCCGCGGCGGATGCTCTTGTCGGTGATTTCCGCGAAGAAGCGCTCGACCTGATTGAGCCACGAGGCGGATGTGGGCGTAAAGTGGAAATGAACGCGTGGGCGCTTCTTCAACCAGGTCTGCACGGCCGGGGTCTTGTGGGTGGCGTAATTGTCCATGATCGGATGCAGATCGAGATGCTTGGGTGTGTCGCGCTCAATGATCCTGAGAAAGCGCAAGAACTCCTTCGCCCGATGCCGCGGCAGGCACTCGCCGATCACTTTGCCGGTCTTCACATCCAAGGCGGCGGGTGGTCGTGCCATGACGCTTGTAGTCGTGCGTCATGGTTCCAGCGCGCCCTTTCTTCATCGGCAAGCCTGGTTGCGTGCGATCCAGCGCCTGGATCTGGTTCTTCTCGTCGACGCACAGTACCAACGCCTTGTCGGGCGGGTTGAGGTAGAGGCCAACCACATCGGCGACCTTGTCGGCGAATTTGGGATCGCGCGAGAGCTCAATGTACGCGTCAGATGCGGCTTGAGACCGTGCGCCTTCCAAATCCGCTGCACCGCAGCCGGCGAGATGCCGGACGCCTTCGCCATCGTGCGCACGCTCCAATGCGTGATGCCCAGCGGCTTGGTGTTGAGCGTCATGTCCACCACCTTCTTCACCGTCTCAGCCGACAACGGCTTCCTGCGCGGCGGCCGCGTGGCATCCTTCAACAGGCCTTCAATCCCCTTGTCGCGATAGCGCCGACGCCAGCGCCGCACAGTCAGCACGCTCTTGCCGACCGCCTCAGCAACCGGCAGCGCGCGCAGACCGTCGCCCGTCAACAGGACGATCCGTGCACGCCACACAACCTTCTGCGGCGTGTTGCGATCACGAACCAGACCTGCAAGTCTCTCCCGATCAGCGGCGGGAACCTCAATGCGTTCGATCTTGCCCATTCCGCAAGACTCGCACACTTCATCGAAATTGAGAATCCACCGTCAGAAACAGAACACTAGTTTGGCGACTTCAATGATCAGCTTATCCTTCTGCGCAAGTCATTTATCGCTACCCTAGCGCCAGATCTTGTTAGTTTTGTCGCTGTGGCAAGACCGACCGGAAGCCGCTCCCGTTACGACAGCCTTTTTATTTCGCAAACCAAAGATTACCATACTGTCCTCCTTAAGCCGTATCATACCCATTGCGGGTGAGTGCTATTGCACCGCTAAATTTTCGCGAGGTGCGTGCCTTTGGGTGCCTTTCGCTGCCGACAAGGCAAAGATCTTGTGGGCGCGCCGCACCACACATCACGGCTGCATCAGAAATGTGCGTGGAGGCATCCAGCGTCAGCTTCATCGTCTCACGACGCAACCGCGGATGGCCGAGCAATGAGGAGTATTTCGTTCGGGAACATCAAACATATAGTCCATGGACCGCTTTTTAGTTGTTGACCTTCTGCAATTTAGACACTCTTAGGTTTTCCTGGCCACAATGCAGATCGAATGGCCACCACCCCTGCATCTCGCAATTCCAGAAGCTCGGCTTGGCCGTTGGCGCCAATACCTTTCAAGACTTGTTCGCCATATGCTCGCAGCAATTGCCGATCTGGCTGGAAGTCTGGCGGCGCCAGGTAACAACCTTGCTCCATGTCGTCAGCGAAACCTTCTGTGTAGTCGCCATAAGCGGTTGGGTTTCGCGCCCCAAGAAACAATGCCGATGACGCGCCCATAACAGCCCACCTTATGGCTGGACCAGAAGCAATAGCCGTGTCGATCGCCTGAAGGTCAGCTACTCCTTGAGACACTATGTAAAGAATTTCCTTCAAAACCGCGTATTGAATTCTATTCCCAATGTAACCGGTGATCTCTCGGTCAAGCGAGACCACTTCGCATCCTGTCGATTTATAAAATTCTGATGCCGTGGCGGCTGCCTGCGGGGCGGCGTCGCCACCCGCAATCTCTACAAGAGGCACGAGGTATGGTGGATTGAAGGGATGACCGATCAGGATGCGCTCTGGATGCCGGACTGCCCTTCTCAAATCGGCGGCGAGGAAACCTGAAGAACTTGAAGCAATGACAGCATCAGGCGCCGTGAGAGCATCGATTTCGCCAATCAGTTTAATCTTGGCGTCGATGTTTTCGGGCCCACTTTCTTGAACGAAGTCCGTATCCTTAAGGGCTTCCTCCATGTTCGTTGTAAAGTGCACGCGCGTAGGTGAGGCGCCCGGTGCCATTCCCAGCTTTTCAAGGCTCGGCATTGCCTTGGCTAAGTACTCCCTCAGAAAAGTCTCCCGCTCGGCAGCGGGATCAAAAACCACGACTTCTAAGCCGGCCCTCATAAAATGTGCGGCCCAACCGGCCCCAATCATGCCCCCTCCAATGCAAGTGACCCTCGCGATCCGGTTCGCAGCGCCTAGTGTTTTTTGCTCAGTCATTTGTCTCTCCAGCAACGAAAGATCGCCTCGTAACGTAGCGCCCCCTCAGGCAACGGCCTCAAGCGTCATCCGGCATATGGTTGTGATGTCGTAGATCGGCAGCCCCGCCATACGACGGATTGCCGGCGTTATCGGAACCCGTGCAAGTGAAAAGTAACGCAGCGATGTCCGGATTTGCGACGCGGAGCCGCGCGACACAAGCAGCCACATCATTCTCGATGTCGGCGACATCGGTCGGTTGCGGCGGACGCATGCACGCGTTTTCCAACATCTTACCGCCTTCAATGCCGCCGATGACGATCCATCCCGGTCGGCCGATCACTGAGCCCAAGCAAATCGTCTCGAAACACTCGAGAGTCACGACGGTGAGTTTGGCTTTGGGGGCAGTTGCGGAGCAGCGGCGGCACCAAAAGCAGACTGGACATTATTACCGGCACACTTACCGCCGCAGCCACCGCCGCCTGATAGCGGACAGCAGAGCCGCAGTCCGAGGTGATTACCACCGCGCCTCGCTCTACCAGCCTCCGAGCTGCTGTCACAAAAGCGGGCTCGAGCGCAGGCTCGCCCTGCATCACAACATCCGCCCAGGCTCCCTCGACGGTTTCCGACATCACGGGAAAATCGAAAGTAGCTGAACTAAACAGCGAGCCGGACGACAGCGCCGGCGGCGTCACGCCGGCCGGCAAACCAGGTTCCAAGCCCAGAATTCCAAGGCAGCTTCCGGTTTGCGACGTCATTCCGGCTCCATGAGGTGTTAGTCCGCTATTATCGTCGTTGCATGGGATAGCCAAGTGCGGTCATCCGCGCTTTTTGACGGCAAGAATTGCCCGTGCTTCGGCAGGTGTGGCGACGCTGGCGCCCATGCGCTCGATGATCCCAACCGCATTGTCAACGAGCTCGGCATTGGATGCCAGCACCCCACGTCGGAGATAAATATTATCTTCCAATCCTACCCGGACGTGTCCGCCCATGGCCACGAACTGCCCAACCATCGGCATCTCGTCTGCACCACAGCCAAATCCCCCCCAGACTGCCCCAGAAGGGAGAATCTCACGCATCGCCTGCACAGCGCTCGGCACAGCGGGAGCACCGTAACCCGTGCCGAGGCAAAATTGGAAAAGGGGCGGACCGTCAATTATGTTTTCGGAGATGAGTTTCTTTGCGACTTCGATGTGGCCGAGATCGAAGCATTCGAGCTCGGGCTTGACGCCAGCCTCGCGCATAAGCGTCGCCATCTCTCGCAGATCGGACATACGCGCAACGAAAATCGCCTCCCCAAAAGCCATCGTTCCGCAATCCAGGGTGCTAAGCTCTGGCTGAAGTTTGACGGCATGGGAGCAGCGTCCAATTGCGCTCTTAAGCGTGCTAGTCTTTCCTATTATCACGGGGTCCAAAGAATGTAGTTCAAGTTCACCATCCATTCCACAGGATAAGTTGATGATGACATCCGTCGCCGCGTCCCTAAGCTTCTTAACAACCTGTTCATAGAGCTCAATTCGGTTTGATGGGGCTCCCGTGTCAGGCTCACGGACGTGAATGTGCACAATCGCAGCCCCAGCCTTTGCAGCTTCCAGTGCGGCCTCCGCGATTTGGGACGGCGTCTTGGGGATATTTGGATGCTTCGCAAGGACCGCAGAACTTCCGCCGGTGACTGCACACGTGACAATGACTTTCCGCGACATTAGAAACTCCCTACTTCGGTATTAGTCTGGCGCCATGCACTCGGTGGCGGCGCCGAGTGTTCGTACTACCCGAAGGCTAGGGGCGGGCGGCCGATCATTAAATCGGGCGGATTCTTCATTTGCATCAGGTGTTCGTCAAATATTGATTGTCGCCGCCGGCCATCTGGATGCGAGATGACTGTGTGCCGTGTATTCCCAAGCCGAGAAGTCGGCGCCGCTGTGACATTGCCCCTTTGGCTTAATCCGTTTGAAGTTCGCTCTGGCCCAACGCGATGCATGACAGTTTGTTGGAGAGGCTGGCGGATGTAGCTTAAGCGATTGATTTGGCGCAGGAGTCGGTTCCTTAGGCCAACCCGTCCACCAGATCTCGCGAGATCCTATGAGGAGGTTGATAGCGACCTGCGCTCTGGCAAAGTGAGGTCGCTAGCATCTCACCTTGGAGGCCAAACATGCGCTTTGCAGCTTACCGATCCGACCCGCTGATCGCTACGTACCGATCTTGGCGCCATCTTCGTCTCGTTGGAACTTAGTCGCTCGAAGTGGCTGATCACCTCGCTGTCGCCCGGTGGTGGGAAGATGTCGAAGCATTCGGTAACGGCCGGCGACATCGCCAGCATGCTGGCACGATTTGCCGAGTTCACCCGAAAGGTACAAGCGCGGACCGGGAAATGCTTTCCAATCATCGTGATCCAGGAGACCGGGCTTGACGGCTTCTGGATCCATCGCGTGCTGCAGGCCGAGGGGATCGAATGCCATGTCGTCGATCCGCATCGATTGCCACATCGCCCCGCCGAGCGGCGGGCAAAAACCGACAAGATCGACGGCGAGGCGCTGGTTCGGGCTTTGCTGGCCCACAAGCGAGGCGAAACACGGGTTTGTGCGATGGTCCGGGCGCCGACACCGGAAGAAGAGGACCGGCACCGTCTCTCGCGGGAGCGCAAGGCATTGACGAACGAGCGGATCAGTCACGTCAATCGCTGTCGCGTCAAGGGCCGACTGTTCAGCCAAGGCGTGTCCGGCTATGAGTCGCTGCGCCGCGACCGGCGTAAGCAACTGGAGGAACTTAAGACTGGCGACAGGCGACCATTGCCCGCCCATTTGAAGGCGCAGGTCGGCCGCGAACTTGATCGGCTGGAACTTGTCTGGAACAGATCAAGACGGTCGAAGCCGCGCGCGATGCCATGCTTGCTGCCGCTGAGGCTGTGTCGCCGGCGGCGATGCTGCTCAGCCTGAAAGGCATCGGGCCGGAGTTTACTGCTGTTTTATGGTCGGAAGGGCTTTCCCGCCATTTAGCAACCGACGACAGCTGGCCGCCTATGCGGGCCTTGCACCGACACCCTGGCAGCGCGGGTCAATCGATCACGACCAGGGGTCTCGAATCCGGCAATCCAAGGCTACGAGCGACGCTGATTCAGCTCGCCTGGCTGTGGTTGCGCTGTCAATCGGCACTCGGCGCTCACGTTGTGGTTCCAAGATCGGGTCAGGCGCAATGGCGAGCGGTTCAAGAAAACGACGATTGTTGCGCTTGCCCGTAAGCTGCTCGTCGCATTGTGGAAATATGTCAATGCGGGTGTGGTCATCGAGGGGGGAAGGACAAAAGCCGCCTGACTATGTGTTTAGTCCCACGGTGTGATGGTAGAATTGATGCCGCCATCGACAAGGACAGACTATGGGACAGACACTTCACGGGAGCGCCACGACCACTCACGCGGTCCGAGCTGCGATACAGCGATGCGCGTCCGCCTGGCCTTCGCCGCCGCCTGTCCCGAGGCCAGCCTGTTGCGGGCGCTCGCCAGCAATCAGCAGCCCGCTGGACCATGACCGCCGGGCAGCAGCCCCCGTCGAACCAGACAGCTTCAAACTCCAGCGCGTTCACAAGTCCAGACACAGCCGCGGTGAAAAAGACGCCCCGCCCCCACCTGTTCGCCACTCAGCGCCAAACAAACCCAGAGGCGTCATGAATAAGACGGGTTAGACGACGGCCTTACGCTGCAACGCGCGATCGCCGGCATTGTACTTAAGACACCCGGCGACGATACCTGCCATCTTAGGTAGTCGCAAAGACAGAGGTTGCGGCACAACTGCGGTGAGCCGCCTGATTGCCAAGGCGCGTGGACTGGTCCAACCATCTGCGGCTCCTCAAGCCTATCCGGTTAAATACAGGACATTGGGGCCGAAGTTCGGACGCACGTAGTCCTTGCGACAGCTGTTTGGTCATGGGTTTTCGATCACTGCTAGCAGAGAAGGGCGTACCGATGCGATTTAGAATTGTTATGGAAATCACCAAGCTTCAAGGTCAAGTTCCAGTGCAACTCATCATCAAAGGCTATCGATTTAGCAAATACGGAGCGGTGGCCTTCGTCCTTCACGAGATTGGGCCTAGAACTGTAAATCGGATCCTTGATCCCATCGTACCCTCCATAGGTTTGGATATTCCCGGGGTGAAATACGTCGATATAAAAGTGGGATCTGACCTGTACGACACGATCTTTTCGGCGAAGACCATAATAGCGTTTTCGCCCCTATTTCGTGCATTGGTGACACGAACCAACAGTTTCGCAGATGAAGCCTTCTCTTTCAAGCAGCTTCACAAGGCCAATGCCGATCCGCGCACAATGTGGGTCATTCGTCGTCGCTATTCTCGTCTTGTCCAATGTACAACGAAGACGAACGGAAAGTGATGGGAATTCGGCACCATGCAACCGCCGCAACTCCTTCGATCGCTTAGAGAGTCATTTTCCGGGTTCTTCCGGCGAGTTTTTCCCTGTGCGGGCAATTTTCCCTCGCGAGGGCGCATCCGGATCAGGTCTGCAACTCTGCCAAAGTATCGAGAGCGTTGGCCGCCTTGATGAACACCGATGAGTTTTTCGGCGGCCTGAAGCGGCAGCCGTTGCAGTGCCTTTTACCAACCCCTTCGGGCACCGCGGTGAGCCGTCGTGATGGAAGGCGGGGGGTTGCGGGTTGCGGTCGGCGGGTTTGTCTTTCGGGGCGGCGGCGCCCCGTCGGCTCTGTCAGGAGCCGCGGGATGCGATCGAGGACGATGCGCAGGATGCGCTGGTTGGGGCATGATGTCGGCAGATTTGGGTCTTCATCTCGACCCACCCGCGCGGCGATCTTGATGAGACGCAAACGCAGCGTGTCGAATTGCAGCGACCGCAAAGCTCGAACGCTTCGGGAGTGTCAGAATTTCAGTGTGCGGGCGGGCATAATGGGTAAAAAGGATTCCCACTATGTCTCGACGCAAAGACCCCGCGATACCGAATGAGCTTTTCGACCAGTTGCTTGCGGGAGGTGCCGCGAGCGCAGCTTTTGATCAAGGCGGTCTGCTGGACACGCTCAAGAAGGCTCTGACAGAGCGCGCGCTGAACGCGGAGATGGATCATCATCTGGCGAGCGGCGAAGACGCTGGCACTACGCGTAACGGCTATGGGCGCAAGATCGTGACGACCGAGACCGGCAAGCTGGAGATCGATGTCCCGCGCGACCGCCAGTCGAGCTTCGACCCGCAACTGATCGCCAAGTACCAGCGCCGTCTTAGATGACAAGATCGTATCGATGTACGCGCGCGGCATGAGTACGATCTCCGGGCACCTACACGATCTGTACGGCATCGATGTGTCACCGGACCTGATCTCAACGGTGACAGACGCCGTGCTTGATGAAGTCGCCACCTGGCAGCAACGGCCGCTCGATCCTGTTTACCCGCTCATTTTCTTTGATGCGATCCGGGGCAAGATCCGCGACGAAGGGATGGTCCGGAATAAAGCCATCCACATCGCTCTCGGTGTTCGCGCTGATGGAGTAAGGAGGTGCTCGGCCTGTGGCTTGAGCAGAATGGGGGCGCGAAGTTCTGGCTGCGGTGATGAACGAACTGCGCAACCGTGGCGTGCAGGATATTCTCCTGCGATTACAGCGGTGTTCCCGGAGGCGATCGTCCAGACGTGCATTGTGGGCCTGTTGAAGAAGTGATTTTTTGCCCGGCAATTTCGGGCTCCGAGCCGGTGGCGATCAACCTGTACAACGACGCGTCATACCGCGGCGAGCCTCTGAAATTTCATGCTGACCGTCGAATTGCTGATGAGCAGAAGCAGAAGCAGCCGTAGAGTGCGACGGCCAGCCGCTTCAGATTAATGGCCGCAGCGTGGAAGGCCTGGATGCGCATATTGTCCAATCCTCGGCGCACCGCGCGGGCGAGGCCGTGCCATGTCTTGGCTTCGCCATGCACGCCCTCGACCCGCCAGCGATGACGCTGATAGAGATCTCTTTCCTTTCGACCCCATCCGAGCCGCTTGCGCCGCGCCCTCAGCAATGAAGCAGCCTGCGCCGGTCAGGCCACGAATCGACCGGGCCGTTTGTGCGTGGCTACCTCACGGCGGGGCGCTGCCAACATGGACGAGTCTTACTCCACTCTGCCGCTAACTCTACCTGCCGCGCCCCAGCCTATCCGATTTGGTAGCTGCCCAAGCGACCTCGCCAGTGCTTTAGTTCGTTTGAATCAAGGGGCCGATTGAGCTGCCAGAACGATCTTCGAATCAATCGAATTGCCGGCGTGGACATGGAGGCATTATGCGCATCTGCGGTATCAAACTGAGGCATGACGGAGCGATCGCCCTTGTCGAGGATGGACGGCTTGTCTTTTGTGTCGAACTCGAGAAGTGGGGCAACAATAGACGGTATCAAGCCATCGACAATCTCGACGCCATTGTTATCGCCTTGGCGGAGCACGGTCGGGATCCGCGCGATGTTGATCAGTTCGTCGTCGACGGCGGGTTGTGGAGGGAGGGTTTTCAAGTCCTCAGCGGGGCGGAACCTCTTACTCTCAACTGGGCGCCGTATGTTGAACGCCATCCCGACGGTCTTCTCACTTCAAGCGACAACTTTAATCTGATGCTCGACGGGAGGATCTTTCCTTATAAGAGCTATCCGCACGTCACGGGTCATCTGGCCTCCGCATACTGCACCAGCCCATTTGCCAAAGCCGGACAATCCGCCTTCTGCTTGATATGGGACGGCATCATCTATCCACGTCTCTACTATGTAGACCCCTGCGGCGCTCGGTTCATCGAATGCCTCTTTCCGCTGATAGGCCATGCCTATGCAGCCGCAGGCGAGCATTTCGGACCTTATATGGGCCGCAGCAACTCGGACGACCTAGGTGTTGCCGGCAAGTTGATGGCCTATATCGCGCTGGGATCTCCTAAAGAAGGCATCATAGCTGTTTTCCGGGAGCTCTACGAGGAGCGCTTTGCGGCCGATGCGCAGCATGCTAGTCACTACCATGCGGAGAGCGGCGTGGGACCCTCGCTTGCGGCTATCCATGACTTCTTTCACGCGAGCGCGGTGCGATTGAAGGCCAAGCGACCCGAAGATGTCCTTGCATCGTTTCATTTTTTCCTCGAACATCTCCTCATTCGGGAGATGACGAGCGTTTTGCAGCGGCATTCAGGGTTTCCGGGATCGCGCAATTTGTGTATAGCCGGTGGATGCGGTCTCAATATCAAATGGAACAGCGCACTACGTGCTACCGGCCTATTCGATGCTGTCTGGGTGCCGCCCTTTCCTAATGACAGCGGCGCGGCGATAGGTGCGGCTTGCTCCGCAATGGCAGCGGACAAAGGTTTTGTGCCGCTGGAATGGTCAGTCTACAGTGGGCCGCTACTGAAACGCAGCGAGGTGCCACCCGACTGGGAGGCTGCGCCGTGCAGCGTGCGTGAACTTGCTACCATCCTCGCGAGAAATAAGCCCGTGGTGTTCCTTGCCGGCTGCGCCGAGCTCGGACCACGGGCGTTGGGTGGCAGAAGCATTCTCGCAGCGGCCACATCGGCGGGAATGAAGGATCATCTCAACGACGTCAAACTTCGAGAACACTTCCGGCCAGTGGCACCTATATGCCTAGAGGATCGTGCGCCGGATATTTTCAGCCCAGGAACACCGGACCCTTACATGCTGTTCGATCACGAGACACGGGCGGAATGGCGGGACAAAATCCCCGCCGTTGTACATCTCGACGGGTCTGCTCGATTGCAGACAATTCCCAGAACCTCTAAGCACAGGGTCGGGGAGCTTCTTGTCGAGTATGAAAAACTCACGGGCATTCCGCTGCTTTGCAATACGAGTGCCAACCACCATGGACGTGGATTCTTCCCGGATGTTGCATCAGCCTGCCAGTGGGGGCGCGTTGAATACATATGGTCCGACGGCCTGCTGTGGACCAAAAAAGCTCACAACTGAGCTATCGCCGGCCGACTGTATTTTTCGGTGCAATGGGGCCGAAACCCTCTCGGTTTTTGACGCGATTTAACCGCTCATGGGTTGCTTTTGAGAAGGGCGCTGCGAGAATCGACCGATTGCCGAGCGCTCGTGGCCCGATTTCGCAATTCCCCTGTACCCACCCGATCACCTTATCGCTCAGCAACGCCGAAGTCACTTGGTCGTAGTCAAGTGAATTGATGTCGAGTCCGTTCGGTCGATCTCGTCGAGTGTTCCACTTGATCTTCGCATGGCCTGTGAAATACCGCATCGCGTCGACGCGGTCCCGATCGCTGAGCCGTGTCATTCATGCACGGAGGAATGAATACGTCGGAAAACAGGTTCGTCTCGATCCATCGGCGGTTCCACTCGCAATTCAATCCGCACCTGCCGGCAATAAGCAGCGGAAAGCCCTTTGTTAGGCACTTCTTCGCGAAAGTGTGGAACGAATCGAAGATAGCGTCCGAAACTCGCCTATCGAGGTTCGTGAACTTCTGATGGGTTACGCCAATATGTAGTAAGGTGAATCCCGTAGATTCCCCTGGGCATCGGGTACAGATCGATCGTAGTCGAGTAGCTCAGCCATTCGTTTTTCGCCCTCACAGATCCGGGCGGACGGATTTGTGGAAGGGTCATCGTCCGACGCAGCATTGTTGATAAAGATATCCCGCCCGCCAAGACGGCGATTCGCCTGCTCGAAGAAGGCCACAGCCGTCGAGGCTGACACGTCAGGATTGACTGCGATGACACTCGGATTCCTGAATACCCCGACTTGCTTCATTGTCGACGGCAGACGAGCATTTTTGCATCCTCGGTAACGAAACGTTCCGCTACCATTTTTCCAACACCGCCGGGACAGGCGATGATGAGCTACTTTAATTATGTGCCTCATCATCATACTCCGTGGTAGAGAAGTTAACTCGACGGAATTAGTCGCGGATCATGTTGCCGGCTTGTTTATGCGTCTTAACTTTTTTAACTTAGGCATCTTTAAGGCTTTCGTTTGCCCCGCCACAATGCAGATCGAATGGCCACCAACCCTGCATCTCGCAATTCCATAAGCTCGGCTTGGCCGTTGGCGCCAATACCTTTCAAGACTTGCTCGCCATATGCTCGCAGCAATTGCCGATCTGGCTGGAAGTCTGGCGGCGCCAGGTAACAACCTTGCTCCATGTCGTCAGCGAAACCTTCTGTGTAGTCGCCATAAGCGGTTGGGTTTCGCGCCCCAAGAAACAATGCCGATGACGCGCCCATAACAGCCCACCTTATGGCTGGACCAGAAGCAATAGCCGTGTCGATCGCCTGAAGGTCAGCTACTCCTTGAGACACTATGTAAAGAATTTCCTTCAAAACCGCGTATTGAATTCTATTCCCAATGTAACCGGTGATCTCTCGGTCAAGCGAGACCACTTCGCATCCTGTCGATTTATAAAATTCTGATGCCGTGGCGGCTGCCTGCGGGGCGGCGTCGCCACCCGCAATCTCTACAAGAGGCACGAGGTATGGTGGATTGAAGGGATGACCGATCAGGATGCGCTCTGGATGCCGGACTGCCCTTCTCAAATCGGCGGCGAGGAAACCTGAAGAACTTGAAGCAATGACAGCATCAGGCGCCGTGAGAGCATCGATTTCGCCAATCAGTTTAATCTTGGCGTCGATGTTTTCGGGCCCACTTTCTTGAACGAAGTCCGTATCCTTAAGGGCTTCCTCCATGTTCGTTGTAAAGTGCACGCGCGTAGGTGAGGCGCCCGGTGCCATTCCCAGCTTTTCAAGGCTCGGCATTGCCTTGGCTAAGTACTCCCTCAGAAAAGTCTCCCGCTCGGCAGCGGGATCAAAAACCACGACTTCTAAGCCGGCCCTCATAAAATGTGCGGCCCAACCGGCCCCAATCATGCCCCCTCCAATGCAAGTGACCCTCGCGATCCGGTTCGCAGCGCCTAGTGTTTTTTGCTCAGTCATTTGTCTCTCCAGCAACGAAAGATCGCCTCGTAACGTAGCGCCCCCTCAGGCAACGGCCTCAAGCGTCATCCGGCATATGGTTGTGATGTCGTAGATCGGCAGCCCCGCCATACGACGGATTGCCGGCGTTATCGGAACCCGTGCAAGTGAAAAGTAACGCAGCGATGTCCGGATTTGCGACGCGGAGCCGCGCGACACAAGCAGCCACATCATTCTCGATGTCGGCGATATCGGTCGGTTGCGGCGGACGCATGCACGCGTTTTCCAACATCTTACCGCCTTCAATGCCGCCGATGACGATCCATCCCGGTCGGCCGATCACTGAGCCAAAGCAAATCGTCTCGAAACACTCGAGAGTCACGACGGTGAGTTTGTCGACGGCAAGAGCCGCGTCAGCGTGAGCCGCGTCTGGAAAAAGGGGGCACTCCTGTCAAACCTAAAATTATCAAACACCGGATGGAAAAACTAGATCCTTGTGTAAAGTTATCGTTATATAAATTTTGGCCACTTTAACCGATGTTTAACAGACGCGCTAAATTTGTCAACTGCCGCTATGGTGGCTGGTTGGTTAGACAAAATTGTGATGTATTCAATGTGACAAGTCTCCGAAAAGAGATATACACCGGAGTGAAAGCCGTTAAATGTCTGTAACGCCTGCCGGGAGGCGGTGACTTCAGGCGAAAACTCGCGAGTGATTTTGTATATGGAGAAGTTCTGGTAAGGCAAAAGTACTGCTTACCGTCGTAAAGAGTTCGCTTGATCCGTCGTATCGGATAATTTGCTTCCCTCACGGGGGGGTAGCGTCCAGTCCTTCCGCAATTGGCCGGACTATCTCCCCGATGACGTTGAGCTTATTTGCTTGGATCTTCCCGGGCGCGGTAAACGAACAGCGGAGGCCGCCATTCGCAGCATGGACGCACTGGTAACCTTGGTCATCGAGGCGCTCCAGGCATATAGCGATAGGCCTTTTGTTTTCTTCGGCCATAGCGCAGGGGCCCTCGTGGCCTACGAGATTGCCCGCTCCCTGGAGAAGGCCGGTCGGCCATCTCCCTTCCACGTTATCGTGTCTGCTCACCCGTCGGCCGATCTGCCTCCAGAAGAGCCACCGATGCTATAGATTCGCGGATGATAATTAGCCGATTTGGTTCGTACGCTTGGCATGGATGCGAATCGACACATCGGCGACGTGAAAAAGCTTGCTCTGCCGTCGATTGGAAAAGACGCGATGTCTCTCGATGGCTGCTCATGAATCCTGAATTTGTCGTAGAAAGCCTTCCGATCAGTCGCGATCTGATCTTCGGCCGCACTGTCAGATAGCATGGCAAGCACACGCAGTGGGGTGGCACGGCAACAATCGGTCTGACCCACTGTGACGTGAAGGCTCTGGTTGTAATGAGATGCCCGTCGGTCGTCCGAATGCGTTTACCACCTGAAGAAGGCGCTTTCGGAGCGGATTCTGAACGCCGAGCTCGACGAGCACCTGGAGGATGAACGTGTCGAGGGCGACACCAATCGCCGCAGCGGCCATTCGACCGCGGCATGAGCGTGCGCGAGATTCGCGGCCATCTGGAGGAGCTTTACGGCATCGACGTCTCGCCGCACCTGATCTCGGCCGTGACCGATGCCGTCCTGGAGGAAGTGGCCGAATGGCAGAACCGGCCACTCGATGCGGTCAATCGGCTCGTCTTCTTCGACGCGATCCGGGTCAAGATCAGGGACGAGGGCTTCGTGCGCAACAAGGCCATCTACATCGCGCTCGGCATCCTGCCCGACGGCACCAAGGAGATCCTCGGCATCTGGATCGAGCAAAACTTGGCGCCCTCGGTCTCTCGGGATAGGCGAAGAACGGCACGACGTGCTCATGGAAGGATCGCAAAGCCGTGGTGCCGGGGCTCAGGGCAAACTACCGGGCCACGGACGCCTAAGCCGGCATGAGGGCGCTGGAGACTTCGAGGCTGGCGACTGGGGCCAGCGATATCCGGCGATCACCTAAAGCTGGCGGCGCAACTGGCAACGCGGCCGAGGAATGGAAACGACGCCGCGCGAGTGGTTCGAGGCCAAGACTCAGTTCGCCGTCGTCTTCGGCGAGCGCTTCGTCGGCCAATGATGCAGTGCGGGTGCACTCCGCCGCGAGCGAGGATCTGCGCAACAAGCGCCGACGGCGATGATGACCGTGGCCGAGACGATCCGCCCACCGCGCGGCCCTTCAGGTAAGTGGCGTGGATCCACAGATGTGGGCCAACTCACCTTGCCGTCGATCTCCTCGCACACCCGCCAGACCTGGCTGTTGGAGATGCCGCTCATTCCCATTGCCTTCTCTCCGGCGGGATCGACGGCCGCCCAATCGGCGAGTGTAGCGCCGCAAACTCCAGCTCCAACGCCGAAAAGGCTTCGTTCGCAATCGTCCGAATACGGAGCGCCGGATGATCGCGCCACCCGAGCCCCGAGGTCCAAGTAGCTGAACAGTTCACCCGTCCGTCCCCACCCGCACTATTCACTCCCCTCTTCGTGGTCAGAGTGACTCACGAACCTGAGACTGTCGCGAGTCTTTTTCAACAGCCTGCTGGATCTCCGACCAGTGATCACACACAGTCATCTCGCATCCTGATGGTCGGCGGCGACAATCAATATTTGACGAAACACGTGATGCAAATGAAGACTCTGCCCGATTAATGATCCGTCGCCGCCCCAGGCTTCGGGCAGTACGACCACTCGGCGCCGCCGATCCATTCGCAAGCACAACGGCGCGGCAGTAGGAAAGTAAATGCACAGACTTGAACGTTTTCTTCGGCCAAAGTCGATAGCAGTTTTCGGCGGCGAGGCGGCTGCCGCTGTTGTCGCGCGGTCGATCAAAATGGGTTTTGCTGGCGAGATCTGGCCGGTGCATCCGTCGAAGGACAAGGTCGGCGATCGACAGGTTTACCGGTCCGCCGCCGATCTTCCCGGCCCTCCAGACGCCGCTTTCATCGGCGTGAATCGGAATATTACCGTAGAGGTTGTTAAAGGTCTGGCCGAACGCGGTGCGGGTGGGGCCGTCTGTTATGCTGCTGGTTTCAGCGAGACTGGAGCTCTTGACGAAGACGGCAAGCGCCTGCAGGCCGAACTCGTTGTTGCAGCGGGCGAAATGCCGATCATCGGTCCGAATTGCTACGGCATGATCAACTATGCCGACGGTGCGCTTTTGTGGCCGGATGAACATGGTGGCGTCAGGTTGCCTGAGAGCGGCCGTGGCGTTGGTATTATTACCCAGTCATCGAGCATCGCCATTAACATCACGATGCAAAAGAGGGGTCTTCCGATCGCTTTCATAATGACCGCCGGCAACCAGGCACAGACGGGGCTTTCGGAGATGGCGTTGGGGTTGATCGAGGACGACCGCGTCACCGCGCTAGGATTGCATATAGAGGGCTTCGACTCCGTGGCCGGCTTCGAAAGGCTCGCCGCCCGGGCACGGGAACTTAGGAAGCCGATTGTGGCGTTAAAAGTAGGCCGTTCCGAGCAAGCGCAGCGGGCAACGGTCTCGCACACCGCTTCGCTTGCTGGCTCGGATGCCGCATCCGGTGCCTTTCTGAGGCGGCTTGGAATCGCCCGGGTTGAATCCATTCCCATTCTCATCGAAACTCTGAAGCTTTTGCACGTGACTGGCCCTCTGCCTGGCTATCGCTTGTCGTCGATGAGTTGCTCGGGCGGGGAAGCTTCCGTAATGGCCGATAGCGCGGAAGGCCGTCACATACATTTCCCACCGCTAAATGTTGACCAATCGGCAAAACTGAGAGCGACGCTCGGACCGCTGGTCGCGATTGCCAATCCGCTCGACTATAACACATTCATCTGGAGCAACGAGCGAGCTTTGATCGAGACCTTCACCGCTATGGTCTCGGGTGACTTCGACCTGAACATGCTGGTTCTCGACTTCCCACGAGATGACCGATGTCTGGGTGCCGACAGGTTCACGGTAGCACGCGCCTTCGAAACGGCGTTGAAGAACACGCGTGCGCGAGGCGCGATCACTTCGACGCTGCCCGAGAACATGCCCGAAAACTACGCTGCCCAGATGATCGGTTCAGGTGCGGTGCCATTGTCTGGCTTCTCCGAAGCAATGAGCGCTGTCGAGGCGGCGGCTTTCATTGGGGCGGTTTGGCGTAGGCCGCAACCTGATTCGATTGGTGCATCTCCTCACGTGGTAACTGCAAGCAAACGTCTCATTCTCGATGAAGCGGAGACGAAGGCGCGACTAATCAATGCCGGTTGTCCGGTCCCTAAGGGTGTGCGCGCGGGAGGGCCGGACGAGGCGGTGGCGTTTTCCGAGGCGATTGGCTTTGCGGTGGCCGTTAAGGCTCTCGGCGTGGCCCACAAGTCGGAGATCGGCGCGGTGCGGCTAAACCTCATGGACGCCGAATCGGTTAAGGCGGCGGCCCGTGATCTCCTGCCGCTTGGTACCGGGCTCTACGTAGAGCGTATGGTGCGCAACTGCGTCGCCGAACTGATCGTCGGCTTCACCCGCGACCCAATGTTCGGAGCCGTGATGACGCTCGGCACCGGCGGCGTGCTGGTCGAATTGTTGCGTGACAGCGTGACCTTGATGCTGCCGGCGACGCGCGACGACATCGAGGCGGCATTGCGTGGCCTTAAGCTGTACCCGGTGCTCGAAGGCTATCGCGGCCGCCCGAAGGCCGATGTGAAGGCCGCCATCGACGCGATCACCGGCATTGCCGACTTCGTGCGGAAGAATGCCCATGAGATCGAGGAGCTCGACATCAATCCACTGATCGTCTGCGCCCAAGGCAAGGGTGCTTGGATTGCCGACGCGCTGCTCGTGCTTGGAGAGAAGTAGAATGGCTGACGTCATCACCACCCGCTGCGAGAGCGCTATCCTCGAAGTCACCCTGGATCGGCCGAAGGCCAACGCCATTGATCCCACGACGTCGCGGAGGATGGGCGAGACGTTCAAGGCGTTCCGCGACGATCCGGAACTGCGTGTCGCCATCATCAAGACCGCCGGCGACAAGTTTTTCTGCGCCGGCTGGGACCTGAAGGCGGCGGCGGCCGGCGACACCGGCGAGGGCGACTCCGGTGGCTTCGGCGTTGGCGGCTTCGGTGGGTTGCAGGAATTGCCCGACCTCAACAAGCCGGTGATCGCCTGTGTCAACGGCGTGGCGGTGGGCGGCGGCTTCGAACTGGCGCTGTCCTGCGACCTCATCTACGCCTCGGACCATTCCTCCTTCGCGCTGCCAGAAATCCGCGCCGGAGTACTAGCCGACGCTGCGACCATCAAGTTGCCGAAGCGCATCCCCTACCATGTCGCTATGGAACTCCTACTCACGGGTCGATGGATGGATGCCGACGAGGCGCGGCGCTGGGGCCTGGTTAACGAAGTGCTGCCCAAGGAAAAGCTCGAGGACCGCGTCTGGGAGATCGCGCGGCTGCTCGCCAGCGGCCCGACGCTGGTCTTCGCGGCGATCAAGGAGACAGTACGGGTGGCGGAGGCGCTGACCTTCCAGGACGCGATGAACAGCATGGCACGACGGGAACTTGTAACGTTCAATAGGCTGTCCGCCTCCGAGGACAGTAGGGAGGGTTACCAGGCCTTCGCCGAAAAGCGCAAGCCGGTTTGGAAGGGCAGGTGATGGGGTGCAGGAACATAGTACTGAGCCGGGTCTCGCTGTCCCAGAATTTGGGTCGTCCTCCAAAGGCAAGTTCTATCTAACCACAGGTTGCGTCGCAGCTGGTTGCCCCGATTGCCGACAATCCGCCGATTGCCGTCTGCAGGAAATATACGCCGCCTCGATCCTGCCCTGCTGTTGCGCGATATCCGCGCCATGCAGGAGCGGCTCGCTGCGCTCACCGATACTTCGCGACCGCGCGCCCGGACGGGGCAGCCGATCCACCTTTGCTGGCGACTTTGCATCGCCTCGAAGCACGGGGCTGTCCCGCCGACGGATCGCCCGATTGTGAAAGCCAAAAGCGGCCGACGTCGTGCCGCCTCTCGTCAAAGCGACTGCTGACTTACGAAATTGTGTCGAAGCAGAACCAGGCGGACCGGCAGCGAACTTCTGTCGAGTCTTGCGGCGAATCCGAGGGCAAACTGCTTGGAACGCTTCAGGTCCGGCTAAAGGTCTGGCGCAGCGAACACGCGGACGCGTTGCTGTTTGACCCCTTGAACAAGGAGCAGCCGATCCTGGAGATCGCAAGGCCACACTGAGGCGCCGTGGCGCTCGTGAAAGAGGCGGGGCGCTGCGAAACCCTCCATCTCTGCGCCCGGCCTCCTTCGCCCCAAGCGGGGAGCAAATGGACGAGGCAACGCTCGAATCTAGCATCATTACGTGACGCAATACGGATTCTCTCCCAAATTGATCTCGCTACAGTTGTGAGGGAGCCCCGCCGTTCGCCGCGATCCCGTTTTGTTGTGAACATAGAATAGCAGTATTTGAACCAGGAAAGGTGGCCATCTAAAATCGAGATGGCGTCGTCCGGGAAATCATATTGGCGGATTGAACACATAATGGTGCACTCTTCGAGGGCGGAGAATGCAAAGGCGTAATAGCCATCGAAAACCAATCCCAAAGTCGCATACTCACAAATCAGGCTAAACAATGAGCGAAGCGCCACATCTTACGTTTGATGTCGATACCCCCGGCGTGAG
>NZ_JAMYPD010000055.1:0-23888 GCF_040320195.1 Mesorhizobium sp. M0768 | reverse complement strand
CGACGACATCAAGACCTACTATCTCGGCGGCACGCCGCTTCCATCGCAACATTTTCCCCAGGAGACCGCAGCATGACCATCCAATCGAAGCAGCCGTCCGATATCCGCAGCGCCGTCCCCCCGGTCGAGCGTCCGTCGGCCAGAGCGCATGTCATCAAGACCGACGCCGAGGCGATCGCTGTGGCGGAAAAACTGGCCGCAGACTTCGCCAAGGACGCCGCCAGGCGGGACCGCGAGCGCATCTGGCCGAAGGAAGAGCTCGATGCGTTTTCGCAGAGCGGCCTGTGGTCGATCAACGTGCCGAAGGCCTATGGCGGACCGGAACTCTCCTATGTGACGCTGTCGAAGGTGATCACCATCATCTCGGCGGCCGATCCGTCGCTCGGCCAGATTCCGCAGAACCATCTCGGCGTCGTCGCCGCCATCCGCACCGTCTCTGATGAGGCCCAGAAGCAGTTGCTCTTCGCCGAAGTTCTGTCCGGCACGCGGTTCGGCAACGCGTTCTCGGAATTCGGCTCCAAGCGGGCGGCCGACTTCGAGACCAAATTCGTCGACGCTGGCGACCACGTCGTGGTCAATGGCCAGAAATTCTATTCCAGCGGCGCGCTGCTCGCCCATCTGGTGCCGATCGTGGCGCTCGATGACGAGGGCCGGGCCTGGTATGCCATCGCCGATCGCGGCGCGCCCGGACTGACGGTCATCGACGACTGGTCGAGCTTCGGCCAGAAGACGACGCTGTCCGGCACAGTCCTGCTGGACAATGTGAAAGTGCCGAAGACGCATCTCGTCCCCGGCTACAAGGGCTATGACCGGCCGACGGCCGACGGCGCCATCTTCCAGATCATCCAGGCTGCTGTCGATCTCGGCATCGCCAACGCGGCGATCGACGAAACCGTCAGCTTCGTGCGCACCAAGTCGCGCGCGTGGATCGACAGCGGCGTCGATCATGCCTGGCAGGATCCCTACACGATCCAGGCGGTCGGCGACCTCCGCCTGCGGGCCAATGCGGCCGAGGCGGTTCTGGACAAGGCCGGCCTTGCGGTCGACCGCGCCGTGGCCGATCCGAACGATAGGACCGTCGCGAAAGCGCAGATCGCGGTTGCCGAATCCAAGATCCTCACCACCGAGATCGCCATCAACGCCACCAACAAACTGTTCGAACTCGCCGGCACGCAATCCACACTGGCCGAGCACAATCTCGACCGGCACTGGCGCAACGCCCGAACCCACACGCTGCACGATCCGGTGCGCTGGAAATACGCGATCCTCGGCAACTATTACCTGAACGACGTCAATCCGCCGCTACACGCCTGGAGCTGAGCGAGAACGCCGTAAAGTCATAGAGGACTGTTCATGAGCACTGCCATCCCCGACAGGATCAAGGTCCTGTGGTTTCTTCCGACCCATGGCGACAGCCGCTATCTCGGCACCTCCGAGGGGGGCAGGGCGGTCGACCTGCCCTATCTGACCCAGGTCGCCAAGGCCGCCGACGCCATCGGCTATTACGGCGCGCTGCTGCCGACCGGCCGAAGTTGCGAGGACAGCTGGGTCGTGGCGTCGGCGCTGGCGCCGTTGACGCAGCGGCTCCGCTTCCTCGTTGCCGTCCGTCCCGGGCTGCAGTCGCCGACGCTCGCGGCGCGGATGACCTCGACGCTCGACCGCATTTCGGGCGGGCGCCTGCTCATCAACGTCGTCACCGGGGGCGACCCGGTCGAGAACAAGGGCGACGGCATCTTCCTCAGCCATGACGAGCGCTATGAGGTGACGCGGGAATTCCTCGATATCTACAAGGCCGTGCTGCGCGGCGAGACCGTTGCCTACGAAGGCAGACATTTCCGCATCGAGGACGGAAGGCTGCTGTTCCCGCCTGTGCAGACGCCGCATCCGCCGCTATATTTCGGCGGCTCGTCGGAGGCGGCCAATGCGGTCGCCGCCGAGCAGATCGATAAATATCTGACCTGGGGCGAACCGCCGGCTGACGTCGCCGCAAAGGTCGACCATGTGCGCGGCCTTGCCGAGAAGGCCGGACGCCAGGTGAGTTTCGGCATCAGGCTGCATGTCATCGTTCGCGAAACCAATGACGAAGCCTGGGCCGATGCCGACCGCCTGATCAGCCGCCTGGACGACAAGACGATCGCCGAGGCGCAGAAGGTTTTCGCGCGCATGGATTCCGTCGGCCAGTCGCGCATGAGCCGGCTGCATGGCGGCCGTCGCGACAAACTCGAAATCAGTCCGAATCTGTGGGCCGGTGTCGGCCTGGTGCGTGGCGGCGCCGGCACCGCTCTGGTCGGCGATGCGGCTACGGTGGCGGCACGGATCGATGAATACCGGCGCATAGGCATCGATACATTCATCCTGTCCGGTTACCCGCATCTGGAGGAAGCCTATCGCTTCGGCGAACTTGTGTTGCCGCAGTTGCCACTCGATCACGAGATCTCAACGCGGCAGACGGCCGTCAACATGGGCCCCTTCGGCGAAACCGTGGCCGGCGACCATCGCCCGTCGGCGCTGCGCGCGAGCCAGTCTTGAGCGCCAGCGCACCGATCGTAGCGATTGTCGGCGGCGGCTTTTCAGGTGCGGCGACTGCGTTTCATCTGGCGCGACTGCTCCCGGCCGGTGCATCCGATATCGTGGTCGTCGAGCCCCGCGAGGGGCTCGGCTATGGTCTGGCTTACTCCACGGCAGATCCGGCGCATCGTATCAATGTGCCGGCGTCGAGAATGACGCTGATCTCCGGCCAGGACAGCCACTTTGCCGACTGGCTGGAGCAGACCAGAGCCATTGTAGACGATGCCGAGGCTATTGCCGCCTACGGAGCACTCTACCCGCAGCGTCGCGTTTTCGGGCGCTATGTGGAATCTCATCTCCGGCCCTTCCTTCTCAGCAAAACGATCCGCCATGTCAGGTCCGCCGTCGCATCGGTCGAGCGCACCGGCGAGGGCTACCGTCTGATCCTCGCTGATGGCGGGGCGCTCGCTGCCGACGCCGTGGTGATTGCGACGACGCATCCGCCGCCGGCCTTGCCGATGCCCCTGAAGTCCGTGGCTGGCACAGCCGGGCTGGTGGCCAATCCCTATGATCTCGAGAGGCTGGAAGCGATCGGCCGCGACGACCGTGTCCTGGTCGTGGGCACCGGACTGACGTCGGCGGACGTGATTGCAACGCTCGACCGCAAGGGGCATCGTGGCCACATCGTCGCGCAGTCACGCCACGGCTATCGCTCGCGCGGCCAAGCCGCGATGCTGGCCGATCCAATTGGCGATTTCACGACCCTTCCTTCACGCAGAGCAACGGCACTATTCAGGCGCATCCGGGTAACGATCCTTGATGCCAAGCGTCGGGGCGAAGACTGGCATCCGGTGCTCGATGCCGTCCGACGTCAGGGACAAACCATCTGGCAGGCCTTGCCGCTGGCCGAGCAGCGACGTGTGGCACGCCATCTTCGTGCGCTCTGGGACGTGCATCGCTTCCGCCTCGCGCCGCAAGGTGCGGACGTGCTCGATCGATGCGTCGCCGAGGGCAAGCTTGCCTATCGCGCCGCAACGATTGTCGGCGCCGAACAGGTCGACGGACGCATTTGCGTCAGGCAGCGGCTGCGTGGCCAACGCAGCCTCGTTGTCGAGGCTTTCGACAGTGTGGTCGTGACGACCGGACCGGCGCACGCCGATATCTTGCGGACCAACACGGCGATTGCGGCGCTCGAGCGGATGGGATTGGTCCGGCTCGACCCGATTGGTCTTGGTTTGGAGACCGACAGCCAAGGCCGTGCGGTCGGCACATCCGGGCGCCCGACCGACAGCATTTTCGTCAGCGGGCCATTGGCGCGAGGCAGCGTCGGCGAACTGATGGGAATTCCCGAAGTCACCGCACATGCCGAGCGCATCGCCGCCGAAATTCACCAATGGTTGGGATACCAAACGGCGTTGCGTTGCAAGGCGTCGTGAAGCTGCAAACATGATGAGGCTATCCAGATGACACTGACCGAACGCGTTCCCCTAGTGGAAACCTTAGTGGAAAGCCGGGTTCCCCTGAAATTTGCGATGCGACACCTGGCCGGAGCTGTCTCCGTGGTCACCGCAGGTGTTGGCGACGAACGGACGGGCGCAACCGTTACCACCGCCCATTCCCTATCGGTCGAACCGGAGGTGATGGTTGTCAGCATCAATCTGAACTCGTCTACCTGGGCAGCCATCAGCCGGCATCGGCATTTCTGCGTGAATGTGCTGCGTGCCGACCAGATCGCGATTGCCGACCGCTTTGCCGGGCGCGGTGGCCTGAAGGGGTCTGCGCGCTACGAGGGCGCTCGCTGGTCCAGCCTTGCAAGCGGCGCACTGGCACTCGACGAGGCGCTTGCCGCGGTCGACTGCACGGTTGAGGATACTATTATTCGCCACAGCCACGCGCTGATCCTCGGCAGCGTCCGGCATGTGGTGAGTGGAGAGCCCGGCCCGGCGCTGATCTATCATCACGGCGCATACGGATCGTCGTAAACGTATTTCGGTTCCTGGTGCTTGACGGCGCAGTGAAGGTCCAGGCATTCAAATGAAGGCTTGATCTAGAATGCCTTGGAGAGAAAACAGTAAAGGCGAGACGGGTCTTTTGGCGTCCAGCCAGAACCGCGGGCTAGAAGTGATTCCCAGCCATTTTGTCGCCCGTCACAATGTTACAAAACTCATCGTAAGTAGTTGATTTTATTATAGATACCTAGAGTTCAATCCTCTCTCGCAGCACCATCGAATTCAGCATGCACCTGTTAGCGTCAACTGGTCGCCGACTGTCTGCAACAGGTGGAGAGCGGAAGTATCATCCCGGGAAATGTCGCCTCAATCGAGGCTGGCCGGCGACGAGAACGGCTGATTGGCGTCGACCACGAAGATGGCCAGCTCATCGAGATCGGTTGTGCCGGCGCTGAACACCTCCATCGGCGTGTTGGCCCCGTGTCCGATCATTGCCGTGCCAGCTTCAGCATAGGTCACTCCGTGGGGCGTTCTCTGGCCGAGCTTGCCGGCCAGCACATAGAAGGCCTCCGGTCCCGGATGCGTATGGATCTTCGTCTTGACGCCGGGCGCTCCACCGGCGCGGTTGACACGCAGCAAATACTCGCTTGCGCTGATCGGAGGGATCGGTCCGATCTCGACGACCTTGGTTCCGCCGGTCGTAGAGCCATCCTTCGGTCCAAGCGTGAACAGCCAGACCTTGCCTGCGACCTCGGCCGCAAGCGAGGTCGGGCCCGCAACGCTTTGGGCTTGCGCCAGCGTTGGCAGATTATCCAGCCGCCAGTACAACGGTCCGGAGGGCAGTTCCTTCACCTTTTTCTCAACCACCGGCTCGACGGCGAATTTGCTGTCTGCGGGCATTGAGGCTGACGTCATCAGCCCGAAAGCACACACCGAGAATATAAGCAGGCCAATACGACGGGCGCTGAGGGAATGCGGCTTCATGGTTGGTCCTCCCTTTCATGGTCGTCCCCTCGACCCAATATTAGCTATAGCATATGTACGGACTTACGGCACGGACCAAGTTTCGAGCGAGCTAAAGCGCCTGCCGCCAAAGAAGACTGTTCATGATGCCAAACCCTCTAGGGAGAGTTTTCAAGCGTTGGAACTAGGTGTCGCGGTGGCATTGGCTGCGATGACGAGTGCCAGCAGCGCAAGGCGTGGCTCCTCCGCGTCGTCAAATGGGTAGCTGACGGCCCCCGTTTAGAGTTCGAAGCAGTCTTGCCCCCAGGCTACTGTGTCTGACGTGAGTCCAACGGTCCAGCCGTCCAAGATCGGCCCGCGCATGGCGGCCAGCCCCGTTCGGGCGGGCGCCCGAAAATGCCTGAGGTGCCAAGCATCTCGCCATGCTAGGAAAATGCCAAGGTCGAGGCACAGCTCCGCTCGCACGCGCCATGATGCGCGCGGGGAAGGCGTTCCAGTCTGCCCTGCTGCAGGCGGCTTAACAAAGCTTGCAGCCGGGAACAACCACTCAACGACTCGCGTTTCTTGCCAAGGCCCGCTTCTTTTGCAACGGGGCGGCGGGCGTCGAAGGCTCGCAAATGTCGCGCCGGCGTTTCAATCGCACTCGCCTCAGCCCTCACGATTTGGCTATTTGTGAACGCGTGTTTGATCAGGTTTGCGCAGATGAGCACATTGACCCTCTAAGCCTGGATGCCGAAGCCTTGGCGGTGATGATTGTCGCAATCTTCCGAAACGTGACTACCAATGAGCGCGAACTGCTGGAGGAAGTTAGGTCTCTTCGTCGCTCAAAAGGCGCAGAGAAGGCGCACTAGCTAGGCGGCGTTCCGAGGCGAATTGTTCTAGTCCCGCATTGGCACAATCGGATTGGCATCTGAATTGCTCATGGAGAATCGCCAGAGTGTAGCCACCGAGCTTGCGAAGGGGACGGAAATGGGCTTAGCCGAAGACTTATCGGATGTCGCGCTCACATTCGAATGTCCGGATTGCTTGCATCCGGCGGTAAGAAAGGGCTCTGCACTAAGAACAATCGCGCACTTCAGATGCGACGGGTGCAACGCCAAGGTGCGGATGACCTATCCGCAGAAGCTCGCGATCTTCGAAAAGCACAGGCTATTGGCCGCAAGCAGCCGGCAAAGCCGCGGGAAGCGATTGTACGCCCCCTACCGGGGCTGATTGCCGCCGACAACACGACACAGAAGGAAAATGCCCAAGGTCAGGGGCACAGATGCGGCCGAAGTGGCTTCGCGACCTCTGCCGCGTGCAGCGACGCGTGCTTAACACTTCCTCATCCGCGCGGCCTTCGCCCCTTTTGACGCATGTTGACCACGGCAATGCCGCCCAATCGGAATAATTCGGGCGAAGGGCTCGTTAGTTCTTTAGGCGGTGCTAAAATACGGCAAAGTGTCCGAATGTCATTTCATGAAGCCCGCCAGACAGGCTGCGGCTCGCTCTGGCCTAACCTCGAAGGGAACCAGGGATGAAAATTTCGACTTCTCTCACAAGACGAAGTGTTGTCGCCGCGCTGGCGCTGGCCGCCGCATCGACGTCGGTATTGCCTGTCGACAAGGCGCTCGCGCAGACGAAGAAAACCACATCCGAGAAAAGTCTGTATGAGCGGCTGGGCGGCGTGTTTGCCATCGCAGCGGTGATCGATCATTTCAGCGACGCCGTCGTGAGGAACCCGATCGTCGGCCAAAGGTCCAAGAATCCGCAGCTGCGCAAATGGCACACCAAGAACCTGGAAAGGTTGCCCGGCCTTAAGTTCATGCGCACGCTGTGGGTCTGCGACGTTTCTGGCGGGCCCTTCAAGTTCGTCGCCACCAAGCCCGGCACGACGCCGCTCGGTCTCGAGGAGGCGCATCGCGACCTGCGGATTTCCCCCGCGGAATTCGATGAGGTCGCAGCCGAACTCGGGCGGACGTTGGATCATTTCAAAATTCCGAAGCCTGAGAAAACCGAAGTCCTGGAAGCTTTCGCCGCCCACAAAGACGAGGTCACCGCCGGCTACGTCAAGCCGGGCTGAAGCGCTTATATCGCGCGGGCATTCGTTCTGAGCATGGCGCGCATCGCCGTGACGATGCGGCGCGGCCGTAGCTCAGCGCGCGCAGTCTTCCGATGGATCCTACTCGGAACCTGCGCGAACTGTTTCCGCGCTGAGCGACCCTTCCGGCAGTGGCAGCATGAGTTCAGCCTCGGACTTCGTCAGATGGATCCATGCCGCCCAGTCCGATGGCCGCAGCACAACCACTTGCCGATTGTGATATGGCGCGACATCCGGCCCCGGATCGGTCGTCAGCATCGTGAACGTCGGCGGCTTGTTGCCGACACCCTCGCGCCACAGCCCGGCAATCGCCATGAACGAATGGCCATTCAGCGTCAACCTGTGCTTGGTTTTTGGATATTTCGCTCCCGTGAATTCGAAGAATGCCGACGCCGGAACGAGACAGCGCTTGCTGTTGCTGAACTGCCGGCCCTCCGAGCGAAAGTTGAATACAGGTCCGCCTTTTGGCCCGGCCGGGGGAAAGCCGAACGTCATCGACGCCAGTTCGATTGCGTCGCCGGCGGCGCGCATTACCGGCGCGGGGTCGTTGATGTGGATGTCATCCGCCTGCGGCAGATCCAATTCGGTTTGATGGCTGGGGATTTTGAGCGCCAGCGATTCCATCATCCGGCAGTATTCGGCCCAGGCGATGTGCTGCTCGTAGTCATTGCACATGGAAAGGCTCCGTACGCTCGACCGAGATCAGTTCAACATAGCGTTTATCGGTTGGCGCCGATTGCTGGCGGATTTGATATAAGCCTATTTGGGCCGGCGTGCGGCAGCGATGGCCTGCAACAGATTGATGCTGTTCACGTCGGGTTCGCTGGATGCGGCAACGGCAAGTGCGGCGGCTTCGGCGATTTTCGCGACGTCGTCGCTGCTGATCGTTCCGCGCTTTTCCAGCAGATTTACAAGTTCGACAACGAGAAGAAAGGCGTTCACGCCATATCGTTCGGCTTTGAGCTCGAACTCGCCTCGAGCCAATTTCTCCGCGTCTCCTTCAGCCCGTTTGTCCACGTGATCGCCCTCTACTTTTGCCGATAACCTATTAACGCTTAGCACGAATGGTTTAATCCTTCGAACTGGCCACAACCTTCGCCAATTGCCGGGCATAGTGTCGCCGGTGGCAAGGGCATGGGTTCAGCCAAGGATGAGACCAACCAACAGAACGGTAAGAATAAAGGACAACACGACGGCAAGTAGCCCGCATGCTTCCAAAGTGTTGGTTTGCCAAGCTTTCGTCGGGCGCCTCCGGTTTGAATTCCCGTTTCGCGAAACAAACTTCATCGGGCACCAGATCGGACGCGGAGCCGGCTTGAATTTGGCAAAGCGCTCCTCTTCATCGGCCCGGAAGGCATCTCCGCGAAACTCCGGAGCACCGTATGCGCGGCGCCGGCCTGCCTTTCATCGACGCGAGCAATCACCAATACGACACCCTCAGCGATCTTCGGCTTGCGCGGCTTCTGGGCAAAATTGGCAAAAGTTCCGAGAAGCACGCCGGCAAAGCCGCCCCAAGCCGCACCGACCAGGGCCATGCCGGTCATCCCCGCAGGATCAACGTCTTGAGCTCCAAAAGCGCTGAAGCCGGCCAACAGACCAGCCGTCGCGCCAAGTGCGGCACCAGCGACGGCACCTCGCCAGAGAGCGCTCATCTCATCTTCGTAATATCCAGCAACGCTGATCGGTTCATCATTGTCATTGTAAGATCCGACGACGCTGATTTGCCGGCGACGAATCCCGGCAGCCTGAAGCCTGGCAACGGCACGTGCTGCCTGGGCATGGGAATTGAACAGCCTGCTGATCGTTTGCATTTACGTCCAGGCCCGCCGCCCGTTCGGAGCGTCGGGGCCTCTCCTCCCTGGCTTGAACTCATCCGCCCGGACGCATCTTCGTCGCGCCAAAGCTCACCACAACGTGAGCCAGCCGGCTACGTTCCTCAGCCGGGGCTTCGGTCCAATCCTTGAGTATCTTGCTTGGGACCTAAGTCTGACCTGCTTGAATGCAACGGGCAGTGAGGCCACGCCGAGAGGGAGCCGTTGCCGAATCGAAGAGGTCGAGGAGAGGGCTAAGGCCTATCGCAGACCCAAAAAGCTCAAAATGGCGATTACGATCACGATGGCGCCGACCAGCCAGATAATGTTGTTCATGATTACGCTCCTTCGCCTCCGGGCGGGGCGCACGCCGGGCGAAGCCCGCCACGCAAGTAGAATATTAGATACGGCTAAAGATTCCTCGCGGGGCCTCGCTGTCGAAAGAGCCCACCGCACCAGTCGGCACGGCGGGCGACGCAGAGTTTCACCCCGGTGGGGGCAGAAGACGGAGTTGCGTCCAGGCTCAGCTGATGCTCCTGGACCAGTTATCAACCTGACGCTCTGCCTCTTCCTTGGCGATGCCATATCGCTCCTGGATGCGTCCCAAGAGCTGGTCCCTATTGCCCTCGATACGATCAAGATCGTCGTCGGTGAGGTCACCCCACTGCTCCTTCGCCTTGCCTTTGAACTGCGTCCATTTTCCCTTGATTTGATCCCAGTTCATATGTTCCTCCTTGCTTCCTGGGCCCGCACTGAAGCGGAGCGCGGACCGATCGGCATTTCAATGTTGGTGACGAATGAAGATTAGCAGCCGCTAAAAGTTCCAGTGCCGGCGCAAAAAGCCCGTCGTGCCCGTGCCGGACTGCGAGCTGATGTTGATGATGCCTGGAGCTTGATGCTCTTTCGCGGCACTGTCTTATGCCGTTGAAGGCGCTGAGCTTCTTGCTGGTTGGCCTTGGCTGGCAAGCCTCGAAAGGCTGCCCGGCAGCATTGTTCTGTCCTTGCCGATCATGAGCACGCCGCTGTCGGGCGCCAACAGCGCCGAGAACGGCAGCATCGCCGCGCCGATCGGCGAGGCCTCGGGGCCGAATTGTCCCGAGACGATTTCCGGCGCCACGATGCCGATGGCGCTGATCCTGTTGAACTGGGTCTGCACCTTTGCCAGCAGCTCGAGATGGATCGGCCGCGGCAGGATGCTGTCGAGAACGATCGCCTCGATGTCGATGACGGAGGTGATGGCGATGATCGCCTCGACCAGCGCATTGGCACAATCGTCGATCCATTCGGACAGCGGCTCGCGCGCCCCCGGCGGCAAGGGATCGAGTTCGCGCACACGGTTGATCTCGATGCCGCGCGATTTGAGATGATTGACCAGCACATAGATCGAAGCGCGATGCAGCAGGCTCTGGTAGCGCGCCGGCTTGGCCGCCACCGAATCGAGGCTTGAAGGCGAGACCGGCAAAGGACCGAGCGCGGCGCTGTTGCCGTGCGGCCCGGTATGGACCTTGCCGCCTTGCACCAGTCCGCCGCCGACAAAGGTGTCGATCGAGATATGCATGAAGTCGCGGAACCGCGCGCCGGTCCCCTGGATGAGTTCGGCGAGTGCGGCCGATGATGCGTCGTTTTCCACGAAGACCGGGGTCTTCGGCTTTGTGGCGAAGAACGTCGTCAGATCAATTGCTTCCCAGCGGCTGCCGAGATCGTCGGGAAAGCCGAGCTCTTCGCTCCAGCCGCCGAGGAAATATGGCGAGGCGATGCCGACGCCGACGATGCTGGCATCGCCAAGCCCCTCGACCAGCTTGTCGAAATTGGCCAGCGACATGTTGCCTGCCTTGAGCACCATGTCGGGATCCGGAAAGCGATATTCGTGCGACTCGCGCGAGCGGACCTCGCCGGCAAAGTCGACGAGCACGGCTTCCAGCGCGCGCCGGCCGATCTTGATGCCGACGCTGTAGATACGCTCAGGTGCAAGTCGGTAGAGAGTGGATGGCGATCCGCGTTGCCCGAACCTTTTTCCCACTTGCTTTACGAATCCGGACGATTCCAGCCCGTCGACAATGGTGGCGACCGCAGCCGGCGTCAGATTTGCGGCGCGCGCCAGATCGGACTTGGATGCCTCCTTCAGGCGGCGAATGGCATCAAGCACGAAGCGCTCGTTATAATGCCGAACCTTGACCGAATTGCTGCCTTTTCCGGACAAAACCGGCGCCTCCCCATTCATTCCCGCAGAGCCACTCCAGCCGCTTGCAGCTTTGAGGCTGCCGCGGGGTCGAGCACTCCAATCGCACCCGTGCGCGACGCGACAGTGCCCTTCGCGGCCATGGAAGTCAATTTTCCAGTTGCGGCATTCGGCCATTTAATATAGCAAATTGAAAAAACGGGACCAGGGAGGAAAGGTGCTGCACTTGGGCGCATTAGGCGAAGCCGACGCCATGGTGAAGAGCGACGCGGCTGTCCCCGTTGCCCTGGTTCAGGCGACAAAAGCCTTCGGCGGCACGATCGCCCTCAAGGACGCGTCCTTCGAATTGCGCTCAGGCGAGGTGCTGGCTCTGCTTGGCGAAAACGGCGCCGGCAAGAGCACTTGCGTAAAGCTGCTGGCCGGCGTGTATCTCCCGACCGGCGGCCATGTCGAAGTCGATGGCAAGCCTGTGGTCTTCCATTCGCCGCACGACGCCCAGGCTGCCGGCATCTCGGTCATGCACCAGCACCCCGGTCTTTTCCCTGATCTTTCGGTGGCGGAGAACATCTATCTCGGCCATATGCCGCGCGACCGCTTCGGCGGCATCGACAACGCCGCCATGCTTGCCGGCGCGCGCAGGGTGCTGGCGACAGTCGGCCTCGACGTGCCGGCCGAAACCCGGCTCGGAATGTTGCGCACCTCCGAACAGCAACTGGTCGAGATCGCCCGCGCCCTGTCGCTCGACGCGCGGGTGCTGATCATGGACGAGCCGACGGCCGCCCTGTCGCAGCGCGAGGTCGAGCGGCTGTTCACTGTCGTCGCCGACCTGCGGCTGCACGGCGTGGCGATGATGTTCGTCGGCCACCGCATGGACGAGATCTTCCGCATCGCCGACCGCATCGCGGTGCTGCGCGACGGGCGTCTCATTGGCGTCAAGCCGAAGGCCGAGCTTGGCCGCGCCGCTGCCATCGGCATGATGGTCGGCCGTGAGGTCACCGACCTCTATCCGCAACGAAGCCACGCCACCGGCGCACTGGTGCTGGAGGCGAGGGGGCTTTCGCACGCCGGTGGCTTTTCCAATATCGACCTCAAGCTCCATGCCGGCGAGGTGCTCGGGCTCGGCGGCCTGGTCGGCAGCGGGCGGACCGAGATCGCGCGCGTGCTGTTCGGAATCGACCAGCCCGATGCCGGCGAAATCCTGATCGACGGCGAAGCAGTGCGCTTCGCGTCGGCACGCGACGCCATGGATGCGCGTATCGCCTATGTCTCTGAAGACCGCATGGGCCAGAGCCTGGTGATGGATTTTTCCATCCTCGACAACGCGGTGCTGCCAGTCCTCGACAAGGCAGCCCGCTCCGGTTTCTACGGCACGAACCGCGCGATCAATCTGGTTTCGGACTGGCTGAAGCGCATGAAGCTTCGCTTTTCCGGCTACGCGCAGCCGGTAAAGGAACTGTCCGGCGGCAACCAGCAGAAGGTGGTGTTGGCCAAATGGCTGCGCACCGAACCGCGCGTCCTCATCCTCGACGAGCCGACGCAAGGCATCGACGTCGGCACCAAGGCGGAAGTGCATGCGATGGTCGCCGACCTTGCCGCCCAGGGCATGGCAATCATCCTGATCTCCTCCGAAATGCCCGAGCTCATCGGCATGTGCGACCGCATCATCGTCCTGCGCGAAGGCCATCGGACGGCCGAATTTGCCAGGGGCGAAGCCACTCAGGAAAAGGTGCTGGAAGCAGCGACCAAGGCCGGCGAAAGCGCCGATGCGGCACAGGCCACCGGCGAGGAGAAGAGAAAAGGACCGCTCGACATACTGAAGCGGCGGGAGTTCGGTCTGCTCGCCGCGATGCTGGCGGTCGCCATCCCGGTCACCATCATCAACCCGCGCATGGTGAGCGCTGCAAACCTGACCGCCGTGTCGATGGATGCCGCCCTGCTCGTCGTTGCGGCACTCGCGCAGATGCTGGTGCTGATCACCCGCAACATCGACCTTTCGATCGCTGCGGTGATCGGCCTGTCGGCTTACATGGCGGCCAGCATGGTCCAGGCCTATCCAGGGCTCGACATCGGCATTGGCCTGATAACCGCATGCGCCGTCGGTGGCGTCGCCGGCCTGATCAACGGCCTCGTCGTCACCAGGGGAAAGATCCCGGCGATCGTCGTCACGCTGGCCTCGATGTCGATCTTCCGCGGCTTCAACTCGATCTGGGCAGCCGGTGACCAGATCAGCGCCGACGAAGTAACGCAAGCTTGGCTCGACATGACCGGCCTGAAGATCGCCGGCGTGCCGCTGATCGTCGTCATCGCGATCGTTATCCTGTGCCTGGGCTACGTGCTGCTCTATCGTACAGCCATCGGGCGCGAACTGTTCGCCGCCGGCTCCAATCCCGACGGCGCGCGTCTTATCGGCATCCCCGTCGACCGCCGCATCCTGCTGGCCTTTGGCATGGCCGGCCTGCTCGGCGGCCTGTGCGGCGCGCTGTGGGCATCCCGCTATGCGACCATCGATGCCCGCGTCGCGCTCGGTTTCGAACTCACCGTGATCGCGTCGGCGGTGGTCGGCGGCGTCGCCATCCGCGGTGGTTCGGGCACGCTGCTCGGCATCATCCTCGGCGCGCTCACGCTGCTCGTCATCAAGAACGGGCTGACGCTGGTGCGCGTCGACCCGCTGTGGCTGCAGGGCGTCTACGGCCTCGTGATCCTGGTCGCCATCGGCATCGACACCTTCATCGTGCGGCGGGCCGAGCAGGCAAGACAGGCGAGGGCGCGGTGAAAAAGTTCCTCCGTTCGATCGACTTCTGGGATCTGCTGCTGGCGACCTCTTGCGTGGCCATCTTCCTCTACGCGGCGATCTTCGTGCCGAATTTCGTTTCCGGCTTCAATCTCTCGCAACTGGCCGCCAGCGCCTCGGAAAAGGCATTGCTGATCCTGCCGATGGCGCTGCTCATCATCACCCGCGAGATCGACCTGTCGATCGCCTCGGTGCTGGCGCTGACGTCCGTCGTCTTTGGCTTGCTGGTCCAGGCCGGTGTGCCGACACTTGCCGCAATCCCGCTGACGCTCGTCATCGGCGGCCTGCTCGGCGCCTTCAACGGCTATCTGGTCTCGGGCCTTGGACTGCAGTCGTTGGTTGTGACGCTCGGCACCATGGCGCTCTATCGAGGCATTGGCTACATCCTGCTCGGCACCGGCTCGGTCAACATCCTGCCGCCCGCGGTCGTCGATTTCGGCATCAACAACCTGCCTGGCACCGAGATACCGTGGACCATCGTGCCCTTCCTGGTGCTGGCGCCGGTGTTTGCGGTCGTGCTGCAGAAGACGCCGACCGGCAAGCGCATCTACGCGCTCGGCGGCAGCCCCGAAGTGGCGCGCTATTCCGGCATAAACACGCGCCGGATGGTGCTGAACCTGTTCGTCGTCTCGGGCGTCGTCGCGGCGATAGCCGGCATCGTCTATACCGCGCGCCTTTCCAACGCCCGCGCCAACAATGCGCTCGGCATGGAGCTCGACGTCATCACCATCGTGCTGCTCGGCGGCGTCAGCGTCTTTGGCGGCAAGGGCCGCCTGACCGGCGTCATGCTGGCACTGGCCCTGATCGCCATCATCCGCAACGTGCTGGCGCTGAACCAGATCGGTGGCGACGCGCAGGGCATGATCATCGGCCTGCTTTTGATCGGCTCGCTGCTGGTCGGCAATTACTGGCGCTCCACACAGGAGATGCTCAGCAGATCCCGCGCAATGCGCGAGACAAAGGGGTGATCTCGGGCCCCTTCCTTCAAGCCCGAATTTTGACGGAGGAGTCACAATGAAAGCGTTTAGATTAGCCCTGCTCGCATCCGCGGTTCTGCTTGCGCAAAGCTCGCTGGCCTTCAGCCAGGAGTGCGCCAAGGAACCCGTAACGGTCGGTTTCCTGCCCAAGCTCGACACGGATCCCTACTTCAAAGTGGCCTTTGGAGGCGCACAAGAGGCAGCCAAGGAAATTGGCGGCACCGCTACCCAGGTCGCCCCATCGCAGGCGACCGCCGAGGCGCAGATCGAATTCATCAACAGCCTTGTCTCGCAGAAGGTCGGAGTCATCGCAATTGCCGGCAACGACGCCAACGCCGTCGCGCCTGCGCTGAAGCGCGCCGTTCAGCAGGGCGTCAGGGTGATTTCGTATGACTCCGATGTGGCCGCCGATGCGCGTGCGGTGTTCGTCAATCAGGTGAAGGGCGACAGCCTCGCCGAGATGATGCTCGAAAGTGCATTCGCCCTCAGCGGCGGTGAAGGCGAATTCGCGATCCTGTCGTCGACGCCGACGGCGACCAACCAGAATGCCTGGATCGACTTCATGAAGGCGAAAATGGCGGCCGAGCCGAAGTTCTCCAAAATGAAGCTGGTGCAGGTGGCCTATGGCGAAGAAAGCGAACAAATCAACCAGCAGCAGGCATTGGCGCTGGTCCAGGCGTTTCCCGATCTCAAGGTGATCATCGTCCCGGCAGGCATCGGCCTTCCGGCGGCCGCGCGTGCACTCGAGGAAGCGGGCATGATCGGCAAGGTCAAGCTGACCGGCCTCGCGCCGGCCACTCTGATCTCGAAATACATCAAGGACGAAGCGGCTCAGGATATCTGGTGGAACGTCACCGATCTTGGCTATCTTACTTATCAGACGGCCCAGGCGTTTGCGCAATGCAAGATCACCGGCAAGGAGGGTGAGAAGTTCACGGCAGGCAGGCTCGGCGAATACACGATTGGCGCCGGCGGCGAACTGATCCTTGGTCCGGCCAAGATCGTGACTCCCGAAAATCTGGCCGAGTTCAAATTCTGATCCTATAGAGCTTGAGTTCTAGGGGGCGCCGGTCCATCCGGCGCCCTTCCCAAAAACCTCTCGAATGAAACAGTGCGGGGCGGCAATGAAGATATTGCTTGCAGGCGAAACCTTTGCAGCGACGACGTCGATCGCCATCGGTAGCGACGTGCTTACAAGTGCGGCCTCGACAAATGGCGCGACGGCCTTCAATGCCGCGCTGGCCACTGAAGGCATCGCGGTCACGCAGATCGGCGGCGAGCGTTGCAGCGCGGAGTTTCCCTATGACCTCGATGGGCTCGCCCAATATCAGGCGGTTGTGATCTCCGACGTCGGCGCCCTGACATTGCTGGTGACGCCGGATGCCCGCACCGGGCGTGTCGGCGTCAACCGCCTCGATGTGCTCAAGGCCTATGTCGAAGGTGGCGGCGGGCTGATGCTGGCCGGCGGTTACATGGGCTTTCAGGGCATGTTCGGGACGGCGCGTTTCCACGACACCCCGGTCGAGGACGTTCTGCCGGTCCGTTGCCTACCCTACTGTGACGGCATGGAGGTGCCGCAAGGCCTGCAGGCCTCCATCCTGCAGTCGTCACATCCGATTTTTTCCGGGGTGGAGGGGCCTTTGCCGCCGATTCTCGGCATGAACAAGCTGGAATTCAGGCGCGACGGTTCGTCCCGGCTTCTGGCGACCTGCCCCCATCGCGGCACCGACTGGCCGCTCCTTGCCGTCGATAGCCATGGCCGCGGCCGCACGATTGCCTGGGCAACCGATATCGGCCCGCATTGGCTCTCGCAGGATTTCCTCGCGTGGCCGTTCTACGGAAGACTGATGGCGAATATGGTCCGTTGGCTTGCCGGCAATGAATGAGGAAGCCGGACACTAGGTTTGACCCAGTGCGGTTGTCCTGGCGCGGCCGATGCCGCGCGAGGCGCCGGTGACCACCACCACCTCGTCGGCTAGGTCGAATTTCGGCGTGAACTCATTTGCCATGCAATTCCACCTTGTTCTTCAAATCGGACCGGCTGCCATGTCGAACCGAATAGGCTCGCGTGAATTCGGCGCCCAGCAGAAATATCTCCGCTGAATAATAGACCCATAACAGCACGACGAGCAGGGCGCCGGCCGCGCCGTATGATGATGAGATGGCGCTGGTTCCGATATACCAGCCAATCAGCGACTTGCCGATGGTGAACAGAAACCCGGTGACCGCGGCGCCGATGCCGACATCGCGCCATTGCAGGCTGCGGTCCGGCAGCACCTTGTAGATTGCGGCAAACAGCAGTGTGATCAGGGCAAACGAGACGATCCCGTTGATGGCGCTCAGGATGATGGTGCCGAACGGCAGGTCGGCGTTGATGACCTCTCCGAGCGCCGAAATTGCAGCGCTTACGACCAGCGACACCAGCAGCAGGAAACCAAGCGCGGCGACCAGGCCCAGGCTTGCAATGCGTGCCCGCACCATTCGTGAAATCGTTGCCCCGCTCGGTTTGACTTTCCATATTTCGTTCAGCGCCAGCTGCATTTCACCGAACACGCCGGATGCGGCGACGAACAGCGTGACCAGCCCCAGAATGCTGGCAAGGGTTCCCGCTTCCTTCTGCGAGGCATTCTCGATCGTCGCCTGCAGCAGCTCGGCACTTTGCGGCCCCATCAGGCCAGCGATCTGTGCCGAAAGGGCGAGTTGCGCCGCCTCGTGCCCGAAGGCCATGCCGGCAATTGCGACAACGATGAGCAGGATCGGCGCAAGCGAGGTCGTGGCATAGAACGCTATCGCCGCCCCATGGCTCAGCGCATTGTCGTCGATGAAGCCGATGACGCTCTGCTTGAGGAGCCTCCAGCCCTCTGCTGCCAAATTCCACATGTAGGCCTCGCATGCCTGTCAACAAACAAGTAGCGGCCGCGCAGCGCTGGGCGAGGGGCGAGAGGCCGGCGGGACAGGAGGGGGCGCGGAGCAGCATGACATTCCTGCCTCCCTTCCCCACGACAAGAACGCCTCTTGCCCGAACACTTGCCACGCGCCGGCCATCATGATGCCATGCCGTTGCGGAAGATGGCGCGCTGGGTTTGGGGTGGGACGACGATGCTGTTTTCAGGGGCAACAGGGCGCATAGGCGTGGCGTTTGCCGCGCTGCTTGCACTTTTGTGCGCGCTGGTTCCTGCGCGGGCTGAAGAGCCGAAGGCGCTTAAGGGCGTCGCGCTCGTCATCGGGCAGTCCGATTATGAGCATGTCGGCAAGCTGCCCAATCCGGAAAACGACGCCCGCGCCATCGAGGATATGTTCGACAGGCTCGGCTTCGAAACCGATGTCGCGACCAATCGCGACGCGCGCAAATTGCGACGCGACCTCGAAGGCTTCGTCGACGATGCCGAGGGTGCCGACGTCGCCATTATCTACTATTCCGGCCACGGCATCGAAGCCGGCGGCGAGAATTTCCTGGTGCCGGTCGATACCGACATTACAGCGCTCGACGATGCCGGCGAGAAGCTGGTGCCGCTGTCATCGATCGTGGCCGAGCTGAAGGCCAAGGTGCCGGTCACCATCGTGCTGCTCGATGCCTGCCGCAACGATCCGTTTCCACCGGGCACGCTGCTCAAACTGACGCCGGGCGAAGCGGGCAAGCCGATCGGCGCCGGCGGCCTTGGCGAAACCCGCAGCGTCGTGGCGCTGAACGGCAGAGCGCCGGCCAAGGGTGCGGCGGATGACAGCCTGGGCCAGGTCATCGGCTTTGCCGCCGAGCCCGGCAAGGTGGCGCTCGACGGTCCCGCAGACGGCAACAGCCCCTATGCGGCAGCCATATTACGTCACATCGACATGATGGGCGGCGAGGAATTCGGCACCGTGCTGCGCATGGTCGGCGAGGAGGTCTATCTCAAGACCGGCGGCCGGCAGCGGCCGTGGGTCAATGAGAGCCTGCGCCGGCTGCTCTATTTCGGTACGCCCGCCGAGGTGCCGAAAGGCGAAGAGGGCGAGATCCTCTCAGAGCGTCGCCGGCTGCTGGTGACGATCTCGACGTTGCCCGACCCGCAACGCCGCCAGATCGAGACGATCGCCCGCGACGGCGGCGTACCGATGGATGCGCTCTACGCCATGCTGAAGACGCTGGGCACCGAGAAACCCAGGGATGCGGCCGAGCTCGACAAATTGCTGCGCGGCCAGACCGAGCGGCTGAAACAGGTGCTGGCCGAGCAGGCGACGCTGAAGAGCCAGGATCCGGAAATCGTGCGGCTTTCAAGACTGGCCGAGCAGGCGGTGCAAGAAGGCGCACTCGAAGCAGCGCAGAAAATCCATGAACAGGCCAAGGCCCGCGTTGGCGAACTGTCGAAGACCGTCGACCAGGCCGAAGCCGACCTCAAGGCGCGTCGTTTCGAGTTTGCCGAGGTTTTCGGCGACAGCGCCAAAACCTACGAAATTTCCTTCAGCTATCAGGCGGCAGCACTGGATTATGCCAAGGCCTATGAGCAGGTCGATAAATGGGACGACCATCAAGCCTGGTTCTACAAGGCAGCCGAGGCCCAGGCGCTCTCCGCGCACGGTTCTTTCTCTGGCGACAATGCCTTTCTGGTGCAGGCGGTCGCTGCCTATGAAATAGCGCTGACCTATGTGTCGCGCGAAAACAGCCCGCGGCAATGGGCTGCCACGCAAAACAATCTCGCCACCACACTGTCGACGCTGGGCGAACGCGAGGCCGGTCGCGAAAACCTCGACAAGGCGGCTGCCGCCTTCGACCAGGCGCTGACCGTCTACACACGCGACGCCGATCCGGACGACTGGGCCTCGACGCTTGGCAATCTCGGCACCGTCTATTGGCGGCTCGGCCAGCGCGAGAATGGTATCGCACTGCTCGACAAGGCCGTCGCCTCCTTCCGCGCGGCGCTCGCGGTGCAAGCGGCGAAAAAAATGCCGCTCGAATGGGCGGCGACTGAGAATAATCTCGGCATCGTGCTGTCCGAGATCGGCGAGCGCCAGGCCACGACCGACAGTTTCCGCGCTTCGATCGAAGCGCATCGCGCCGCGCTGACCGAATACCGCAGGGAGCGCGTCCCTCTCGACTGGGCGTTGAGCCAGGTCAATCTCGGCGCGGCTTTGTTTCGCCTTGGCGAGCGTGAAAAAGACGTGCCGACGCTTGAGCAGGCGGTGGCCGCCTATCAGGCGGCGACCGAGGAAATGACGCGCGAGCGCGCCCCGGCGCAATGGGCGACGATCCAGAATAATTTGAGCTCGGCGCTGGAATCTATCGGCCAGATCAATGGTGACATCGCCAAGCTTCAGCGTGCTCGAGAGGCGGCAGAGGCCGCACTGACGGTATGGACGCGCGAGCATGCGCCGGCGAGCTGGGCGAACGGCCAGTTGACGCTTGGCAATGCCTTGCAGCGTCTCGGCGCCAGGCAGGAAGGCAACGACGCGCTGCTCGAGGCGATCGCTGCCTATGAGGCCGCACTTTCTGAATATCCGCGCGAGAAGCTTCCGCTCGACTGGGCTTCGTTGAAGCAGAATCAGGCTCGGTCTATGCGACGCTTGGCGATCGGGACACCGGCATCGACTATCTCCGGAAGTCGGCGTCCGCCTTTCGCGAGGCCTCGCAGATCTATACCGCCGCCGCTGCTCCAATCGAGTTTGCTTCGATCGAGCACAGTCTCGGCAACACTTTGTCGACCTGGGGCGACCGCGCCAGCGACAAAGCGGTGCTGGAACAAGCGGTCGCCGCCTATGGTGCAGCGCTCACCGTGCGAAGCAAGGACAGCGCCCCGAAGGACTGGGCGAAGACGCAGTACCGGCTGGGTGCAGCACTTTCCATGCTCGGCAAGGCCAATGGCGGTCCGGACGAGGCGCTCCAGCGCTCGGCGGCGGCCTATCGTGCGGCGCTCGAGGTGCAGAGCCGTGACAGCGATCCTGACGCCTGGGCGGCAACGCAATGGGGCCTGGGCCACGTGCTCCTGGTGTTGGGCGACCGCACGCAGGACGGCGAAGCGTTCCGCCAGTCGGCGACGGCGCTAGAAGCGGCGCTGCCCTTCTACGACCTCGCCACGGTGCCGGAAGATCACGCCCAGCTGCAGAACGAACTAGGCACTGCCTATTACTACCTTGCCGGCAGCGCCAATGACCCATCGCTCTACCAGAAGGCGGCGGCCGCGCATGAAAAGGCACTGGCCGTCTATGCCACGTTGCCCGACCGCTCGCTCTGGGCCTCGGTCGAAGGCGACCTCGGCAATGCCCGCATGATGCAGGCAAACGCCAGTTCCGACCCGGATGCCATGGCCAAGTCTGTCCAGGCCTATGAGGCGGCACTGACGGTGATGACCCGCGACAGGGATGCCGACGAATGGCTGCGCAACCAGGCAAACTTGGCCAGCGCGCTGTCGACGCTGGGCTACTGGCGCGGTGACGTCCCCCTGCTGAAGCGCTCGGCCGGCATCTATCGCTCGATCCAGAGCGTGCGCACGCGCGACCGCGCCCCCGAACCCTGGGCCAGCACGCAGGCAAGCCTGGCCAATGTGCTTGGCATGATCGGCGCGAAAGAGCCTTCGCCGGCTTTGTTCGCCGAGGCGGTCGCCGTCAACCGGGCGTTGGCAGACCAGGTCGGCCGCGACCGCGACCCCGACCGCTGGGCGAGCCTGCAAAACGAGATCGGCTATCAGCTGACGCTCGCCGGCCGCGCCGAAAACAACGTCGCCAAATTCGAGGAGGCAGTGCCGATCCTGCGCGAGGCGATCGCTGTGCAGAAGAAGATCGGTTCGGTGCCGGGCGTCGCCTTCACCGAGGACAGCCTGTGCGATGTGCTTACCGATCTGGGTGCTGCCCGCAAGCAGAAGGCAATGGTCGAGGAAGCGATAGGCGCCTGCGAGCATGCGCTCGTCATCTTCAGTGAGCGCAAGATGGACGACCTTGCCGCCGGCTCCGCCAAGAACCTTGCCGAGGCAAAAGCCTTGCTGGCCGAATTGCAATAGCGCACAGGAAAAGGTGGCCGCGGCCGGTTTCGATTGGCAATGGGTTGCCGTTCCCTGCTATTCCCGCTTCATAATGCATGTCGCCCAAAAGTGTGCCGCGGTTTTGGGACAACGACATGCATAAAAACAAAGACTTAAAGCAGTGGACGTTCCAGTATGACCAATGTCGCCTTGACCGGGCTTGCCCGCGATCTTGCCAAGCGCGCCGCGGAAGGCCGCCCGGTGCGCATCGGCGTTATCGGTTCGGGCGAGATGGGCACCGACCTGGTGACGCAAGGCATGCTGATGCCGGGCATTTCGGTTTGCGCGATCTCGACGCGCCGCCCGCATACGGCGCGTGACGCCATCCGCATTGCTTATGGCGATCAGGCGATGGCAGCCGAAGCGGACAGCGCTTCGAAGGTCAGCCAGGCGATCGAAAACGGCAAGATCGCCGTCACCTCGAACGAAATGCTGGTCACCAATCCGCTTATCGATGTCGTCATCGATGCCACCGGCAAGCCCGGGGTCGCCGCCGATTTCGACCTGATGGCGATGCAGCACGGCAAGCACCTAGTGATGATGAATGTCGAGGCCGACGTTACCATCGGCTGCTATCTGAAGCAGCAGGCCGACCGGCTCGGCGTCGTCTATTCGGTCGGCGCCGGCGACGAGCCGTCGAGCTGCATGGAGCTGATCGAGTTCGCCTCGGCGCTCGGCTACACCATCGTCTCCGCCGGCAAGGGCAAGAACAACCCTCTCAACCACGACGCCGTTCCCGACGACTACCGCGAGGAAGCGCTGCGCCGCAACATGAATCCGCGCATGCTGGTCGAGTTCGTCGACGGCTCGAAAACCATGGTCGAGATGTGCGCCATTGCCAACGCCACCGGGCTGGTGCCCGACGTTCCCGGCATGCACGGCCCCAAGGCCGATCGCGACGAGCTGGTCAAGGTGCTGATCCCGCGCGAGCAGGGCGGCATTCTGTCGAAGAAGGGCGTCGTCGACTACACCGTCGGCAAGGGCGTGGCGCCCGGTGTCTTCGTCATCGTCGAGGCGACGCATCCGCGCATCATCGAGCGCATGGACGATCTGCATATCGGCCACGGTCCCTATTACAGCTTCTTCAGGCCCTACCATCTGACCTCGCTGGAAGTGCCGCTGACGGCCGCTCGCATCGCGCTTTACGGCAAGCCCGACATGGTGCCGCTGCCGCGGCCGGTGGCCGAGGTCTGCGCGGTGGCCAAGCAGGATCTGGCGGCAGGCGAGGTTTTCGACGCGATCGGCGAGACCTGCTACCGCTCCTGGACCATGACCGTCGAAGAAGCCCGCGCCCATCGCGCCGTGCCGGTCGGTCTGCTCGAAGGCGGCAAGGTGCTGAAACCGGTGAGGAAAGGCGAATTGCTCACCGCCGACAGTGCCGCGCCCGACCCGACGACCGGGCTATTCGCCTTGCGCCGGCTGCAGGACGAGATGCTGTATGGGAATCTTGGTGATGGCTGAAATTCGTGAATCCGAGTTGAAGCGGGAAAAAGGGACGCCTTTCTCTGGCAGAGCAGCTCGCGGCCATTGCCGATGATTCTCAAAGCTCACATGAGGAGTGATGCGTCAAGGCAAGTTCATTTGTCCATGGCGAAACCTTTCAGGGTGCTTCATCGGTATCCAAAGTCTGAGCCATTTCGCTCG
>NZ_JAMYPD010000054.1:0-24177 GCF_040320195.1 Mesorhizobium sp. M0768 | reverse complement strand
GCGATGATCTGCTCTTCCGGAAACCGCTTTCTCTTCATCAGTCCGTCCTTCAATCGAGGCCGGACTCTAATCTCAGTTGGAGGAAATTACCCGTGGCAGGTCAGCCGCACAAAGCTCGCCTTTGGCTGGCGAGGCATGGCTTATGAAAACGTCCGGCTTGTCAGTCATGGCGCTCTCTTGTCTCGCCCTGCGCAACGAGCTGCTCTTTGAAGCGAGGATCTGCCTCTTCACGTCGGCGGACAACTGGGCGACTACTAATCGCTTGTCATGTTAATCGGCCAGAAGCTGCGATTTCGGCCTAGGTGCGAGCGACGGCCGTCATACACTAATGCTGATACCATCGCTGAAACCTAAAACAACGCCGTTCCCGTCGAGATCGACCCAAATCGGCCCAGCCAACATGGTCGGCTCTTTGGGACCCCGTCGAAGGGCAAGAACCGGCCCCGCCAGACGCTTGCGCTGATCCAGCGGAACGGTGTCGACCAGAGCGGCAATTTGCGCCGCAGCTTCCGCGACGCTTCCTTTTTCCCGGGGCATGGCATACTCGGAATCTGCCCTGGCCTTGATGGCTTCGGCCAACTCATCTCTCGACATTGGCTCCGACGTGCTGCGGACAATGTCCACCATGGCCACGATTAGGGCCGTGCCGATCGACATCAAACTGTCGTGCCTGGCAAGACCCGGAAGCATGCTTTCGCCGATGCCGCGATCATCAAAGGGCGCGACGAGTCGAACCAGTTCCCCATAGTCGCCGTCCCAAACACCCGCGTTCAGAAAATCGCCCTCGGCATGAAAGCTTTCCCAAACCTTTGGCTCGAAATGATTTTGCCCCATTCGAAACCGGGGATGAGCCAGTAGATTGGCCTTTAGGGCGTCCCATGAACGAATGTCCATATGCAGCGTATCGACCGTCCCGACGTAGGTCCAATGGTCGCTGGGGAGCATGATGGCAGCGTCAGTGACGCCATTTGCGTAGTTGTCCCAAAACGCAAGCCATAGGTGGTAGTTTAACTCTCGTTCGAACGGTGTCCCGATAGCCCCGATCCCCAGCGCGCGAACATCCCTCAATGCGACGACGGTGTTTTGCATAGTCTGAATCGCTTCTCCGAGAGGCAGGGGCTCCTGGGGTTTGTGTTTCGAGCGATTGTAGAGGTCGCGTATGCCATGCAGCTGCGGCACGCGATCCGGGTGAAGCGACGTTGACTTGAAAAGTTCGATCAGCGTGTAGAAGTTGTCTGCGCGTGTCGACATGGGGAAGGCAACCGACCGCAGAAATGTTTCGATGCGGGACCCCATGGGGTCTATTACTGAGGAGACATCTGCCCTGGCATAAGGACCATGACCGAGGCGACGCAGGCGCTCGAGCGCCGCGTCTACTGCTTCAACAATTTCATCGCCTCTGGTCATACTGTCCTCCCTTGCACTCTGCCGCCTTCGCAAACTGGGATAACGACCGCGCTAGAGCGCTCCGACGCCACGATTGCTGCTGCAATCCGAGCAGCTCGGACACGATTTTGTCGAGCACAATGAGCACCGCCACCAGTAGCCCTTGGCGTTGTTGACGGTGGCCGTCCGCCGAGCGGCGCTGAGAGCCCCGGCCGTACCCTGGTGACCGTAGCGGCCACGTGGAGCCCGCTGCATTGCCAATTTGGCCCTGTTTGTATCGACTCGGCGCACTTATACGATCCCCCACGCCCGAAACCTTCCCCTCCCCGTCATCTCGCGCAGGCCAAGCTCGCCGATCAGGTTGAGCGCCCCCTGTTTTGTCACCTTTAGCCGCTCCTGGATCATGCCGGTGGAGACGAGCGGCCGCGAGAGTACCAGCTCGACCAGGTCGGGCAGTTTCGAGCTGGCGCGTCGTTCACGCAGTCGTCGCTCCATCTGGCTTTTCGCCATCGTCAACCGATCGTGCTCCTTCAAGCCAGCCAGCGCTGCGTCGTGGATTCCATCGAGCAAGGCGAGCAGCCGATCGGAGCGATTGGGCGCCCGGCGCCGCTCACGCGGAATGTTTTTAGAGCCGAGATGCAGGCAAGCGAGATGGTTGGCGGCAAGACCCTCGTGGCGCAGCAGTGCGGCAACAAGCAGCGGCCCGAGCCAGGCGGCATGCTGCAGCACCTCGATGTCCGACCAGGCCTCAAGCAGGATTGCGGCGCGCAGCACCGACGGCCACTCCCGCGTGTCGGTGAGCACGGCCTGCCATTCGGCCAGCCGTTCTTCTTCATTCCAGTCGAGATCGTAGATCAGGCCGTTTTGCGGCTCCGGCCGGCCCTCCTTTCGAGCCGGCACGTCGGCGCCATTCAGAATCCTGGATGAGCGCGCCAGGACGGCATCGATCTCCGCAAATTCTTCGGCCAGCCGGTCGGCCTCAGCGTCATCGCGATCGTCGGCTTCAAAGGAGCTGGCTCCAGCCGCCTCCCCGTCCCGGCTTTTTTGGCCCGCCGCCGGCATGGCGCCGCCGCGACCGGTCAGCGCCAAAAAACCGTCGCGGCTGAGCGCCCAGTCCGGCTTTTGCGCAAAAATCCGCCGGCGGGTTCGCAGCACCGCGTGCGCCCGGGTGAGTTCGTGGGTCGGGGTGCGGATGTCCATGTGGGCGTCGTGCAGCACGAGGTCCTCGATGTGGACGAGTTCGCCCTCGAGCCAGAGCGCGGAAGCGGCGTCGGCAAAATGCTGGCGCTCGACAAAGCCGTCGCGGACCGGCGAACGGGCGACCCGCTCGTCGAGGCGGACCAAAACCTCGGTCGCGCGGGCAACCGGCCCGATCAGGGTTTCCAGGGGCAGTTTGTCGAGCGTGTAAGCCATTGTTTTCATGATGGCTGATTCGCATTGGTCAAGCTAGTGAGGGTCTCATTGGACTTACATCGTGTTTCTTCAGGGACAAAAATCACTATCGATAATGACCTCTTATCGATAGCGATTGTTTTCGCCGCCCAAATCAGCCAGAATCGCGCAAAATGACGGCCGCCGCATCGTGCGGCCGGCGTTCTGGACGGCCTTTCCCGGCCGATGGAAAGGCATCCTGCATGTCCGAGCAAAAACCCGTCCGCCTGCCCGATCCCGCTTCCGTCGAAACCGTGCTCGCAGCGCTGCAGCCGCAGTCGGCCGACGCCGAACTTGCCCCTGCCCTGAACAAGGCTTTTCCGGGCTTCGCCCTTACCGTCACGAGCATCGACGATCCCTACTGGTGCAACCCTCATGCTGTCATCGCTGCCGATGGCACGCGCCTCGGCGACCATCGCGCCTGGGTCGAGCGCGCACTGGCCGATGTCGGCGGCGACCTCACCGCCTTCTGGAACCGGCATCGCGAGAGCGGAGAAAAATTCACCGAATGGCGCGGCACCAGCGCCTTCGCCTTTGCGCCGACCGGCCCGGGCGTCGCCGATTTTGTCCAGCTCTCGCTCGGCCGCGAGATCGAGTTTCTGGCCGGCCCAGTGGTCGATCGCGACTACCGCCCCACCAGTGCCGACCATCTCTTCGAGCCGACCTGGGTTTCACGCGAGTCGGCGGTTGAGGCGCGGCAGCTCGCCGGACCGGTCTACCGGCTGCGTGGCCGCGCCGGCGGCGGCATCGTCCACATGAGGAGTTTTTTGGCGCGCCGGGCCCGCATTGAGCGCGAGCAACGCGAAGCCCGCCGTCCCGAACTCGAAAGCCGTGTCATCCACGAGGTCGGCTCAGACGCCACGCGCGACACCGCGTCTTTAGACGCCAATCCGGACTGGTTCGAATTTGTGCCGCGCGAAAACCGCTTTTTTGCCGACTGGGCGCGATCCAGCTCCGCGGCTGCACGCATCTTTGACCACTGGGCCTTCGACATCCACGACCTCGAGGGACGCGGCCCAAAACGCGAGATCGGTTTTATCCCGCGGCCACTGAAATATCCGGCCGAGCGGCTGCTGGGCGAAGAGGGCGTATCGGTGCACCGGCTGATGGAAGGCATCGAGGCAATCGACCAAAACATTGGCCTGCCCTTCGCCTGGTTCTTTTTCATGACGCACGGCCACTGGGTCGATCCGGACGTCGGCGATGCGATCGCTGAAGGCCTGCGCCAAGGACGGGTGCGTTTGCCCGATCGAGACGCCGCCGTGCTGCTCGCCTGGGCCGACCGGCGCTATTTGTTCTGAGCCGCCGCCATGGACGCACCGCTGCCAAAACCTGCATCCGACCAAAAACTGCGGCGCGCCGAGGCGCTCGACGCGCTGGATTCGGTGCTGCCGTTCGACCGGCGCGATTTCCTGGCCGACATCCTCACCGATGACGACGTCGAGACCCTGCGCCATCTGGCAAAAGAGGGCATCGGCGAGAATTCGCTGCGGGCGCTGGCCTCAGACCTCGGCTATCTCGAAGCCTGGTCGCTTGCCGCGACCGGTTTTTCGCTCCCCTGGCCGGCGCCTGAAGCGCTCTTGATCAAATTCGTTGCCCATCATCTCTGGGATTTTTCGAAACGGGAAACCGATCCAGCCCACGGCATGCCCGCCAAAGTCGCGATAACGCTGAAAGCTGAAGGGCTTCTGCGCATTGACGGCCCGCACGCGCCCAATACCGTGCGCCGGCGGCTGTCGAGCTGGTCGACGCTGACCGGCTGGCGTGGGTTGAAGGGAAAATTCAACGCGCCGGGACTGCGGAGCGCGATAAAACTGGCGGTGCGCGCCAGCGCCCGCCCGCGCGGCCGTAAGAGCAAGAAAGCGGTGACCGCCGATATTTTGACTGCCCTCCTGAAAGCCTGCGCAGGCGACCGTCTCGTCGACCTCCGCGATCGCGCCCTTCTCATCACCGCCTTTGCCTCCGGCGGCCGCCGCCGCAGCGAGGTTTCCGGCCTCCGCCTTGAGCAGCTCGCGGACGAAACTCCGGTGCCGGTCGATCCGAAGGATCCCGACGGCGAAAAACTGCCGTGCTTAAAAATCCGGCTTGGCCGCACCAAGACCACACAAGCCGACACCGACGCTTTTGTGCTGCTCGTCGGCCGCCCGGTGCTGGTCCTAAAAGACTGGCTCGAGCGGGCCGCGATCACCGAGGGCGCTATTTTTCGCGGCATCGACCGTTGGGGCAACCTGGAAAAACGCGCCCTGACGCCGCAGGCGGTCAACCTGATCCTGAAGCGCCGCGTCGCCGAGGCTGGGCTCGACCCGGCGGCGTTTTCCGCCCACGGCCTGCGCTCCGGCTATCTCACCGAAACCGCCCGCCGCGGCATTCCGTTGCCGGAAGCCATGCAGCAGTCGCAGCACCGCTCCGTCCAGCAAGCCTCGAATTATTACAATGACGCCGAGCGGACGCTTGGAAGGGCGGCAAGACTCATCGTTTAGAGACCCTGAGGACCGCCGGTTGCGGCGCCATCCACCATCTCCATCCGCCGCTCGCGGCAAAGCTCATCATCGCGCGCAAAAGATCGGCGCCCGGGGTCTTCACCACGAGCGTGCGCCGGTTCATCATGTCGTCGGTCATCGGTGGGTCCTTCGAACATCGATGCCGCCGCTGCGCCGCTGTTGAGAGCGCGCTCGCGAGAGACTTCGTCACCGCCGGGTACACCATCCGGCGGGGCACGATCGAGAACAGCTCGTGGTACCCGACCTCTGATGCGTTGGCCCCACGCCACATCTATATGGACGCCGAACGACAATGGCCGTCAGCTTCAAAGACATACTGTTAGCTTTTGAATTCGTCACGGGAGAACATCAGGCCTTTTTGTGAAAGCAGTCAGGCACGCTCTACTGGCATCCCGAATTCACGGGTGTTTTGGACGAATTGCCGGATGATATCGACGCACGGCGACAAATACGTCCAAATACCTGACAAGAAAGAACTCGACTTGGGCAAGCCGCTCGTCCTGGACTTCGCCCGCCAATTTCTGCCTGACAACGTCGGTGACGTTAAGAGATCTTCAGCAAAAGAGGCGCGTACGCAAGGTTCAAGGATCTGTTGCAGCGAAGGGGTGCACTCGATCGGTGGTACGCTTTCGAAGCGAATGCGGAGGAAAGAGCGTTGAGGACATGGTGCGATCAGAATTCGATCGAGGTCGGTGACTGATATCGCCCCGAAAGCTTCGCGCGACGCCTGCAGCCGAAAACGCCCCCTGCCCTTCCGCGTGTTTTATCGCCAGGACAGCTGGTCCACACCAGGTTGCGATCCTGCGTCTCGGCACCCGGAGCAAAACTCGGAACCAGAATGCCGAGAATGCCTCGACGCCGCAGTCCAAATGGACCATGACGCCGGGCGGTTTCCATGCTGAGAGCCGTCGCCCAGGCGCAGGCCATGTGCTCAACAGCGATGGAGAATTCTCCCCTCGCCGGTTCCATCGTCAGGTCCGCAACGTCGTCGCAATCGACTTCGTAGGAGCACAGCACGCAAGGATTGATCCGATGCGCGAAACCCTGGTTGGCTTCCTTGACCGCTGTCATGACGGTCAGCGCCAGATAAAGCGCCGGCACACCTTTGGGATTGAATTGGGCACCCCGGATCGCCGCTCCATCACCGGAAGTCGGCTTGAATCCCAACGTGAATCATGCGGTCATCCGGTTATCCGCGCCGTTGCCCCGTTGGCCTTCAGCGCCGCCATCAGCATCGGTCCGACCGAAAACTGCCCCGCCCGCGCCTTTTCGGTCAGCACCCGCAGATAGCCGCCCGCGGAGTTGATGTGCTGTGCCCTTTGCACAATGCAGGCAATCACCATTGCGGCGACCTCCTGGCCCATCACATGGCAGGCTTCCTCATATGCTGACGGCGAAACGCCAAGGTAGCCCCGCACCTGGGCTGCCGTGATCATCAAATCGCGCCAGTTGCCGATCCCGTCGACGGCGTAATCCAAAAATTCCGGGCAGGCCTTCAGCACAAGCCCTAGCGGATAGGTTTTCGGGGGCTCTGCGGTCCTCGTCCTTGGCTCGGCCGTCGACCCGCTTTTCTCTAAAGCAGGTTCAAATTCAAGAATAGAGTCGGTATTTGAATCAGATTGCTGCCGCTCGTTTTGGGAGTCATTGCCGCTCGGATTCGTGGATTTCATGTGAACTTCCAGCAGCTTATCCACTTCGTCATGCAACGCGGCCAGATCGCCCACGATCGGCTCGAGCTCGACAACGGAAGCTCGGCGCGGAATTGCCTCCACAACGGCGCGGAAACGCTTCCACAGGCCTCCCCAGTCGCCTGGCACATCTTCCTCAACCGCCGCCTCGACCAACTTCTGGATATCCCGGCGGTGCAAAGTGATCCGCTCACGCATAAGCCTGAGTGCCCTGTTGCCGGCGCGAACACGCTCAGCCGCCGCCTCGAACTCGTGAGCACGGGCCAGCAGCGGCGCCAGTGAGAAGCCAAATGCTTCCTCGATCTCCCCTCCCCGGCCCTTGCGCGCATAACGCTTGCCGTTCGGGCTGTCCCGACGGACGATCAGCCCGCAGTCCACAAGGGCCGCCAGGTGCCGTCTGACTGTGGGTTCGGGCATCCCATGAGCTCTAAGGGACAGCTGTGCGTTCGAGGGAAAGACGATGAGCCCGTTTTCCTCACTCAGCTCGCTGTCAGGATAGAATGATAGCAGCGCATTCAGGACGGCCAGGGCGCGATCGCCAATGCCGACGATGCTCTTGCCCTCGCAGAGGTCGCGGTAGACCTGCCATTTCTCAACGACCCTGTCCTTGGGGATTTCACGTGAGTCGTTTTGCGCTGCCAGCATGGCAAGCGACATCGGCCGCCGCCCAAAGGGCGTCGTTGCAATACCCGTCTCCATTTCTTCCTTCGCCTTCAATTAGGCAAAAGAAATCTGCTCGCCGAATCGACGCCTAGACTCTTGACAGTGATTCGTGGAAATGCGATTCTTAGTTTGCGACAACTTTGAAAGAGGCTTCCACGGCTAAGGTCGTTTGGGGGCCTTTTTCTTTTGCGGTTTACTCCTGCTTCGGTTTTCTGTTTGCCTGCCAGTCGGCATAGAGATCGTCCAGCCGTTCTGTCAGATATGCGCCGAAGCCCTCATCGGCTTCGGCAGTCTTAAGGGAGAGCGTATAGGCCCTCCCGGCGTCCTTGATCTTTGCCGCGACATTGCCACCGTTCGGTTTCCACTCCCTGACCTGTTCTCGCCGCGGCTTCTTCGAAACCTCCGCAAGAACCATCATGAAGCGTTCGTCCGAGCCCAAGGCCTCGAATTCAGGCCTGTGGATGGCATTTCTAGCGGCTTCTAGCGCTTTGGGATCAGAGATCTTTTCGGCAATATCCATCCACCTGCGACGGCCCATAGAAGGTGCGGCACCGATAACTTTAACTAGGCTGGCCGGAATGCCCTTGGCGACGGACAACAGTTTCGACAGTTCCGTCTTGTCAGTGCTTAACGCCTGCATGATCAGATCGCGGCCGAAGCCGTGTGTTTCGAGGCTTAAGGCAAAGACCGCCCTTTCGATATAAGAGAGATCCTTTCTCGCAGTGTTTTCGATGCCTTGTGCGACGACGAGTTCATTGTCCGTTAAGGGCCTGACAACCGCCCTTACCTTCCGCCTCAGGAGCCTGACAGCACGAAGCCTCCTATGGCCATAGGCAACCTGGTATCGTCCTTCGAGATCGGGATGCTGCCTGACGAGGATGGGCACTTCCTGGCCGTTTTCCTCGATCGACCTCACAATATCGTCCGTAGCGGTCACCTCGCCGTCGAGGCGATCACGCACGAATGAGCCGTCAATGAGTTCGGGATCAAGTTCGACAACCCTCTCGCCGGACTTCAAGGCTTCCCGAAGTTCTCTGGCTTCCTGGTCCATGCGGTCGAGGGCAAGTCCCATCGTCCTTACGGGCCCCGCCAGGACACGACCGCCATCCGTCTCTTTGGAAAAGTTGGCCGCGGCCAACTCTCGGGTCGTATCGGCAAATATTCCGTTCAGAACGTCTCGCCTGCTCATGACCGCTCCCATGCCTTTTCGATGCCGCCGAGGATTTCCCCGTTGACTGCATCCAGGGACTCGATCGCCCTATCGAACGTCGAGCGGCGGACTTGTCCTCGTTCGATTTCATAGAGTGTCTGTTTCGTAAGCCCAGCATCGGCGATTGCCGTCGATTTCAGGACTGTCGCCGCCAAAACCTCGTCCCCGAAGAGACTTCTCAACAGGGCAACGATCTGTGCTTGCGGACCATCGTGCGGCTCATGGCGCGTTATGACATACCGGATGAAATCGTGGTTCAGATCGCCGCCTGCTTTCCGGACGACCGACAGAAGGTCGGAAGTCATCAGCAGAAACTGCGACATTGACGCAACGTCGACCATCTGAGGATGGACGGTGATCAGAAGCGACGTCGCTGCGCAAACCGCGCCAAGCGTCAGGTATCCGAGTTGCGGCGGGCAATCGACCACCACAATGTCATAATCGGCTTCGACTTCGGCCAAGGCCATGCCAACGCGCCGAAAGAAGATTTCGCTGTTGCCTGTTTTCCGCTGCTCCATCAGAGCAGTCGGGGTTTCGTGCTCGAACTCCATCAGTTCCAAGTTTCCGGGAACGAGGTCGAGGCCAGCGAAGTACGTTTTTCTGATTATTTCCTTCAGCGGCCGCCGCTTCTCGTCATAACGGATCGCACCGTAGAGGGTATCGCCTTCCGCTAGATCGAACTCCGGCTGAACACCGAGCATCGACGACAACGAAGCCTGCGGGTCGAGATCAACCGCGAGAACGCGATATCCCCGCAGAGCAAGAAACTGTGCGAGGTAGATGGATGTCGTTGTCTTCGCACTGCCGCCCTTGAAGTTGGCGACGGCAATCGTCTGGAGCTTCTCGCCTCTTTGCCGCCACGGAAGGTAAGTGAGTGCATCCTTCGGCTTGGTAGAAGCCATGTACTGACGTAACTCATGAATTTGGGCGAGAGAGTACGAACGTCGTCCCGTCTGGGACACCTCGGGCGTAGGGCCTTTGCCATCTATTGAAAGCTGCCGTAGATAGCCGTCTGATACTCCGACGAGCTGAGCGGCCTCGCCGGAGGTGAACGTCTTCAACATCTTCTGGGAGGACGGCGGGAACAGGCGCTCTCGCAGTAACTGCAGCTGCATAGACAGCTGGCGCGCATGATGAGCAATCCGCGCGTCGGAAGAAATGGCCGTCGATACGTTTTGAGTCTGCAACATCGATTTCCCCTTTCGATGCGCTTTTTAGCGTCGAATTGCTAAAAAACCGTATCGAAAATGGCACGATTCGGTAACCATGCCAAGAACCCTTATGATTCAACGATTTCCGGCGAAACACGGTCAAAGTTGGCCGCGGCCAACTGCTTCTTTCGAGCGAATCGTTTGGCCCCAATAGTGCCTCTGTCGTGGTCGAATGCAAAGTTGGCCACGGCCAACTCTCCGTTCTTTCAACGAACAAGCGACTAAAACCGCTGGAGCCCGGACCGGCGCCGCCACCCTCTCTGCACGAACCCAGCCTCCCGGGCTTAAACCATAAGGTTGCTCCAGTGCGTTCTCGCCGCCCGTGCTGGGCCAATGCCGGCGCGCTCGAGCGACGACTACAGCGCAGTTAGCCGGCCGGTAAGCAGCACGAAAGCGTCGCTGTCGGCCTGTGCCGTTTGGTGCCGCGCCTCATCGACAGGCAGGGCAGTTTTTCGCCATCGGGTACCTTGGCGGGACTCTTTCTCGACCAACTGTCGACCCGGAGAGCAGCAATCTCGCTGTGACGGCGGCGCGCCAACGCGAAATCCGTCAGCCAAACGGACGGTCGCGGGCGTCGAGGATCATGCGGCGGCGCGAGTGAGCGGTCCGTTTTGCAGGCTACAGGGGAGGGGAGGGGCTTTACTAGAGCCCGGAGGCCTTGGTGAGGTTGGTCCGGAACCGATCGCGACGGCGCTGACATTTGCGGGTCATCTCGGCCGAGGCGTGGCCGAGTGCTTCTGGACGTAGCGTTCCTCGATGTCGGCCGACGAGGCGAGGCCGGCGCGCAGCGAGTGCCCTGAGAACAGCAGCTCACGTTCCCCTCCGGAAGATCGGAGCGAACGCCGGCGGCGAGCGCGATCTGCTTGACCAGGCGGGCGACATGCTTATCGCTCGACGTCGACGGTGTTGTTGTCCTTGAAGATGCCGCGGAAGAGCGGGCCTCTCGCGATACGGCCGAAGCGGATCCAGCTCTCGAGCGCGGCGACGGGACAGGTTTTGGTCGGAGGCGCCGCGGCCGACCTCGACCTCGCGCCAGCCGGTTTTGCCGCGCAGCGTCACCAGGACGCCCTGGTCAGGAAAAATCTCGATCCAGCCGGCGCCTTCGCAGTGGTCGTCGCGAACGACGTCGAGGCCGACGATCTCGGAACGGCGCAGTCCGCCGGCGAAGCCGAGCAGCAGGATCGCCCGGTCGCGCAGGCCCCAATCGTGGCCGAGCGTATTGACCATCGCCTTGATGTCGTCTCCGAGCACCGCTTCCTTTTGTCGGGGCAGCTTTGCATGCTTGCGGCGAATGCAGGTGAGTACCGTGGCAATGTGCCGATCGGATCGATCCATTGGTTGCTCACGCTGGGTAAAGTTCCAGACAAGCCCGGAGAGACGGCCGCTCGATTGTGGCGACCGAGAGGGCAGGGGCGCTGCGTTTCGGATCGCCGGCAGCGCAGGCGCCGATGTAGAGACCGATGATCTGGCTCGAGGGCGGCGTCGGGTCGAAGCCTTCGCGACGGCACCAGGAGGTGAAATGCCGCCAGTCCTTGGCGTAAGCATTTTGCGTGTTATCGGAACTGGCGGCCTTCGCGTAGCTTTTCGCGGTCGCGACGAGGGTGAAGCCCTCCGGCAAGGGCGAGGTGCCGCTGAAGCGGTGACGAATGCTCGGGGAGGCTTCTCGACATCATTGCGAGGCTCAACGGAGCCGGGTCGGCGAACGAGGCGATGCGGCCCGCCTGCAATTAGCCACCATTGTGTATATGCGCCAGCAGTTCCAGGATCTCGCGAAGCATCCCCCGCATCACCGAGGATTTCTGTTCGAAGGGCTGCTCAAGTCCACTTTCGACCTGTTCGGCATGCGCGCCCGCCATTCCGGTCCGCAAACGCGGCGAGCAGATCGATGGCAGCTTCGAAGCGATCCATCGGCACAAATTCCAGTCAGCAGCGTGATAGAGCAGAAGGTCCGGCGGGCAGCCGAGACGGGGAGGCTGCTTTGCGTGCGGAAGCTGTTCCCCGATTGACTAGACTAAGACTAGCGCCATGGCCGACGAACTATCCACGGCCATGTGGTTCGACCGCACTCTCCAGGAGTGCGCCGACAAGGTGCTTAAGGAGCAGTTCGGGCGGGCGAGCGCCTCAGAACGCAAGCGGTTGGCGGTCGAACTGTTCGCCGAGGCGCTGCTCTCCAAGGGGACGCTCGATGCCTGCGAGGTGGTCGTACGGCTGTCGCCTGAAGTATCATGGACGCCCCGCGGAGAACGGCGATCTGATATCCGTATCTGTGGCCGGAAATTACCTCAGACGCAGGAAATTACCCACGGCGGGCCATCAAACAAAGTCTCAAAAAACGAAAACATACAAACCTATTTTTGATAACGAACATGGACATCCCAAAAAGGCTGTGCTTTCCTGACCGCGTTCTTTGAGGCCCTCCTCAAAGCGCGAGGCGCCAAGTGCATTGGGCCGTTTAACAAAAATTCAGGGGAATTAAGGACATGCGTGTAACATCGACTATTGGTTACTTCTGTGCCGCGCTTGCTCTCGCTTTCACGGCCACGCCGTCTGCCCGCGCCTCGGTACTTGATGATGTCAAGCAGCGCGGCGTACTCAACTGCGGGACCGACAACACGACCCCGGGCTTCGGCTATCTCAACCCTAAAACGACAAAGATGGAAGGATTGGATGTTGATTTGTGCCGCGCCATGGCAGCCGCAGTGCTGGGCAGTCCCGACAAAGTTAACTTCGTAATCGTCACCGACAAGAGCCGTTTCAACGCAGTGCAAACAGGCCAAGTTGACGTCGTGTTTGCGCATACGACCGTTTACCCGGTTCGTGAATCGGCTATCGCCATCGATTTCCTGCCGATCTATTTTTTAGACGGCGGGGGATTCATGGTGAAAGCCGCATCCGGCGTGAAGACGGTCAACGATCTCTCCGGCGCAACGATCTGCACAACACAGGGGTCCGGTAGCGAAACCACGCTGGCCAACCTGGTCAAGGCTCACAACTTGGCGAACACCAAGATTCTGACCTTCGATAGCACCGAGAAGCTATTTGCTGCTCTGGCCGGCGGCCGGTGCAACGCGATGGAAACAGACAAAACAGCCCTAGCCGCATGGCGCGGCAACGCACCGAACCCCGCCGACTACCAAATCCTGCAGGAAACGACGGGTAAATCGCCGTTTGCCGGCTTCGTCGTTGCAAACGATTCGAAATGGCGCAACCTGTTGAAGTGGAGTATTTTCGCGCTATTTCAGGCGGAAGAGTGGGGCATTACCACCGCTAACTTGGAGGAGATGCAAAAATCAGCCGATCCGGTCATCCAAAAGTTCCTCGGCGTGAACGCCGGGTTCGGCAAGGACTTCCAAGTGTCCGACAGTTTCGTGGCTGACATGATCAAGGCCGTCGGCAACTACGGCGAAATCTACGACCGCAACCTGGGTCCGAAGACGCCATATTACATAGACCGCCGCAACACCCCCAATGCGTCCTGGGTTAATGGCGGCCTGATGTTCTCACCCATCTGGGAGTGAGCCGGTGGCGGCGTCGATTGATAGGCCTGGCCCTGCATCGGACCCCGGAGTGATGGCGAGCAGAAGCAAGCTGCGGCGCTCCTCGCTCCCGAGGCCATCCGTCCAGCGGTATATCGCTCTCGTCCGGTACAAGCTGACTCACGGCGCCGTCATAGCGGTCGTAATTGGGATCGTTGTTGTGGCTGCCATAATGATCCGGCAGAGTTTGGCAAGCCGAGGCATCGATTTCAGCTTTGCTTACCTATCTGCACCTTCGCGCTTCAGTCTAAGCGAGGGCATGGCCCCCACCTGGACCGGGTGGTTGCCAGCTTTAGAAGACGTCAGTTCAGCGTCATCAAATCTGAAGATGCTTGCTGCAGGCCTCTTCAATTCGATCAAAGTGGCGCTTCTTGCCATTATGTTCTCTACAATTGTCGGTGTCGGCCTGGGCGTCTCTCGTCTGTCAACCAACTGGCTTGTTCGGAACCTCGCCTTCGCGATGGGCGAGTTCGTCCGTAACACGCCGCTATTGATCCAACTTATGTTCTGGTATTTCGCGGTCATGCTCCGGATATCGCCGGTTACAGATGTGACGAACGTCCACAAGTGGTTCGTCGCAGGGCAGTCCGGCGTGTTTTTGCCGCTGCCGCGTCTATCCGAAGGTGTAGGGCCTGTGACGACGGCTTTGGCCGCCGTCGCAGTACTCTTCTTTGCAGTGGCGTGCCTCCGCCGCTTCCCTCCGCTGTGGCGTTTGGCGCTATTGATCGCCGGACTATGCGCTGCTGGTGCAAGCTACGCCTCGGGTTTCCAAGTTGACCTTGAACTGCCGGTGCTCGGACGCTTCGGTGCGACTGGTGGTTTGCAACTTTCGGCCGAGATGTCAGCCATCCTGATTACCATTACCATCAACAGCGCAGCGTACATTGCCGAAATCGTCCGTGGTGCAATCGAAGGTTTACCCAAAGGGCAGTGGGAGGCGGCAGCGGCACTAGGTCTGTCGCGGGGCTCGACGATTCGAGACGTAGTCCTCCCACAAGTATTTAGAATAATTCTGCCCTCCCTCACCAATCGCTACATCGGCCTCACCAAGGATACGTCGATCGGTATCGCCATCGGCTTCCCGGACTTGTTCAACGTTGGTGGCACGGTGGGCAACCAGACGGGCCGCAATCTGGAGACGGTAATCATTGTTATGGTGACCTTTCTGCTGCTCAGCTGGGTAATCAGCGCCTTCACAAATGTTGTAAATAGAAGGATGGTCCTGGAGGGAGCGCGATGATAGCAACATTGCACCGCTGGACCCGCCGCAATCTATTCGCGAATGCTACCGATTCCGTACTGTCGATGCTGGTTCTCGCGCTGCTGGTCTGGCTTGCAGCAACTTTGCTGCAATGGGTGATCTGGGACGCGGACTGGCAGGGGATTTACGAGAGCCTGCGGTTGCTGCTGACCGGCTTGTACCCGGCGGAGGAAATATGGCGTGCCTGGTTGACGCTGGCCATTCTGTGCACTGCGATAGGCGCCTTGCTACTGCCCCGGTTCCGTCGATTTGCTGTGGCCATCTGGCTGACTGCATGCGGGGTCGCTGTATTTGTTCTGGCGCCGCCCGGGCTCGATCGCTGGGGTGGACTTCTGCTCAGCATAATGCTGACGGTCGTCGTCTCAACGGCGTCCCTGCCGCTCGGCATTCTACTCGCATTCGGGCGCTGCAGCCGCAACCCGAGCCTGCGAGCCTGTTGTACCGGCTATATAGAGGTGATGCGATCGGTTCCATTGATCCTCGTTGTCTACTGGATTTGGATCACAGTGCCGCTGTTCATGCCGGATGCGTCGATATCCTCTCTCGCGCGTGGCATGGCCGGGTTCACCATCTTCAATGCCGCTTATGTGGCCGAGTATGTACGCAGCGGGTTTCAAGCCGTGCCGCGCGGACAACTGGAAGCAGCACGCTCGCTGGGCATGTCGGACTGGACGGTTGCGACTGAGATAGTCCTGCCGCAGGCGATCCGGGTAGTGCAGCCAGCGCTGGTCGGCAACGTGCTCGACGTCTTTAACGGCGCAACGCTTGTGTTTATCATCGGACTAACAGACTTCTTGCGCGCTGGGCAGATGGTTCTGGCGGATCCGGCTGCAAGCAATCAGACAAATGAAATATACTTGTTCTTGTTTGCGGTGTATTTTGTTGTCGGGTCCGCGATTACTTTTGGAGCGCGGCGGATGGAGGCCCATATGCACAGGAGCACGCGTTGATGATAATGCGATCTGACGGTTCCAACCCGACGATGGTGGCCTTTGCCCACGTCAACAAGTTTTTCGGAGCGTACCAGGCGTTGAGCGACGTGACGTTGTCTGTGGCTGCGGGTGAGGTGGTGGTCGTTATTGGCGCCAGCGGCTCCGGCAAGTCGACCCTGATCCGCTGCGTCAATGGCCTGGAAACGCATCAGACCGGTTCCTTGGTGGTTGACGGATTTTCGATGCCGACGACCGAGGACCTGCAATTCGGGGGCGAGAAGGCGCTGCATCGAATCCGGCGCGGCGTGGGAATGGTTTTCCAGCAGTTCAACCTGTTTCCCCACAAGACGGTGCTAGAGAACATTGCTCTTGCCCCGATGCGCGTCCGCCGCAAGTCGCGCGACGAGGCGGAGGCTGCAGCATGGGGTTTGCTCGATCGTGTCGGACTGCGAGACCAGGGGCAAAAATACCCAGGCCAGCTATCGGGCGGCCAGCAGCAGCGGGTGGCCATTGCACGTTCGCTCGCGATGGGGCCGCACGTTATGTTGTTCGATGAACCCACGTCGGCGCTCGACCCCGAATTGGTCGGCGAGGTGCTGGACGTCATGCGCGAACTCCGCACTGATGGCATGACAATGATGATTGTCACGCATGAAATGGGTTTTGCCCGCGAGGTTGCGGACCGCGTCATCTATATGGATCGCGGTGCGATCGTAGAGGTGGGACAGCCCTCGCAGATTTTCGACGCGCCGAGCAACGAACGTACTCGAACCTTCCTGTCTCGTGTGCTGAAGCACTAAATCAAAAGCATTCCACGAATGCGGCGATGCCAGGGTCGGACGGGTGCCGGCCGCCAGCCAGCCACACAGTGGGTCCTCGCGACCGATCCAATCGTGTGCCTCGGCATCTCCACGCCCGTCGCGCCGCTTTTCATTTTCACAATAGATCTTGCTGCGGACGACGCGTTTCTCCGGGGGGTGGCTCAAAATGAAAGCCTATAACATTTATCGATATTCGGAATAAATAATGCCGTAATTTGAGTGTATTGTTGACTTTAGTCAGCCGCCCATGAACTCTGGTAGAAATCCAAATGTTCGGATCGGCAGGCACGCATGTCTGGCAACATCGATATCACGACCATCCGCCGCGAGTGTCCGGCGGCCAGTCGGATGATCTATTTCGATTCCGGTTTCCAGACACCCTGTCGCGGCTGGATAAGGAGGCGTTTGGAGCCTCCTGTGCAAGAGCTATGAGGCGGCTGAACCGAAGACGTTTGGCTTGAGCTCGCGTAGAAGCGACCCGCTTCAAAGTCGTGCAACTATTCAATGCCGCGCCCGAGGAGACCGCTTTCACTAAGAATACGTCCGAGACCATAAACATCGCAGCCGCTTCGGTTCTCGGCTTCATGACCGAACATAAGAATCTGGACCTTCGGCCTCAACGCTAAATTCCCGGGAGAATAATAATGGAGTCATATGCCGGAAAAATCCTTGTTCTCGCCACGGGGGGCTCAATAGCACAAACATCGCCAAAGGATCCGACCCTGCTTGGCGACGCTTTGGTTGATGCCGTGCCGCAGCTCAGGAATATGACCAACATTTCGGTGGAGCAGATCGCCCAGGTATCAAGCCCAGATATCTCCATAGAGAATTGGCTGAAACTAGGATGCCGCATTAATGAGGCTCTGGCAGAAGATGACGCCCAAGGCGTGGTGGTTACGCATGGCACGGACACATTGGAAGAAACAGCATACTTCCTCAATCTTGTTGTCAAAAGTGACAAGCCGGTCATTGTGGTGGGAGCCATGCGTCGCCCTTGTTCGCTGGGCGCAGACGGCCCCACAAATCTTTACAATGCTGTCGCCATCGCCAGTAACCCCGAGGCGAAGGGCAAGGGTGTGCTGGTGACATTGAACTCTGAAATACATTCAGCGCGTGATGTCACAAAGACCAACTTCAATTTGGACGCGTTCAAGGCACCCGATTTTGGCCCCCTTGGCTACGTTAGGAATGGAAAGCCGCATTTTTATCGCTCGCCGAAACGCAGACACACAATAGCGAGCGAGTTCGACCTCAATGCGGAAAGCTTGCCCCGCGTCGCAATCCTTTACAGCTACGTTGGCGTGACGCCTGATATACTCGAAGCCGTAACGGCGTCCGGTTACAGAGGTGTCGTTTGGGCCGGGACCGGCAACGCAAACCTTCCAAAGGCGATCAGGCCTGCAGCTAGTGAAGCTGTGAAGAGGGGATTGGCGTTTGTCCGCTCCTCGCGCGCCAACTGCGGCATTGTCGAGCGAAACGACGAGCTTGATGATGATGCATTGGGTTTCGTTACCGCTGACACGCTCAGTCCGCAAAAAGCTCGCATCCTGCTGATGCTGGCCCTTACCCGAACATCTGATCCGACCGGAATACAGGAATTCTTTGACACCTATTGATTTGAGCGTCCTTAGCCATTCCGCGGGATACCCTCGAAATCGGTGACGCGAATTCGACGATAGATTGCTACATGAGCTGCGGACTTCGACTAATAATTGCGCTTCGAAGTAACCATCAAATTATGGGAGCATCGCCACGCTCAATGCTCCCACCTATGAAAGGACGATAAAATGTCTTTGGAGGAAAAATCTGACATGGGAGTTAGCCAGGGGGTGCCCCCGCAACTTGTCGAAGAGATCTTAAGGCACGCGGATGCCAATCTGAGCGCCAGTCTTGATCGGTTTTTCCAATTCCTGCGAATACCTTCTATTTCATGCGACGCGTTATATGCACCACAATGTCGCGAGGCGGCTTCCTGGATTGCAGATGAGCTGTCAGGCATAGGCTTCGAGGCATCCGTTAAATCCACTATCGGAAACCCCATAGTGATCGCGCATAGCAAGGATGCAAACGGCCCGCATGTCTTGTTCTACGGTCATTACGACGTTCAGCCAGCAGAGCCTCTCGAGGCGTGGAACGCCGATCCGTTCGAGCCGAGCCTCAAGGAGCAGCCCGATGGAGATACCCATATTGTTGCTCGTGGTGCATCGGACGATAAAGGACAACTCCTAACCTTCATTGAAGCATGTCGCTCCTGGAAGGCGGTGACAGGACATCTACCGATAAAAGTGTCCATGTTCTTCGAAGGAGAGGAAGAAAGCGGCAGTCCAAGCATGGAGGCGTTCTTGGACGAATCCGGAGAGGAACTGACTGCTGACGTCATGCTGCTTTGCGATACCTATCTCTGGAGAGATACGGTACCCGCTATCACCGTAATGTTCAGGGGCATAATGGAAGAAGAGATCGAAATAAGCTGCGCTACCCGCGACTTGCATTCAGGTGCGTATGGCAACGCTGCACGAAATCCGATCCAAGTCCTAGCCGATCTTATCGCCAGCCTCAGAGGTGCAAATGGAGAAGTAACAATAGACGGGTTTTATGACGATATCGAGAGAATTGACGATCAAATCATAGCTGATTTAGCGAATCTAGATTTCGATGCGGACGCATTTCTCAGTAATGTGGGGCTTTCCCGATCCGCCGGCGATACCGCCTATTCTGTTATAGAGCAGATTTGGACGCGGCCCTCCTGCGAAATTAACGGAATTTCGGGCGGCTATTACGGCGATGGTTTCAAAACCATCATTCCGTCCACAGCTCTTGCGAAGATCTCTTTCAGGTTGGTCGCAGGTCAAGATCCAGAAAGGATTCAATCCAAATTTCGTGATCACATTCGTGCCAGAACACCTGCCGACTGCAAAGTGAAGTTTGCCGGATTCGGAGGCAGCCCTGCATCTCTTATTTCGTCGAGAAGCGAATATCTTGGCTGCGCACGTGCTGCTCTGAAGCAGGAATGGGACTGTGAACCCGTGCTGATCGGAAGTGGCGGGTCAATTCCCATCGTCAGCGTGGTCAAGCGTCGGCTGGGACTTGAATCTCTGCCCATCGGTTTCGCGCGATCAGATAACCGGCACCACAGCCCGAACGAAAAGTATGATCTGTCCAGCTTCCACAAGGGAATTCGCTCGTGGATCCGGATCCTCGCGGAGCTATCTCGGTGCACACCTGTTCAACCGCCATCGTTCGCTGGTGATGATTCGGGCGCAGATCAAGCGTGACGGGCCAGCGAAACGATGCATCTGTGGAGGGGAACATTCGTGGCGCGGAAGCATGTCCACAAAGTCACGCTCGGCATTAGGTCGTAACCTTAATAGTTTCTCTGGGACAAGAACATGGAACGCAAAGCCGCAAATCATTTTGACCACCTTCCGCTGTTTCTGTCGAAACAACATCCAGAGTTTTTGGATGTTTTCGAGGCAGTTAACGATCTACCTATCGACGATGCGCACTGCCATATCGTCACCGATCGAAATGCGCTCACGACTCCGCAGCGGTTCTTGGAGCGAATGTCCTTCGCAGCAATGGACACACTTCCGGCATATTTTCCTGTCGGCGTTTATGATCGATGGCTCAGCGGTGATGAGGCCACAAGGCACGATCTCAATAAGGAGTTCGGTATCCAGAGCAAGGTCGACGGCATCATCGGTGACATAGCTGAAAGCGTCTTTGTCAAATTCCTCGTAAAGGAGCTCGCGCAATTTTTGGGTTGTGAGCCGAAACTTGAAGCCATCATCGAGGCTAGGAACGATCGCGGCAAAAGGAACTACTGGGCCTATATCAGTAGCCTGCTGCGAGATGTGAACTACGAAAACGTCATGGTGGATACCGGCTACGCGGAAGGTTGCGGCGCAGCTGAGATCGACCTGTATGAAGAGGGCATACGGCCATGCCGTATGAACCGGCTCGCACGAATAGAGATGATCCAAAAGGAGCTTTTCCCTCTAGATATCACATTCGATGAGTACGATCAGCGATATATGGCGCGGCTATTGGAATTGTTGGACGGTAACGGAAATTATGGAAAGAAATCCTATGGAATGAAGTCCTATCTTCTTCCGTACATTGGATTAATTGAGCCATTGTATGATCGGGAATCCGCCCGGGTATCGTGGCAGGCGCTGCGGCAATCTTTCCACAAGATACCCGTGATGGACCGACAGTCGGAGTACAATCTTTCGAAGGATCTCCGCCGCTACAATTTCACCCTTGCTCTGGAAGAATGCCTCAAGCGAGACATTCCGATGCAGATCCATACGGGCGACGGAGAAGCTCCATCTGTAATCCTTCGGAACCAGGATCCGTTTTACCTTGAGGAAGTATGCCGATTTGACCGAGATAACGTAATGCGGATGCCAAAAATCATTCCGCTACATGCAGGTTATCCCTCAGTCGGAAAAGCCGCATGGCTCAGTCATCTGTATCCTAACTGCTACTTTGAACTGTCGATCATGACGCCGTTCGTGCATCAGAGTCTTTTTCAACGGTACATGCAAGTCATGGAAGTTGTACCGCTTTCGAAAATATTATTCGCAAGCGACGCGTTTCATATTCCCGAGCTCTACTGGCTAGCCGGTCGCTGGGGCAAGCGATACCTCGCAAAAGCACTCACCGAGCACGTTGTTGGAGGAAGTCTTAGCTTTGAAGAGGCAATTGAGGGCGCCAGAATGATCCTGTATAAAAACAACAGGTCGCTATATAAATTGGACTAGGTGCAGCGTGGTATTTCTTAAGCTGGGCCAGCCGCTAAAACTGCTGGCCTCCGTGCGGTATTCCGAGCCTCGATCAATCAGAAAGCAGGGCATTGTCGGTGGGATCGGATGTCCGAGGTGTGCGGATCGTTGGAGGGATGTGCAGGCGGCGTTGAAACGGGGCCAATGCAGATGGACGGCAACCTACGCTATAATCCTGGAGATTTCCCCGTGAGACTGACTCGAAACTCGGTTAGGCACGACGCGGAGCTGCCATGCGGCCAAGCATGAGGCGGATCTATGCGATGAAGATCCACGCCTCGGCGCTGGCGATGGTCGGTTCGAAGAGTCCTTGGCGAGTCGGCGACAACGTCCCAGCCAGGCGAAAGTTCGCTCGACGACCCATCGTCGTGGCAGTACCTAAGCCCTTGGCTGCGTCGGGAGCGCATGATGATTTCAATGGTCCATGTGCCGAGATTGGCCAGAGCCTGCGTCAGTTTTTCTCCGGCATAGCCGCCGTCGGCGAACAGATGGCGCAACCAGGGGTAAAGCCGTCGAATGGAGGCGATGACGCCGACTGCCCCATCCCTATCCTGGATGTCGGCCGTATGCACCGTCAGCGCGACCAAGTGCCCGTCGGTGTCGGTAATGATATGGCGCTTGCGGCCTTTGAGCTTCTTGCCGGCGTCGTAACCCCGCAAACCGGCAACGTCCGTAGTCTTTGCGTACGCATCCGAGCAAGGCCGCCTACTGACGCGTACCTTGACGTTAGTGTCCGCTTAGATTCGCTTGCGGCACGCCTTCGCTGTCCATCAGGCGGCGCGTACTGTGATTCGGTGAGTTGTCTAGACTTGAACGGGATCACGACATGAATTGGACGGAGACCACCCGCCGGCGATATTGCCGATCCGCCAGACCCTGCCCCGCCCGCTGGTCAATGAGTTCTTTACCTGGCTGACAGCTCAGGCCGCGCGCGTCTTGCGCAAGTCCGACCTCGGCGAAGCCATGGCCTATATGCTGAGACGTCAAGACGGCTTCCGACTGTTCCTGGACGACGATAGCCGTGTTTGGATTGGTGGCGAGCGGGTGCGATCCATGTGTTTGTCGGGACGCTTGGCTATTCGCGCCGGATGCATATCGCCTCGCAGAGGCAGCGCCAGGCCGACTGGTTCGAAGGGATGGAGGGCGCATTCCTGCGGTTCGGGGGCGTTCCGGCGGAAGTCCTGATCGATAATGCGAAGGCTCTTGTCGAGCACCATGACGCGGTGACGCGCGAGGTGAGGTTTAACGCGCGGCTGCATGCCTTCGCCCGGTACTGGGCTTCAAGGGTTCAAGCCGCGGGCCTGTGCTCCCTATCGAGCACGTACGAAAGGGAAGGACGAACGCGGAGGGGCTACGTCAAGAAGAACGCGATCGCCGGGCGCCGGTTCGAGAGCTGGGCGGCGTTCGAGGCGCATCTGGACCGGTGGACGCGCGAGGTCGCCGACCAGCGCGAACACGGCACGACCGGTGTCGCGCCGGTGGAACGCTTTGCCGATGAAGCTCGCACGCTTCGCCCCCTGGCTGGGCGTGCCCCGTTCGGTCAGTTGCGGGACCTGGTCCGCAAGGTTCAGGCCGACTGCGCGATCGATCCCGACACCAACAGCTACTCGGTCCCTTGGCGCCTGATCGGCGAGAGCGTCCAGGTCGTGGTGCTGGCAGGCCGGGTGATCATCCGTCATGCCGGCCAGGTGGTGGCCGACCATGCGCTGTGCCGAGGACGACGGCAACGAATCGTGGACTGAACGCATTTTTTCGGCGTTGCCGGCTTCGAAGGCTCGGTACGCGCCGACCCGGTCGAGATCGCGCCGGCCGCGTTGCTGCGGCCGCTTGCGGAATACGAGGCGGTTGCTGGAGGGGGTTGGTGATGACGAACGTAGATCACGACGTGCTCATCGCAACGCTCGATCGGCTGAAGCTGACGGCGATACGCGACCAGCTCGACACGCTGCTGGACGGCTGGACGAAGCGGCCCGTTCGAAGATGACCTTGCGCGAGGCTTTGGCTTTCCTGGTATCGCGCGAGATCGCACGGCGCGACGAGCGGCGCATCTCCATGTTGAGCAAGATCGCGCAGTTCCCGTTCGTGCGCGAACTCGACGGCTTCGACTTCGACGCGCAGCCATCGGTGGACCAAGGACAGATCAGGGAGCTGGCGGCCTGCCGCTGGATTGCCCATGGCGACACGCTCTTGTTGCTGGGGCCTCCGGGAACGGGCAAGAACCATCTTGCCGTGAGCCTTGGTCGCGAGGCGATTCGGCAGAATTACAATGTCCAATTCGTCACGGCGGCGACGCTGGTGGCGATGCTGGCAAAAGCCCATGGCGACGGCTCGCTCGACAAGCAGTTGACGATCTTATCGCGTCCAAAATTGCTGATCATCGACGAGCTCGGCTATCTTCCCTTCGAGGCCAATGCCGCTCACCTGTTCTTCCAGCTGGTGTCGCGCCGATACGAGAAGGGATCGATCCTGATTACTTCCAATCGTTCGGTGGGCGAATGGGGGAGCGTTTTTGGAGATCGGTTGTCGCAACCGCGATCCTGGATCGCCCGCTTCACCATTCCGCGGTGATTACTATCCGCGGCGATAGCTACCGTCTCCGAAACAGTAACCCAATGAAGGGAGTCAGTTCCTGATGTCGCCAAAGGGGCGCATTGCCTCAAGCAAAATGTTACCAATAGTGTCGCTGTTCCGAATGGGATGGTCAGGTGTTGTCATCCCGATTCGGAGGATGGATGGCAAGGCGGATCAGC
>NZ_JAMYPD010000053.1:0-24445 GCF_040320195.1 Mesorhizobium sp. M0768 | reverse complement strand
GGCGTCGAGCCGTTAGCGTGGCTGCGCCACGTCCTCACTGAACTACCTCAGCGCCCCGAGAACGCAGCCATCGAGGATCTGCTGCCCTTCAACTTCGCCAAAGCAACAGCAGCCTGACAGACCAGATACCGTTCCCGAAGGCCATCCGTCGAAAGCGCCCGCGTCAAGGTGCAGCGAAAATAGCGCTTACAAACAATTTATACTATGTCGATTCTTAAAACTATATAATTCCTAATCTTATGGCGTTTACAGCTGCTGCTGTCCTGCTCGAAGTATCCATTTTTCGCAATACGTTCTTTACATGGAAATTGACAGTATCAACAGATATTTCTAAAATCTGCCCTATTTCCCATGAGGACTTACCGCGGGCTATCCATGAGAGGCACTCTATTTCTCTTGGAGAAAGGGCAGGATCGCTCTCGATGCAGCTCGAATTAGCTAACCGAGTGACTTTCAGATGGAAATGTAGCGCCGCAAATAGCAAGTACGGGACTGTTCCATTTTGGAGTTCGCCGTTCCGGGCTTGAGCGAAGCTCATGATCGCAAGGCTGCGGTCGGGGCCGTGCAATGGGACGCTAATGCCTGACCTTAAGCCGAACGTCGCAGCCTCGTCGAAAACGCGCCGTTCGTCTTCCGTCGTGCTTACGTCGTTGTACACCTCGCTCCATCGAAAGGCGTCTGCTCGCGTTCGACACGTCTTGATGATAGGGTCTATCCTGTCATAGCCCATTTCGAAATAGCGCTCCTGCCATTCCTCAGGAAATTTCAGCAAGACGGCCGGATCGCGTCGGACCGCCTTTAAGCCTTTTTGGTTGAATGAAATTGAGCCATAGGAGACCCACTGGCAATCAAAATTCAGAGCAAAAGCAGACAACAGGTCGAACAACCGCTCGGATTGATCAACGCCATCGGTCTGGTCTAGAAATCGGGCGAATTCGACCGCAAACGCCCCCCCGACTGCCGCGGGGAAATGCATCGACGGGACCAAATAAAACCGGTCGGACACTCTGGTTGCCAGCCCTCCAGGCTGAGGGACCGCAGTCATCGGCGGATGTTCCATAGTCTCGGCTCCGCAGGCATCTTTCGCCGGATGTTGTCACTGGTGGACAAAGCTGCCGGCTGTAGGGCTGCAGCTCTGCGCGCCGTACTCGGCCGGCACCCCCAAAGCTGTAACACTTCCCCGCGGCGGGTAAGATTATCATTGAGTTAAATGTAGGCTATGAAAGCTTCTCTGAAGGTATAACATCATAAATAAAAATTTTTACAAATTGATCTTGCATATCATGTCAATGTCTGCACGCAGTCTCCAGACTGCGTCAGTTGGCCGGCGTGCCGCCGTAGAGGTGGACGTCCTCCGCTCCCGGCATGGACCTGCCATGGTGTGTGTCAAAAGTCACAAGAGGGAGAGCCGTCCATGGAAGAGATTGCCACAATCGGTTCGGATATCGCCAAGAAGGTTTTTCGGGTTCATGGCGTCGATGCTGCCGCAGCAGTCGTCGTTCGTCGAAAGCTTCGGCGCGATGACGTTGTTAAATTTCGGGGTTGCATCATGAAACCTGCAGCGCTGGTCACCGCTTTGAACTCCGCCGTACTCTGATCCATTTCGTATTTTCCGCAAATAGCTTTCATCTCGGCCACACGGGGCGCCAGCCCGCCTCTCTTTTTGTGAGGAATTATGACCATTCTGGCATGATTATTAAATTCACAATCGAGAATTCGTAATAATAATTCACATATAGTTACTATGCATGGTGGTATTACTGGAAAAACCCGGTGGGTATCACCCACTTTGCATAATGCAGCGAGACCTGGAAGCCAAGTCTCGTCAAATCTTACTTGAGAAAGGACGTCCTGATGTCTGCAGTAGAATCCGCAGCAAGAGCTGTGAGCGCCAGTCGTTTCCGCAACACCGCTTCGGTCATAGATCGGACGCGAATGCATTTCGAACGGGCTCACCAACGCGGTCTCATGGCCGTTTACGGACGGTCGATGGAGGGGAGGACGGTCAGGCTTACGAGAGGCGAGCGACGAGGCGATACCGTTGCCGACTATGTACGTTGTTGCTACCTCGGCCTGGACAATCATCCGGCTATCGTTGCAGGCGCGGTTGCCGCAATAGAGGAATACGGATCAGTCCACTGGTCATGTGCACGCACGCGGCTGAATTTCGGGCTCATTGGTAATCTTGAGGACATACTTTCTCAACTGTTTGGGGCGCGCGTTATTGCCTATTCAACAGTTATGATTGCCAATATGGGCGCATTGCCACTCATCGCCTCCGGATATCTAACGGAAGGTCAAAGACCTGTCATGGTGTTCGACCATCGGGCCCATGCCTCCCTCGCCTTTCATAAGCCAGTCGTGGCCGAGGAGACCCAAGTTAAGACAATTCCTCACAATGACCTCGATGCTTTGGAGCAGATTTGCCGCAAGCATCCAATCGTTGCCTATGTGTGCGATGGCGTCTATTCGATGGGCGGCTTCGCGCCGATCGAAGGGCTTCTCCAGTTGCAGGAGAAGTATGGTCTTTTTCTTTACATCGACGACGCGCACGGAATTTCCCTATTTGGCGAAAATGGTGAAGGCTTTGCGCGCTCACAATTGCCCCGCGAGCTCGGTGAGCGCACGATCGTCGCGGCGTCCCTCGCCAAGGGCTTCGGCGCGTCGGGTGGCATGCTCATGCTTGGAACGGCGTATCAGGAAGAGCTGTTTCGTTGCTACTCCATTCCGCATGCCTTCTCGGCGTCGCCCAACGTCGCAGCTGTTGGTGCCGCTATAGCCTCGGCGGAAATTCACCGGACGAGCGAGCTCAAGGTTCGCCAAGGTGAATTGGTCGAGCGCATCGCCTTTTTCGACGAGCTCATCGAGACAGATCAGCGAGGCGCCTCTCTGCCAATTCGTATGATCAAGGTGGGCGACGAATTCGCAGCCATCGATTTCGCAGAGCGCCTGCTAGATGACGGCTTTTATACATCCGTCACGTTCTTTCCGACGATCGCTCGCGGCCACGCGGGCATACGCATCTGCCTGACCGCAAGTCACAACCTGTCGGATCTGGAGCGGCTCTGCAGCAAGATTCAGAGCTACAAACCCGTGTTTACCACAGCCTAAGCCCAGAATGACGCCGATGCTGACGGAGATGCTAAGTTGATTATGGCTGATCATGATCCGAAACTCCGAAAATCCCGCCTTGCGCACGAGCGCGCAAAAAAGGTCACGCCCGGGGGCAATCCGCGCAGCAGTGTCCATGAGGCGCACTTCTTTCTGACTTCCGGGAAGAGAGCGTATGTAACAGACGTCGACGAGAACTCCTATCTGGATTTCCAGACTGATCCGAGCGTATGGCCACCCCGATGTGAATGCCGCGCCCATGGAGCAAATCGGCTGGGGGCTCAGTTTCGCCAATCCCACCGAGAGCGAGATCGCGAAAGGGTGCCTCTCTTCGAGCAGGTACGCTTCACCAATACAGGTAGGAGGTAGTGATGATGGCCATCACGGCCGCGTGCGCTATCACCGGACGCCAGAAGAGGACGAAGTACGAGGCGGCCCATCACAGCAATTGTGACTATGTGGAGGCTAGCTTCGATTTCGTTCCCGCCGACCGGCAAACGGAGACGAAGGGCTCCAATACTGGAACCCCGGGGTCAGTCCTGACCGAGATGGTTGTCATTCCGTTCAACGACATCTTTGCGATGGAGCGGGTGCTGGCGCGGCAAAAGCAGACGCTGGCGTGCGTCGTCATCGACCCCTTTGCGCCCCGCGCGGGGCTCGTACCTGTCAATTCCTCGTACCTAAGTTTCTTGTGGGAGTTTGCAGCCCGCCACGGAATATTGGCGATTTCACATGAAATTCCGAGTTTCCGGTTGAATCTCCGCTTTTGGACCCGCTATACCCAGATCGCACTATTTGGCCAGGTTCTCTCTCTTTCTGATCGCCTGGGGATCCATGATCGTGCCGGTAAGCGAAATGACGGTTCTGGTCGCCACAACCCCTCCCTTCGCGGTGCTCTTTGCTCATTTTCCCCCTTCGAGTGGTCATCAAAGGCGACTATCTTCGGTCTGTTGGTAGGCTTCTTCGGCCTGGCCACCTTCTTGGCCATTCCGCAGTCGCCACGTTTCAGCTGAGCGGGAACGTGGCATCGCTCCTAACCTCTCTGGGAGCGTCTGCGGGGTTATGCTCTGTCCAGCCATGCGATGGCCCGGCTGCAGGAAGGAAATGCCTCGTGAACGGAACGGCGGTCATGAAGTGCGCCATTCCCATGCCGCTGCCGGTGAGCCTCGCCTTCGAGAAGCCTTGGACGATCATTCCGACTGTTCAGGCTCTTAGCGCTCTCCTGTTCCTTGGTGTCATGTCCACAGCAGTGGTCTACGTCGTCTGCTACCGGCTAATAAGCTTGAGGGGGCCAGCCTACGTCACCATGCATCATTACTTGCCCCAAGGCCAAATATCGAGCTTACTACAGTATTTTATGCGTGAAACAATATGCTTCAATCAGGTCATACCGATGATGCCAAAACGTTGAAACGTTGTCATAGATCGCAGGATTGATGATCAACTAACTCTGACTCTCTTTGGGACAACGATCGTGCTTGTTCTTGAGACATCGCGTCTTTTCATTCGCCCCTTAGCCATTTCTGACTTGGAAGACGTTCATCGGCTTCACACCGATGATCTCGTCGTGCAATCGCTGTTCTCCGGCGAGCCTCCATCGTGCGAGAACACACAAGAAAAGATGAAGCAGTATGTGCGGGAATGGCGGCAGAACGGCTTTGGCTTTTTCGGCGTTTTTCTGAAGGATTCGAAGGAACTGGGCGAGTTCGCGGGCCGCGCAGGGCTACGGTATTTCGAGGATACGACGCACGTCGAGTACGGCCTTTGCCTGTTCGGGCATGTTGCCGGCCGTGGGATCGGCCCAGAAGTCGGCCGAGCGATCCTGCGCTTTTCGTTCAAAGAGCTCAATCTGGAGCGGGTCGTCGCGGTAATTCGGCCAGAAAACAAACGCTCTATTCGCGCGCTGGGAAAGATCGGATTCACGCACGTGGAAGACAGAGAATACGGCGACCACGTGAAGGGCTTCTATGAGGTGTGCGCAACTCAGTACGGCATCGCGCGCCAGAGCGGCGGAACCAGAGCACATACGGACTGAACGTCGGTCACTCGTCGGCTGCTTTGAGCGGCCTCATTCATGGAGAGAACTCATGAACGTCTTGACGAAGGGGATAGATACCCCGGACCGCGAAGGCGCCCGTGAGGTTCACCCGGATAACGTGATCCCATTGCGCAAGCGGAATGTTGCTGACCGCAAGCGGCTGACCGTTGGGACCTTTCGGCGAGTAGCCCGCATTGCAGACGAGCGCGGACACTGCTCCCCAGCGCTCGTGGACATTGGGGAAGAAGCGGCCGAGGCCATCTTGGTCCCGTGGATCGACCGTGTCGGCGTGGGTATTGCAAACTGGGAAACGGGCGCGGAGATTGACCGCGGCAGCCTCCACCCGCTCTCTCGTCTGGCTGAAGAAGGCGACGCGCCAGCCCGCCTCGATAAGCTGCGCGACGGTCGCAAAGCCGATCCCGGTCGCTCCGCCGGTCACGACCGCAATGCCCACAGGTTCGCGGTCTTCCGTCACACTGCGGACGGCATGTCGCGAGCAGCGTCGCGGTCAAGCGTGCCGTCGAAGAGAGAGAGCGCTGGGTGGGCGTCGGGATCGGCCATGACCTCGACAAGCCAAGGTAGCCCTGAGGCGAGCGCCTCGTCGAGAGCAGGCCCGATGTCGCCCGGCGCCTTGACTACGGTCGCACCGCAGCCGCACGCCCGCGCGATCGCCGCGTGGTCAACGGGAGCGAAATGGCAGGCGCTCGTATAGGCCCCGAACTTCACGGTCTCGGCATCCTTCTGGAAGCCGAGCACGCCGTTGTTTAGGACGATCACGACGACGGGCACGTGGCTGCGCACCATCGTCTCTAGTTCCGCCCAGCTGTGAGCAAAGCCGCCATCGCCTGTGACCGCCACAACCGGCGCCTCCGGCCGCGCGATCTTCGCCCCGATCGCAAGGGGTAGGCCCCAGCCGAGGCCGGCGAGGCCACGCGGCGTGAGAAAGCGCTGGCCGGCGCGCTGCGAGCGCAACTGACCGACGATCCACATGGACGAATAGCTCGCGTCCGCCACGACGATCGTCTCGGGAGCGAGGCGCGCCTGCAGCTCCCGCATCACGCGCTCGGGTCGGATGGGACTCCTGTTGCTGCCCGCGAGCGGCGCACGGTCCTCCTCAAAAGCGGCCCAGGCGGCCGCGATGCGCATTTCGGCGTGCGCTCGCGCGGTGCGGCGGTGCGACAGGTCGAGGCGCTCGATGGCCTCGCACAGCGTGTCGAGCGTCGCCGCCGCATCGCCCACGAGGCGCAGCGCCTCGTAGTTGCGGCCGATCTCGGTCGGGTCGACGTCGATATGGATGACGCGTGCGCACGCCGTAATCTGGCGCCAACTGTCCGTTCCGTTTTGGTTGGTTCGCGTGCCGACGAGGAGGGCGACATCGGCCTCGTCGAGGATCGCCTTCGTTCGCCGGCCGAGCGAGCGCGGACCGGTGAGCGAACCGAGCACACCGCACGAGAGGGGATGGAACTCATCGACTGCACCCTTGCCCATGTTGGTCGTGAAGACGGGCAGATGTGCCGTCTTCTGCAGGCGAGCTAGCGCCACCGAGGCCATGGGCGAGGTTGCGCCGCCGCCGGCGATCACGACGGGCGCACGGCCCCCCGCGATGAGCGCGGCCGCCTCGCACAGAACGTCGTCCTCCGGCCGTGCGCGGTCGATCGGCCAATGGCCGAAGCTCGCGCGTCGGATATGTCTTGGCGTGACGGCCGGCTCACGCAGGAGGTCGGCCGGAAGCAGGAGCACCGCAGGCCCCGGCCGGCCACTGCCGGCCGCGATGAAGGCCTGGTCAACATAATCATCTGCCCGGTCGGCGGTAATGATGCGGCGCACCCATTTGGCGCAAGACGAGAAGAGGGCGAAATGGTCGAGTTCCTGGAAGGCGTTGCGGTCGACCTGCGGCCGCTCGACCTCCTGCACGAGAGCAACGATGGGCACGCTCGCCTTGAGGGCCTCGGCGAGCGGCGGTACAAGGAGCGTGGCAGCAGGTCCGTTTTGGGCGGCGACCACCGCAATCCTGCCGGAGACGCGGGCAAACCCGTCCGCCATGGCGCCGCCCATGTTCTCCTGCCGGTAGGCGAGCTGGCGGATGCCGATCGCCTCGCAGGCGAGGATGACGGCGGACGGTAGGCTTTGTCCAAAGATCACCTCGATCCCGTGGCGCTTCAACGCACGCGCAATCGCCTCTGCGACAGTCTCTCCCATGATCACTCACCCTTTAGCGTATCGAGGAGCGCCGCGCGCTCGTCGAGGAACCGGTCGAACACGTTTGCGACGAGCGCGATGTCGTCGTCGCCCATGGGGGTTGAGAGACAGGCTGCGGCCGCGTTGGGCAGGGCAATGCCGTTCGCAGAGAAGAAGCGGCTGAGCTCCTTCATCACGGCGTCCTCTCGCGGGCCGAGGAAGGCTTCGCGGAACTCGTGGGGCGGCCTGCGCCGCGGGTGGATACGGAAGAGGGAGGCGGCACCTGTGACGTTAAGGGGGGCGCCGTGCCGCGCGATGATGCGTTTTAGACCGTCCCGCAGCCTATCGCCCAGCCGCTCGAGGTGGTCGAAAGCGGCGCGGTCGAGGGCTTCCATCGCGGCGAGCCCGGCCGCCATCGAGAGCGGATTGGCCGAGAAGGTACCGCCCTGCGGCAGAACAGGACGGCTTGATCCGGCATCGAAGACTGCCATCACCTCGCTGCGGCCACCGATCGCGCCGATAGGGAGCCCGCCGCCGATGATTTTGCCGAGTGCGAAGAGATCGGGTGCGAGCCCGTAGCGCGCCGAGGCACCTTCGTAGCCCTGTCGGAGATTGAGGACCTCGTCGCTAATAACAAGGATACCGTGACGACGGGCCGTCTCTTGGATGGTGGATACGAAATCCGGCGAGGGCGAAAGGAGTCCACCGCGGCTCGGCATGGGATCGACGAGGACGGCTGCGAGGCGCCCCGCATGTTCCGCGATCAGCCGGCGCGCACCCTCAGCGTCATTGAAGCGCAAGATCACGACGTCATCGAGCACGGTTTCCGGCATGCCGCGGTAATAAAGAGTGGCCGCGGGATGTTCGGGATCGCCCCACGTCTGAGGCGTGGCGGCCTGGCTGACTTCTACCCAGTCATAGGCGCCGTGATAGGCCCCCTCGATCTTGGCAATCGCGGGACGCCCGGTGAACGCCCGCGCCGCCTTGATCGCGAACATGACCGCCTCAGCTATTGACGAAGCGGATGCGGTCAAGGTGTGGAATGCGGGCGCAGAGAAGCTCGGCGAGTGCAATTTCGATCTCGGTCGGGTTTGCGAAGCAGCTTCCGCTCCTGAGCTGTTGCGTCACAGCCTCGATCACGGGCGGGAAGGCGTGGCCGTGGATGAGGGTCGTGAAGTTGCTGTTAAGGTCGAGAAAGCGGCACCCGTCGATGTCGACGAGAAATGCACCCTCTCCGTGATGCATGTAGCGGGGAATGGGATCGCGCTCGATCGTGACCCGCGCCGTGCCGTCCGGGAAAACCCTACGCGCCCGGCCGAAGGCCTCGGCCGAACGCGGCCCGACGGGCGGATGGGGGGAGAATGCTGCTTGCTCGACCACACGGCTCTCCTCTTGCTATGGAGGCCGGGACAATAGAAGAGAATGTATTTGATGCAACAAAAATGTTGAGTGAGGAGTATTGCCGGCTCAGTCGCCGCGAGAGTGCACGAGATTGCTCAGCCGACGGTATCCGTCGCGTAGGTCATTTTCGATGGCCGCGCGAACCGTCGCGGGATCACGATCCTTGAGGCCGCGCAGGGCCCACTGATGATTCGCCACGCCTTGTCGCTTGATGGCGAATTCGGGATAGAGACCGTTGAAAGACGGGCCGATCCTGAGCCACTGCGATTCGATCATGGCGACGAGGCGCGGCATCTGCGAGCGCTCGTAGATGCGAAAGTGGAAATGCTTGTTGAGCCGCAGCACCTCCATGTAGCGCCTCTCGTCGAGAGCCGTGTTGAGCTTCTCCTGCGTGTCCTCGAGAAAAGCGATGTCGGCCTCGCTCACGTGTGGCGTCGCCTCTTGAGCGGCGAGGCCTTCGAGGGCGAGGCGGATCTTTGTGACCTCGTCAAGCGCGGCCATTGTTAGCACGGGCACCACGACCGTTTTCGGCCCGATATTGACGAGCGCACCTTCGCCAATCAGCCGGTTGATGGCATCGCGCGCCGGCGTCGTCGAGACGTGGAGCGCTTGCGCGACTGAGCGCACCGTGAGCTTGGTGCCCGGTTCGCACTGCCCGCCGATAATAGTGTCCTTCAGACTCTCATAGGCGAGCTCGCCGAGGCTACTCTGGCGGTCGAGGGGCGCGAGTGGTGCTTGGACAATGTTCTGATGCATGAAGGACCAAAGTGCTGATCGAGGGGTTGGACCATGAACCTCGCAAACCTGCTTGACAAGGGCTCTGGGTCAGTTCAGTGTTACATCAAATATCAAAAACTGGTGAATCGCGAGTGGAATACTCGACGCCGGATCAGTGGACCGGCATACCGCCGGCCCAGCAAACCGAGGGGCGAGGGTGGACGCAAGGCAAGAAACATGACCGGCAGTCCCGGATCGATCGAAGGCGTGTCGAAGGCGTACGGGCAGGTGCTCGCGGTGGACGGGTGTCGCTCGCCGCGCGCGAGGGCGAGTTCGTATCGCTCCTGGGGCGTTCCGGCTCCGGCAATGGTGATCGCGGGTTTCGAACTTACAAGCGCAGGACTCGTCCGGGTGGGCGCGAGGGACATCACGCACGTGCCCGCCCAACAAGCGCGATATCGGCATACTCTTCCAGATATACGCGCTATTCCTGCACATGACGGTCGCCCAAAACATCCTTTCCGCTCAAGATGCGAAAGGTGGAGCGCAGCGAGATCGAGCGGCGGGTGGAGGCAGCTCTCGCCCTCGTGCGCCTCGAAGGCTACGGCGCCCGCCTGCGAACTGTCGGGCGGCCAGCAGCAAGACATCGCAGTAGCCCGAGCACTTGTTTGCGAGCGGCCGGTACTGCTTATGTCCGAGCCGCTCGGCGCGCTCGACAAGAAGCTGCGGGCGAGATGCAAATCGAGATCAAGACCCTGCAGCAGCGCCTCAAGGTGACCGTCATCTACGTGACGCATGACCAGGAGGAGGCGCTCACCATGTCCGACCGCGTGGCTGTGATGAGCAGCGGCGGCCTGGCCCAAAAGCGGGACGGCATCGTCAACAACACGCTCATGGAGGCCGGCTCGTCGCGGCCGCGTTGTGCCTTATCTACACCGATGGCGCTGTCATGATATCCATGACGCACGTGCTCCTGCCCTTCATGAACCTGCCCATTTACCTGGCGTTGCGCACGATTACCTAAGGACTCACCCGGGCGGCGCGCAATCTCGGGGCGGGCGGGGCTACCACTTTCTTAGGACCGTCCTGCCGCTCAGCCTTCCCGGCGTGTTCGTGGGCTCGCTCATGACCTTCATCCTGGCGATCGGCTTCTACGTCACGCCCGCTCTAGCATTGCTGCCGACCACACTCCTCATTGTCCTCGTCTTCCGAAAGGCTCTCTCTCAACAACGGTTCTATGGTGTCGACTGACGCAAGCTCTGTGGCCGGGGCTGCCGGGCCGTTCGCACCTCCCGTGCGCATCTCGCTCGGTATCGTCCTCTTCGAGCTCGTGGTCGGGCTCGTCCTCGTCTTCCTTGCCGCCGACGCTGCTCGTCCTCCTGCCGCGGATGCTGGCGTGCGGCGGTGTCGGCTTTGCCGGTTCTGCGGAACTGGCCCGATCGAGGCCGGAAATGAGAATGGCGGTCACCGAGGCGGTAAACTGCTCATCCTCGACGACTTTGGAACTCACAGTCTCACCGACCAGCAGCGCTTCCACCTGTTCGAAATCTTCGAGGAATGCTATCGGCGCAAATCCACAATCATCACCGCCCAAGCCCCGGTGGCCAGATGGCATGACCTGATTGCAGACCCACCGTCGCCGACGCCGTTCTCGACAGGATCGTTCACAACGCCCAGCGCATCGTGGTCCAGGGCGACAGCATGCGAAAGCAAAAAGCCGCGCCCTCACCGCCACCCAAAACCGCGAAAACAATCATCCATGAACGCAACAAGGCACCCGAGGACCGACATCGCCAAACTGTCCCGGCATTAGCGAAACTGCTGTCCGGGAATTAACGGACCTCTTGTTCGGCTTTGCAAAATCCGCAGGTTGTCGAAGCCTCAATGATTCTCGGCGGACGGGATGAACCTTCATAAGGAGCCGATCGGTATCGAGAACGCCGCCCAAATGGCCGTTGTAGTAAACGATGTCGGCCTCGCCCTTCCCCGTCTGTGTCGAAACGTTACGCACTCCAGTTCCGTTTCGCAGAGGCAGAAGTTGCGGTTAAAGGCCGTTCCACGAATGGTCGGCCGCAGACACGGCGGGTGTGCGCAGGATCTGCTCGTACTGGCCACCGGTCCCGCCATGACGAGCTTGCTTTTGCCCTTTGCCATGGCCGGAGCAAGCAGAACAAATGGCAAAATCGCACCGACTACGCGTGCTCGATGACCATCGGCGATCGGCGCTATCGTGGCCTGTTGCTCATGACTCCCTCTCCATTGTTACGCATGGCAGCTTTGCAATTTGATGTAACATATCTGGACATATAGATTCCATTGTTCCATGATGAAGCCAATTTGGTGCATCATGGGGAGCGGAATGGTCCGGGTGTTCGTGTCGAGCCTTTTCCACGAGGGCAATAGCTTCAGCGCGGTCCAAACGACCCTTTCCAGCTTCTGCGTTGTTCGCGGAGCTGCGCTCACGGCCAAGGCACAGGTCTCAAACGCCTCACTTGGCGGTGCCTGCAGACGTCTCGAGCGCGCTGGAGCGCTCATCCTTCCCGGCCTCTCGGCAGTGGCTCCGCCGGGCGGGCCGATCGTCGATGCCGTCTATGAGCGCCTGCGTGACGACATTGTCGCAGCAGTTCGAGAGACGGAGCCCGACGGTGTCTATCTCGACCTTCACGGGGCCATGGTGACCGAAATACTGGACGATCCTGAGGGCGATCTCATTGCGGCGATCCGGAAAGCCCTCAGGCCGCGGGTTGTCATCGCCGTCAGCCTCGACCTGCACGCCCACGTCACCGACGCAATGCTTGCGAACGCCGACATCATCGTTGCCTGCAAGGAGAACCCGCACACAGACTACCCTCTCGCGGGTGAACGGGCCGTGGAACTCATGCTCGCGATGCTCGAAGGCAGGATTGTACCGGTTACGGCCGCCGTGCGCCTACCTATGATCGTAGGCGTCCAGATGGAAACCGCCCACGGGCCGCTCTGTGAGGTACACCAGTTGCGACGCCAGATTTCGGCGCAGGAGCCGGCCGTCCTGGACATCTCGATTTACAATACGACGACGCTCGTCGACGTTGCCGACGGCGGCCAGTGCATCACGGTGACGACTGATGGAGCAGCGGATGTGGCCGCGGAGATCGCGGCCCAGTTGGCACACGAGCTTTGGCTGAAACGGTTCGCCTTCAAGCCAGATTTCGTGCCTCTCGAGGACATGCTGGCGGACGTGGCAGCGGAACGTCTCCAGGGCCCGGTCATCGTGGGCGATCAGGGCGATCGCGTGCTCGCAGGTGCCGCGGGAGATGGAACCGTCATCATCAGTGAACTGCTCTCGCGCTGGCACACTATCCGGGCTCTCATCCCGCTAACAGATCCAGAAGTGGTCGCTGCGGCGGGCAGGCTCGGTGTCGGTTCTGTCTATCGAGGACCGATCGGTGGCAGGCTGTCGAAAGGTATCTCTCCCGTAGACGGCGAATGGCGAATCGAGCATCTGGGCGACGGACATTTTGTTCACGACGGCCCTTTTCTCGCGAACGAGCCCGGCGCGCTCGGCGCGACAGCCGTGCTGCACCGGGACAATGTGACGGTCCTCGTGACGAGCCTGCCGGGCTTCACGCAAGATCCGGCCGCCTTCCGCAGTCAAGGCGTCGATCCGGCCGCCTATGACATTGTAGTCACCAAATCCGGCCATCATTTCAAGATTTCTTTCGCCTCGGTCGGCCCCTGCATCGTCGTCGACACGCCCGGCATTTCGAATTTCCAGCCCGGCCTGCTGCCGTTCAAGAAGCGCAGGCCGATCTTCCCGGAGGACGAGGTTCCTGAGCCGAACTTCGCGGCACGCCTGTTTGGGCGAGTTTGGACCTAGCAGAACGTTAATCTCTTCGAGGCACCACCTTTTCACTCTTCCCGGAATGTCCTTGGGAAGGAGCTCGCGATCGGGTGATGTGCAGCCAGGACAATGATCCGTCCCATGACGTCCTCCGTTCTACTAGCCCCGACGATTGGAAAAATTCCCATGAGCTTCATCGAGAAGACCATAAATCTCTCCGATTCCCCGCTCCTGAAGGCCCAGTGCTAGGTGGACGGCGCCTGGATCGGGGACGGTATCGACGCGGTCGACAACCCGGCGACGGGGGAGGTTCTGGCCAAGGTGCCGCGCTTCGGCGAGGCCGAGACGATGCTGCGGTCAAGGCCGCGAGCCGGGCTTTCAAGCCATGGGCGCGGAAAAGCGCCAAGGAGCGTTCGCAGATCCTGCGCACATGGTTTGAGCTGATCATGGCGAACCAGGAAGACCTAGCGCAGATCATGACCGCCGAGCAGGGCAAGCCGCTGGACGAGGCGCGCGGAGAGGTCGCCTATGCCGCCTCCTTCGTCGAGTTCTACGCCGAGGAGGCCAAAGCGCATCTAAGGCGAGACTATTCCGTCGCCGTTCCCGGGCTCGCGCATCATCGTGCAGAAGCAGCCGGTCGGCGGGCGCGGGCTTGATCACAAAAGTGCAGCCCGCCGCCAGGCCCGGCGAGCATTTGAGCGTGATCATCGCAGCCGGGAAGTTCCAGGGCGTGATCGCGGCGCGCGCCGCTGACCGCACTGGCGCTGCGCTCGCCGAGCGGGCAGGCTTTCCCAGAGGCGCGCTCAACGTCGTGACAGGCGATGCGGTCGCGATTGGCATGGTGATAACTCACATCTGGCGGTGCGGTTCATCAGCTTCACCGGCTCGACGCCGGTCGGCAAGCTCCTGATGCAACAGGCGGCCTCAACGGTGAAGAAGGTTGGGCTCGAACTCGGCGGCAATGCCCCTTTCATCGTCTTCGACGATGCCGATCTCGAGGCGGCGGTGGCCGGCGCGATCACGGCCAAGTTCCGCAACATGGGCCAGACATGTGTCTGCACCAATCGGCTTTTCGTGCAGGAAGGAATCCATGATGCCTTCGTCGAGAGGTTCGCCGGCAGGGTTGCCGAACTCAAGGTCGGCAACGGCGTCGAGGTCGGCTTCGTGCAGGGGCCGCTCATCAATCAGCGTGCGGTCGAAAAGGTCGAGCGTCACGTTGCCGACGCCGTCGCCAACGGCGCCAGGATAATCATCGGCGGCAAGCGCCATGCTCTCGCCCGAAGCTTCTATGAGCCGACTGTTCTGTCGGGCGTCACCACGATGATGCTGGTTATGCACGAGGAGACCTTCGGCCCCGTCGCCCCAATCTACTCCTTCCGTTCCGAGGAGGAGGTCGTCGCGCTCGCCAACGACACGCCCTTCGGGCTGGCAGCCTATTTCTACACCAAGGATCTCGGCCGCGCCTTTCATGTCGCCGAGGAGCTGGAATGCGGCATGGTTGGCATCAACTCCGCCATTCTCGGCACCGAGGTCGCCCCCTTTGGGGGCGTCAAAGAATCCGGCCTCGGCCGCGAGGGGTCCCTCCACGCCATCGACGAATTCCTCGAGATCAAATACGTCCTTGTGGGCGGACTCAGCCCTGACGCTGGCGCAGCGAAAAAGGCTCGGCTGTCTGGGCGCCGAGTGTGCCACGTTTTGCAGAAGTTTTTTCCGGCCATGGGGCTGCATCGACCAGGCCTGGCCACGAACAGCCCAGCCATATCTGCGCGCCATGACGGTCGTGGCCACCGGTCTCGTCCAGGAAAACGAAACGCTCGGATTCTATATGGTGCTGCCACCCCCGTCGAGGCAGCGATGCCGTGTCGCATCGGCGCGACGCGGCGAGCGCGTTCTTCAACAGCCTGCTCTGCGGCGCACTGTCCTATCCAATTCGTCCTCCTCCAACGCGCAGATAGGCGCCGGCAACATAGCTCGCGTTATCGGACAGAAGCCAAGCGATCGCCTCGGCTATCTCCCGCGCGTCGGCGGCCCGGCCGATCGGGATTGTGACCTCGGCCTCGGCGATCTGAATGGGATCGGGAAGCTCAGTTCGTGTTGGCCCTGGGCTTACCGTATTGACTCTTATGCCTTCGCGCGCGACCTCCTGGGCGAGTGCCACGGTGAAGGAGTTGATGGCGCCCTTCGAAGTTGAATAAGGCACCCGTCCTCCCGAGGCTTTACCCTCCGGATCAGGCTGGAAGACCGGGTCGGGTGACAGGGCACCGCCGGTCTTCGACAGCCCGGACGAGATGTTGACGATCCCACCGCCCTGGCCGCCGCGCCGCGTCGACATGCGTCGGATTGCCTCAAGCGAGCAGTACAGCGTCCCGAGGAGATTGACTTCAATCACTTGACGAATGCCGGCAGGGTCTAAATCGATGAAACGCCCCCGCCTGCCGACAATGCCGGCACAATTCACAAGAGCGGTCAGCGTCCCGAACTCACGGTCCAGGGTACCGAACATTCCCGCAACCTCGGCCTCGTTCGCGACATCGCCCTGTACAGGAACGGCCCTGCCGCCGGCCCGCTCGATATCCGCTACGACACGGTCTGCCGGTGTCCGATTGTGTCGATAGTTGACGCCGAGAGCCCACCCCTGTTCGCAGAGAAGCCGGCAGGTGGCGGCGCCGATGCCCGTGCTGCCGCCGGTCACGAGCGCAATTTTCGAGGATCCTGTCGTCACTTTGACCTCCATTCTAAAGGCACAGTTCGCGCCGCGCCGAAGATCTGCCAAGTGGCGAGCCCGAGTACCCGCGCCGCTCGTGCCGAGCTCGGGCGGATCGCTGCCCCGACCAGACAGACCAGGCTATCGCGCGGAAGATTGTGAAGCCGCCCCAGCGCTTCAGCATGTAGTCGATTGGCTCAGCAACCGGAGAGCTTCGGGACGATTGGCCCGCATCCATTCCTCAAGTGCCTCCGCGATCGGCCGGCTTTCCTGCCGGCGTCGTTCGCGCCATCTCCGCTGGTGCGGGGAGGTGAGGGGCTGCTGATTGTCCTTGTTTGCCAAGGGTCGGAAATGGTGAGATCGACCAACCGATTAAGTCGACGGCACGCTGAAGTATCGCCTCAGTCTGGGCACTGTTGGGTGAAGCGGCAATAACATGTCCAATGCGGTCTCGGTGATCGCCCTTCCTCACGATTGGCGTCTTGGGATCAACATAAAACTTCACCTCGGAAACGCCTGATATAGCAGCCGCCCGACTGTCGCCGTCGATCCAATCGAGGGTGCCATCGCGATCAGGAATTAGGTACCGCACGGCCGCGGCGTGCGAACGCCTTTTGCGCAAATCCCATTCGCCGCCGCTGACAACCTTGATGTGTTCGGTTATGAGATCGACACCGTAAGCCAGCTGAACCAGTTGAGGATCGGTCCCACCCGGAAGACGCGGATTGACTTCAATGACAACTGGGCCAAGCTTCGTCCACCGGAATTGAATAATCGTTGGCCCCCATCCAAGGTCGAGAGCTCGCAAACAACTCAGCGAAATATCGGCGATGCGCTTATGCTCGTCCTCAGTCAGCGGGGCCGGATGGATGCACTCACGAAAGACGAAATGCGGTAGGGGGCCGAAGTCAGCGGCGGCAATCGCAATGACCTCAGTTCCCATTATATCAGCGCCATAGAATGGGCCTTGTGCGAATTCTTCAACCAGTATCTTCGGCGAAGACCGCCATATATGCTCCCCGCCCAACAGAAAAGTCGTATGTTCGGCTACATCGTCGACATTACGGCACAATCGGACACCGCTGCTGCCGGTGCCTACGGCTGGCTTAAGAATCACCGGCAAGCCGATCTCAGCGGCAGAGCTTTCTACGTCCGTCGCAGTCGCTGCCAAGCGATAAGCAGGTACTGGAACGCCAGCCTCCGCAAGGAGCTGACGCTGAACGTACTTGTCGCAGCATCGTTCAATCGATGCTGGGTTCGGTCCCGGTAGATTGAAATATCGGCAGAGCTTGCCGACTGTCGCATAGACCTCCTCCTCGGCGGCCGTAATACCAGCAATGTCATAGGTCGCACCCAGGCGGGAACATTCGTGGATTAGTGCATCGAGATTGTCTGTATCGACACGGATTGTCTCGATGCGTTCCGCCGCCAGATAGTCGTAACGAGCTGGATCAGTCGACAGGGTAATTGGGTGAAGACCAAGACGTTGGGCCGCTTGGATGAATAGCAGACCAGTACGCGCATGGCCTTCAACCATGATGAGCGCTCTTCTTTTCATTGGCGTTGACCCTCCGTTGCGTGCTGTGCGGTCAGAGCGTAAAATAGATATCGCGTTTTATCCTTGCCTCTCCTCAGACCTTGGGATGAACGTACCATTGTCGGCGATTTGCGGTTGCAAAGCTTCTGTGAAATGTTTTGGTAGGATCTGTTGCCCGTTAATTGCCGGCGGTGTGACAAGAAGCGTCTCGACGAGCCTCGGAGAATTGTGATCTTCCAGAGACCCCAGTATAACAAGTCAGTCATCCAGCATCTGCGTGCGCTGGTACCGGGCCAGACCGGAGTTCTGTACAGCTCGCCTGCTGAACAGACTGCGAGCCCCCAGCCTGGTCACGTGTTGCTCGGCATGTTGATGCCTCTTGCTGAGTGCGTTCAAACAACATGATTTCTACTGCTCCCAGGCTAGCAGTCCTATTCACGAGCAGCTGGTTCCCTTGTCGCTGAGGGTTCGGTCATGAAGGTGTTAGCCGTCTTTTTTACCGCAGCTGAGACTGGACTTTGGAACACGCTGGAGGTCGGCTGATGCGGGTTCATTTGGGGCTAGATGCGCCGGCGCTCATGGCGCCGCGGGCTGCGGCGTGATAGCGATCGCTCGGAACAGACTTGCCTTAGGACAGACAGCGGCGAAGGCCAGGCGGACGCGCGAGATCGTTTCGGCAACGCGGGGGCTGAGCTTGAGAAGCCTGAGCCGCACTGTGGCGAACTTGGCGTTGCGCACATGACGGGTCGTGGGCACCGCCTCGCGCAGGGTGAGCATTAACCAGTATGCGGCGGTGTGCAGAACGAGACGGACCTGACAGGCTTCTCTGATTGGGGTCGTTGAGGTCAAGCTCCTCCTGATATTTTTCCGGACCATGTCGCCCCGCGGGTCACTCGCTTCTCTTCGCTGTCGACGTTAGGCCGCCGCATGATGTTGAGGTGGACGGGCCCGCACGGCATCGATGCGCCAAAATGAGGTCGTTGCAGAACTCTAGCAAAGGAGACCGTCCGTGGAACAAATTATTCGAATTGGCATCGAAACGTCAAAGCACGTCTTCCAACTCCATGGCGTAAACGCGGCTGAGGAGCCAGTGCTGCGCAAGAAGTTGCGGCGCAAGGAGGTGGTAACATTGTTTGAGAAGCTGTCGCCGACGGTGGTAGCGATCGAAGCGTGCGGCGGATCGCACCAATGAGCGCGTCTCCTGCAGTCGTTCGGGCACGACGCTGATCCCTCCGCAATATGTCAAACAGTACGTAAAGACATGGTCAGGTGAGCATATCTTCACTTGGACTAACCTGCTCCGCGATCGCGGAGCGGCAAGGAAGGTGTAGGCCGACGGCGCGATCTTTATGGCTTCGTTCGTCGCGCTGGTCAGGAGTCCACAAGAAGCTCTCGCTTTCTCAGCATGGAGTGGCTGCTCGCAGCCCATTCCATCGGACAAAGGAGGAGTTTGTCATGACCCAACTTCGCCAGCGCAGGGACTGATGGGGTTGTCTAATCGCCGCTTGGACGTCAAGCATGTTGTCTAATCGCCGCTTGGACGTCAAGCATGTAATTGCGTCGAGACGACGCTGCCGGGTGCATGGTTGTCTTCGCGGTCGACATCAGTCGCCGCATGATGGAGCTCCGCGGACGAGCCTTCAATGTGGACGACGCACTTTGCTGAGACAGCGGTGCAACCCCATCAGCGGAATGGCTCGGCTCACGTCCCGGCAGGGACGTCTCAGGCGCTCAGATCCTGAACGCTATTCGCAAGATTTCATGCTGTGGCGCCTGCATTTCGATCAAAGAACTCACCGGTCTTGAGCATCGAATGCATTATCACCGCCAGTTTGCGCGCCACAGCCACGGCAGCTCGTTTGAAGCCAACCCTCTCCCGGAGCTTGAGGCCCCACGTGCGCAGGCTGCTGTCGATCGAGCTGCGTGTCAGGATGACCGCCGCAGCCTCATAGAGAAGTCCCCGCAAATGTCGATCGCCGCGTCGGGATATATGGCCGTCATAATCGACTTCTCCCGATTGGTAGCGGCGAGTTGTCAGGCCGATCCAAGCGGCAACAGAGCGGGACTTCTTGAAGTTGCCCGGATCTTCAATGGCAGTGGCGAAAGAGGTTGCGGTAATGGCGCCGATGCCGGGGATCGACATGAGTATGCGGCATGCTTGGCTTTGACGTGCATCTGCGACAAGCTGGCGCCCAAGCTCGGCGGCACGGATGCGAATGCTGCGCCAGGCTTCCAACATCGGTAGGACGACAGGAGCAAGCTCGCTCTGATCGATAAGAAGGCTCCGGACATTCTTTTCGAATGTAGTTCCCTTACCGGCGGGAACGAGCAAGCCGAACGTTTTCATGATCCCTCGGATCTGGTTGGAAAGCTCGACGGTGATCCGGACCAGCCGAGTGCGTGCTGCCACGAGCGTGCGGGTCAACATACTGTCGAAGCCTTTCACGCGCACCTCGCGAAAGAATCCTGCTTCAGCAAGACGCGCCAAACCATCGGCGTCATTCGCATCCGTCTTGTTCGCCGCCATATCGAGAGCGGCTTTGGCATGGCGCGCATCGATGCAGATGGCTGGCAATCCCTCGGCGCGCAGCGCATGATAGAACCAAACTGACAGCGGGCCGGTTTCGAACACGACGCGCTTTGCGGCCGGCGCCCGCTTGCGGACAAGCTCGGCAATGATCCTGGGATCAGATGCGCACTTCCCGCGCCAGATCCGTTCGCCTTCACGGCGGATCGACACTGCCGTCTCTTTCATCGACACGTCGAGACCGATATGTTCTTCCATGGCTGTTCTCCGTTGATGCTGGGCCCGGCGTCCAGTCGTGAGCCCTTATTTCATCTAATCGGGGAACAGCCACCCTCCAAGGCTATGATCGGTTCCAGGGCGCGTCGCTCCCGCGATTACCCCATGTGGACGCCCCTTCGCGTTCAACACCCAGCTGTCGTCTCTGCGAGAGGATATTCGGACCTATCAGGTCTATCTGGTCAACGAGAAGAAGCTGTCGCCCGGCTCGATTCACGCCGCCATTGCGGCGCTACGCTTTCTCTACAATGTGACGCTCGATCGGGACTGGGCGCCTGAAGAGGTCCTCCCGCTTCCAAGAAGCCGCAGAGGCTATCGATCGTCCTCAGTCCCGAGCAAGTTCAGCGGTTCCTCGGTTGCGTCCTCGACGTCAAACACCACGCCATCCTGACCACTTGCTATGCCGCCGGCTTGCGCATCTCGGAAGCGGTTCAGCTGAAGCCCACGCCAGAGAATTGTCATCGGCGTCGAGCAGGCAAAGGCCAGAAGGACCGCTACGTGATGCTGTCGCCGAAGCTGCTGGAGATCCTGCGCGACTATTGGAACATGCGGCGGCCAAAGGTGTGCCTCTTCCCCGGCGATCGCGCCGGCCAGCCGATCACCAGCAGTGCGGTGGGACAAGCCTGCGCGAAAGCGCACGACCTCTCCGGATTGTCCAAACCGGTCACGCCACACAGTTTGAGGCACGCCTTCGCGTGCATCTGTTGGAGGCCGGCGCCGACGTGCGCACCATTGAACTGCTGCTCGGTCACCGCAGCCTCGCGACCACCGCCGATTACCTGCGGATTGCCACCAACAAGGTGTGCGCCACGTCGAGCCCCTTCGAGCTCTTGCCGCGTCCGGCGCCCACCGTGCCGCCGCCTGCCAAGCCGCAATAAGCGGCGCGGCAGTCCAGTCCAGATCGATGACATGGTGGAGCGAGCACAGCGCCACACCCCGTTTTCGTCCTCGCCAGTTCGGCTATCCGTTGTCGGTTGGTAGACAGGTTTGTGGGGTTCAGAGCCCCCTCCCATGTTTCAGGTCAACGGTTCTCTACACATGACGCCTCCCTTCGCTCCGTCGGGTCCCGGTGAACCCCGTCTTCACCGCTAGTATGAAGGCGCTACGACCTCCCGCTCACGCATACCTGCTCGCTTATAGTTTCGGTCACAGGCCCCACATGCGCCTCCCATGTTCGTGCTCGCCGAGGCGCTCCCGATGAGCGTGGAGGACGCTCATCGAGCCTGGACCGATGGTCAACCGGCGGTTCCTGTTCCGGCGTACTTCGCTTGTGGACGTAAGCGGGATCTCATAGGTTCCCTGGCGATCCATCCCATGCCTTTGCCCTGCTCCAAGACCCCGGCCGAGCCGCCACCTCGCCTCTGGCGGATCGGACGATGCTGCCCCTGGGCTACCCTGAATGCCTCCGCATGCACATAATCTCGAGGCTGACACATGGCTTCAGCTCCGGTCGATCCAGATCGCCGGCAAGCAGATGTTGGCCAAGCCTCCGAACCGACGGTGATCAGCTGCGGATCAGCATACTGTCGAAACCTTTGGCCCGAACCTCTCGGTAGAGGATGACCTCCGCCAGATGTGCCACGCCGTCGCATCCTTCGCATCGGTCTGGTCCGCGGCCATATCGAGCGCAGCCTTGGCATGCCGCGCGTCGATGCACATTACCAGCAGGGGCCCTCTGCCGTCAGCGCAGGATAGAACCACATTCACAGCGGCCTCGTCTCAAACACGACCCGCTGTATAGTCTCGCCACAGGGTCCGACAGGACCATGCGGGCGCTCTGGACTCCTTTGTGATCCTTATGCGTGTTCCGCCGTCTCAGACCGCGAGGCTCACCTTGTAATCGGTCAGGAAATCCTGCAGCGTCAGGATACGCTCTATCCTGCTGCGGTTGTCGGTGGCATCGAGCACCGCGCGGGACCGCTCAAGGGACAACAGCGGCGCCAATGCCGCATTGCGGTCATTCAGCAGCGCAGCGAAACGCGTGCGCAGCATTTTGTCATAGGTGGGATCCTGGATATCTGGGTACGCGCACTTTACTCGCTGCACCACCGATTGCGGGAGCAGGTCCGCGGTGGCGGCCCGCAGCAGGCTCTTCTCGCGCCTGTCGAAAGTCTTGTGGGCCCATGGGGTGCCAAACACGTACTCAACAAGGCGGTGGTCGCAGAAAGGGACCCGCACCTCGAGGCCCAAAGCCATGCTCATCCGGTCCTTGCGGTCGAGCAGCGTCGGCAGGTAACGCGTGAGAGAGAGATAGCAGACCTCGCGCATCCGACGCTCGTGCGGATCGGCCGAGGCCGGCCCGGTCAGGGCGGGTACTTCCGCAAGTGCCCTGCGGTACTGCTCGTCGAGGTAGCCGGGGACGTCAAGTTTCTCGACCAGGCCGGGGTGTAGGAAACACCGCGCGAAATCGTCGGTATCTTCGATCCAGGGAAACGTGTCGCGCTGAACGTGCGCGAGGTCGTGGAAATACGAGTAGCCGCCGAAAAGCTCGTCGGCCGACTCCCCAGACAGGGCCACCGTCGAGTGTTGCCGGATGGCCCGGAACAGCAGGTAGAGAGAGTTATCAAAGTCGCCCATGGTCAACGGCAGGTCCCGTGCGTGGAGAGTGGCGGCCCGCACGTTCGGGTCCATGAGTTCGTGCGCGGACAACGTGATGTCCGTGTGGTCGGTACCAACCTTTTTCGCGACCTCCTGCACGTACGGTCCATCGGGTGTGGGGTGCCGCGGGCCGGGGATAAAGTTCTCAGTGTACCCGACGAAGTCGACCGCGAAGGACCGGATCCGCTCGTCGCTGAAGCGCGCGGCCAGTGCGGTCATGGCCGAGGAATCAAGCCCGCCCGATAAGAGTGTGCACAGCGGCACGTCGGCGACAAGCTGCCGCTGGATCGTGTCCTCGAGCAACTCGCGGACGCGCCGAACGGTGGTAGGCACGTCGTCGGTGTGCCCGCTGTCGGTGAGCTGCCAGTAGCTCATCTCCTTGATGCCGTCGCGGGTCACGCGGACGATGTGGCCGGGCCGTACCTCACGCATCCCGCGGAACACGGTGCTGCCCGGATCGGGTATGAAGGACAAGGTGCGACGAAGCCCGTCGGCGTCCATGGCCGGTTCCGCGAGACTATTGGCGAGGATCGCCTTTGGCTCCGAGCCGAATAACAGTCCGTGCTCGATCGGGTAGTAGTAAAGCGGCTTGATGCCGAGCCGGTCGCGTATGAGAAGCAGTTCGCGCTTGGCGGTGTCCCAGAGTGCGTAGGCAAACATCCCGTTGAGTTCGCTCACGGCGATGCGGGGGTCGCGGTGGCCCCACTCGCGGTGGGCGCGCAGCACCACCTCGGTGTCACTGCTCGTGTAGAACCGATGGCCCAGGCCGGCAAGCCGTTGACGCAGCTCGCGGTAGTTGTAAGTCTCGCCCGTGTAGACGAGCACCAACGCCGGCCGGCCCTCTTCCTGGTGCGTCATCGGCTGGCGGCCGCCCTGGATATCGATGATCGCTAGCCGGCGGTGTCCCAGCGCCGCAGGTCCGTCGATCCAAGTCCCCTCGTCATCCGGACCACGATTGGCCATAGTGGCCGTCATGTCGGCGATCTCCCTGCGCGCGTCGGGACTTCCTAGGTCACGATCGAAATCAATCCATCCACAGATGCCGCACATATTTTGGCTCCTTGCCTTTGTCGTGCAACTTCGGGACCGGAGGCACCGCAGTTGCGAACAAGCGACGAATCTTCACGCCCGTCTCATCGATTCAAGTTGAGTAAACTCGATGCGTCGCGACGGTTCATTCCCAAATACCCTAGCAAACCCTACAAAAAGCGCACCGACCTGTTCTGGTAGTTGTCAAGTGGAGGTTTTGTTGCAACGGTTGAATAGGGGATCTGTCGCCACCTGAGATCTGTCGCCACCTGAAATCTGTGGTCGCGTCCCTACAGGTGGTGTAGCTCGGCGGTAGCGAAGCCGCTCGCGAGCGCGCCGTCGATAGCGCTGTAGATGCTATGGGCGGCGGCGAGCGTGTGGCACCCTCGACGCTGTTGAGCAGCTACCTAAGGAGCGCCCCATGTCACCATCCTTTGATGCAAGCAAATCCCTTACTGCCCTTGATCAGGACAGCACGTTGGTCGCAGTGATTGAGATGAGCCAGACAA
>NZ_JAMYPD010000052.1:0-26311 GCF_040320195.1 Mesorhizobium sp. M0768 | reverse complement strand
GCGATTCCGCCGAACATTCGATCATGTCAACTACTTGCCGGACGGGTCGATCTCTATCCAGGCGGGCACGTGATCACTCGGCTTTTCCCAGCCTCGCAGGTCAACGTCCACGCCCGCGTCACGTAACCTGTTCGAAAGTGATGGGCTGACGAGGAGGTGGTCCATCCGCAGGCCGGAACTCCGATCATAAGCGCCTCGGTAGGAGAAGTTCCAGTACGTGTAGATGCCTTTCTCCGGATGAATGCAGCGGACGGCATCCATCCAGCCACTGTCTAGCATTTCGGCGTAGGCCTGCCTGCTCTCCGGAAAGTAGACTGCGTCGCCCGTCCAACGTCTCGGCACCACCGCATCGATCGGCGTTGGCACGACGTTATAGTCGCCGCACAGAACGCTTGTGATCCCCTCCTTGAGCAGTAGCTGGCCGTAGCTGATCAGACGGTCGAACCAGCGGAGCTTGTAGTCGAATTTCGGGCCGGGCGCTGGATTGCCGTTGGGCAGGTAGATGCACCCCACGACGATCCCATCCACCTCTGCCTCGATATACCGGCTGTGAGTGTCGTCAGGGTCACCCGGCAGGCCGCGTCGACGCTCCAGGGGCTCCTTTCCCCGTGCGAGTATGGCTACACCGTTGTAGGACTTTTGCCCGTGCCAGATCGCGCCATAACCGGCGTTCCTGACGGCTTCCGCGGGAAATTTCTCATCCGAAGTCTTCAATTCCTGAAGGCACACGATGTCATAGTCGGTCTGACCCAGCCACTTGGTGAGCAAGGGCAGACGACCGTTCACCCCGTTGACGTTAAAGGTTGCGATACGGGTCATCCGAAGTTCTCAACAACCCTTGGCGATTTGAGCATGGAAGGCTCAGATGTTGATGCTTGCATCATGCCGGCAAAGGGGGGCCTTGTCAGTCGTCTTTCTAGAATGGCGGTCGAGCAGTTTCATCAAGCGTGCCAGATGGAGCGATGAGCGCAGGAGCTGGTCGTCGGGAGCGTCGTAGCCGAAGTCGCGAGCGGTAGATGCGGCGCTCACAATCCGGCGTTAAGGCGGCCGCAACGCACGGACTCTTCGGACGGGTGGAGCTTGGGCAGGTCTACTGCGGACTGAGGGCGACCGCCTTGGGTCCAGTGGGTTTAAGTAATGCTGCGAAGGAATCCTATATGGCCGAGCCACAGCTCTCAATTCGTAGCGGCAAGGCGGGCGATCTTGCGAAGGGTTGAACCGAAGCACGGCTGACCTTGTGGACCACATCGGTAGCCTCAAAATGGGAGGTCTTTGAGAGAAGAAGCCGACAAGAGGAATAATAAGCCGTGACCATGCGGTGTTTAGCTGGTCTATTCACCGCATAAATCGCGGCAAATGATCTTGCATATACGACGATTGAGGCCCATATTCGACGCAAAAAGTGCGGAGAATATGGCGACCTATATCTATGAGCTTGAAAACTGGCCGCAGTTCGAGTGGCGCAGCCAGGACCTTGCCGATCAACTGGCGACGGTGCGCCATCGGCAGGGCCGGCTGCTGGGGCGGATGGAGGCGCTAGGCTTCGAATTGCGTGCCGAGGCGATGCTTCAGACCCTAACGGAGGACGTTCTCAAATCCAGCGAAATTGAGGGTGAAATTCTCGACAAGGAACAGGTGCGGTCGTCCATCGCCCGCCGACTGGGCATGAATATTGGCGCACTGGCGCCGGTCGACCGCGATGTCGAGGGCGTGGTCGAGATGATGCTCGACGCAACTCAGAACTATCAGGCGCTACTTACGGATGAGCGGTTGTTCGCCTGGCATGCGGCCCTGTTTCCGACGGGTCGCAGCGGCATGACGAAGATTATCGTCGGTGCGTGGCGGCATGAAGCCTCTGGTCCGATGCAGGTCGTCTCAGGTCCCATCGGCCGGGAGAAAGTCCACTATGAAGCTCCAGCAGCGGCCCGGCTTGAGCTTGAAATGGCCTCGTTCATCGACTGGTTCAACGGTTACGCGCCGCTTGATCCCGTTCTGAAGGCGGGGGTCGCCCATCTATGGTTCGTCACCATCCATCCCTTCGAGGATGGCAACGGCCGTATCGCCCGCGCGATCGCCGACATGATGTTGGCGCGATCGGAGGGCAGCGCTCAGCGGTTCTATAGCATGTCCGCGCAAATCCGGGCGGAGCGGAAGGACTACTACGCGATCCTCGAACGGACGCAGAAGGGCAGTCTCGACATCACCCCTTGGCTGCAATGGTTTCTAAGCTGCCTCGACCGCGCCTTCAGCGGGGCCGAGGAGATTTTGGCCAATGTGCTGCGAAAGGCCCGTTTTTGGGAGGAGATGGTCCAACGACCTCTAAGCGAACGCCAGCGCAAAGTCGTCAATCGGCTCCTGGACGGCTTCGAAGGCAAGCTCACCTCCTCGAAATGGGCAGTGCTGACCAACACCTCACCTGACACGGCCTTGCGGGATATCAATGATCTCCTGGCGCAAGGGATACTCGTGAGAGATGAAGCCGGTGGGCGAAGCACGAGCTATTCGCTGGCAGGATTGGATGACGGGCCGGATCGCGCGCCTCGGCGACATCGTTGAAACAGGAGCGCGAGCCGACAGCGCGCGCCCAAAGCATGATTGGCCCGCTCGATTGGTTCGGAGAATGCGTCTATGCCGTTTGTCGCTCGGCACTGGTCCATCGGGTTCGGTCGCAAGCCGTTAGGGCCAGTCATTGACGAACTTTCCGCCTTGATAGCCGCCATTGAAGCCCCAGCCAGCGGTTTGATAGGCTGCAAAACCCCTGAATCGCGCTTTGGCTTTGCCTAGGCACCCAACGCCTTCTGGTTTCGCCATCCTGACAGCACCACAACCCGTACGGCAACCGACGCTGGGCCTGACATTTTATCTCCTATTTCTGCGCAGCCGCAACTCGCTGCAACATCGGTTTTGACATCAAGCCATCAGATGCCATCTTGCTAGCAGGCGAAATGAGCCTATACAATGGGTGCCAAGGAGTCCGATATGGCCGAGCCACAACTCTCAGTCCGCAGCGCCAAGGCGCGTGATCTTGCACACCGGCTTGCCCGTCGTGAAAACCGCTCGATTGCGGAGGTGGTCGAGCGCGCCCTCGAATCTTACGAGGTCCGCGAGGCCGGTCGTGAGCCTGCTTCTGCCTTCTACCCGCGGCTTTCAGCGCAATCCGGCACAGACATCGACCTTGAGGCGGTGATCCGTGAGAGTCGCCGGCCGAATCGAGGCGTCGAGCTTTGATCTTTGTCGATACGAACGTCGTTTCCGAAACGTTGAAAAAGACCCCAGACGAGGCAGTCATTGCCTGGCTGATCCGATACGATGCCGAACTCGCGCTTCCAACCGTGACGATTGCCGAGATCGCGTTCGGCATCCAGAAGATAAGACCGGATCAACGTGCCGAACGACTGGAGCAAGGGCTGTCGGACTGGCGCCGGCGTTTCGCAGACCGCATCTTCGGTCTGACAGAAGAGGCTGCGCTGGTTTATGGGGAAATTATGGGTGCTGCTGCTCGCCAGGGACGCGGCATGTCGGCACCCGATGGCATGATCGCGGCGATCGCTCGGGTAAACGGGGGCCGCCTCGCCACGCGCAATCTGACTGACGTCGAGACGGCAGGACTCGTTCTGACATCTCCGTGGGAGTTCTGAAGCGTTTTCCTGTCGTCGCTTTTGTTCAAGCCCCATCTGCCTGTCAAAGACGGGCTGAAAGGCCGTCAAAGCGCAGGCGAGCGATATCAGGTCAATTTGCATGTCGTCAAAATCCCCTGAAGGTCACTCGAAGCGCCTCAGCGGCAGCCTGACCGGGTACGGCAACCGACCTGCCTTTTCTTCGGGAAAACCATTAGGCTCGCTGGGCTTGCGAGACGGCGAGAGATGCCCGATCTGAAACAGATGCCGGATGTGAAACAATTGAAATTGCTCGGCGTCCTGGCAGCGACGGCGATCGGTCTATATGTCTGTTATCTGCTGGCGTGGCCTTTTTTGCCGGCATTGACCTGGGCGCTCGTCCTGGCAATTATTCTGTCTCCGGCTCACCGGTGGGTTGAGAGACGGGTCGGAAATCGAAACCTGGCAGCGCTGATATCGGTAAGCGTCGCGGCGATCGCCGTCGGCCTGCCGCTGGCGCTCGTCGCACAACAGCTCGTTCGCGAGGCGGTAAACGGAGCGACTTATCTGGAGGAGGTCATCCGCGGTCGGGACGCAGTCGGCTTCATGTCTGGCTATCCCACGCTTTCGGCCATTGCCCAATGGATCGAGAACCAATTCGATCCGGCCGGCTCAGTCGCCGCATTCGTGCAATGGCTGACGGGACAAAGCACATCGCTATTGCGTGGCTCCATCTATCAAGTCGCGATGTTCGGCCTGACATTTTATCTTCTGTTCTATTTTCTGCGCGACCGCCAACATGGCCTGCAAGCCGTCGCGGGCCTTTCGCCCCTGCGCGCTCCGGAGACAGCCTACATCTTGTCTCGCTTTGCGGAGACCGTCCATGCAACACTGCTCGGCACCGTGTTCGTCGCCGCCGTCCAGGGAACATTGGGTGGCCTGATGTTCTGGTGGCTCGGCCTGCCGACGCCAGTCTTTTGGGGCCTTGTCATGGGACTTCTTGCCATCGTGCCCGTGCTCGGGGCGTTTGTGATCTGGGTGCCCGCAGCGGTCTATCTCGCACTGGAGGGAGCTTGGGCCAGCGCAGCGATATTGACCGTCTGGGGCGGCGTCATCGTCGGCGGCATCGACAATCTGCTCTATCCGATGCTTGTCGGGAATCGGTTGCGCCTCCACACGGTGGTGGCCTTTATCGGCGCGGTCGGCGGCATCGTCTTGTTCGGAGCATCCGGCCTTGTCCTCGGACCTGCGGTGATCGCCATCACAATCAGCCTCATCGACGTGCTAAAGACTCGATTGACCGACCGGCCGACGCCGGCGCGCGCTGGTGAGCTACCGCATCAGTCCGTGACGGATTGATCAAGCGCGAAAAGGGCGCTGGTCTTCGAGTGGTAGCGCGAAACCTGAACAACCTCTGGGCAGAGATCTCAACGAAGGCAAGCACATCAGCCAGGCTGCTGTATTGCGGCAAGCTTCCAGTCACCGCCGTTCTGCCGCGTAAAGGTCCACAGTTCGGCCGTCTCCGTCGGCTGATCGGCCCCGCCCTCAACGATCTTGCCGCTGATGCGGTCGCGGGTCACGTCGCGAGACTCATAGCGCAAAGCAGCCGTCGCGTAGTCGCGATCACCCTCCCGCCAACTTTCCGCAATATCGGCCTCCAGCAGGCTGACGTCCGACACGTCGTTCCTGACGCCCTTTTTGGCATTGTCGGCAAGTTCCTCGGACAGATAGGACACCATCTCGGGTGTCACCAACCGGCGCAATGCAGCATGATCTTCGCGCCCGAATGCCTCCTGAACTTCCGTCAGCCGTTGCTGGAACGTGTCGAGGTCGGTTTGGGTGAGTGTGATCTCATCGGAAGCGTTGGCTTGGCTCGTTCCGCCAAATCCTGACCCGATGCCGGTAATGGAGGAAGTCGGGCCGTTGCTCGGCTCGTGCCGCGCTGCTGCGTTTCGCGCAAAGGTCCCGGTGCCCCGCGAGGCACCAGCCGTAACGGACGCTGGGCTTTGCGCCGACTGCAAGCGGAAAAAGCGGATCGCCAGCATGATCGCGCCGCCGAACAGCAGTACTTGGAGCAAAAGACCCAACATGCCGGCCAAGCCGCCGAACCCATGACCCAGAAGAACGCCGATCAAACCGCCGAGAAGCAGCCCACGTATCATCGATCCGCCGAGGCCGTTGAAGAAGCCCGGGCGCTGGAATGCCTGCGGCTGACGGGCCGCATTGTTCGTGGCCGCATTGGGCGTCATCGAGCGCTCGACCGGTGCGGCCGGTTGCGGCGCAACTCTGGTCGGCGGGACCGGCTGGAAAGTGCGCATGCCGCGACTGCCGAAGCTGCCGCCACGGCGCGCATCGGCGTGATCCACAGCGACCATGGAAAATGCCAGGAACAACCCCGCAAACAAAAGTGCAAACCATCCCCAACGCGAAATCAGCATAGGCAAGTCCTCAAGTGACACTCTTTCCGCTCATATGGGGTGCGTCGATCGAAATAGCAGTGAATCGTCCGTCGAGATATTTTCGGGCGGCATGGTCGGCCGCCCGCCGGTGTTCACGACGAGAATGTCTGCCCTATCCAAGCGCGATGATCGCTGTTCGACCACGCAGGCTCCCGCACCCGGCCGACCGGCATCGGTCGCGTCAACAGCATCGCTCATGCAAGCCTGTGGTCATCGATGTCCCCGGCGATGATGCCGAGGTTCCCGGCGAAGACTCGATTGACTTACAGCTTTCCTAAGTACTATCAACATATCTGGAAAACCTGCCATACAGGTTTGCCCACTCCTGAACTGGAGATTGCGTGAGCACGGCCGTATCCGCAAAACATTCCGACGCAGCGAGCCTGGTCAGCAATACGATCGGCGAGATCACGCGCCATATCCGCGCGCATGAGCTCGGGCCCGGCGACCGGCTGCCCAGCGAGGCCGCGCTTTCGAGACAATTGAGCGTCTCGCGTACCGTGGTTCGCGAGGCCTTCAGCTCGCTCGCCGCCATGCGGCTTATCGACCTGAGGGCGGGCAGACGGGCTACCGTCGCCGAGCTGGATTATGGCGCGATGTCACTGGTGATCGAGCATGGCGTCCACACCGAGCAGATCACGGTGCAGCAAATCTATGACGTGCGCCGCACGATTGAGACCCGCACCGCCATGCTGGCGGCCTTGCGCAGAACAGCCGACGAAGTGGAAAGGATCAGGACGCACGCGCTCGCCATGCTCGAGAATTTCCAGCGGCCGGAACAGGTTATGGAGCACGATCTCGCCTTTCACCTCGAAATCGCCAAGGCTGCGAAGAATCCGGTTTTCAGCCTCATCGTCGGGGCGTTCGAGCGCGTATCGCGCCAGACCTGGCCGATCGGCTGGCGGACCCGCCCTTCGGATGCCGAGCAGTTGGCGATGATCCAGATCCATATCGACCTCGCCGAAGCAATCGAGACCGGTGATCCCCAGTCGGCGCGTGACCTGATGGCGAGGCATTTTGACGAGAGCGTCAAGGCCCTGCTGGCGGCCGGCATCGCCTGAGGAGCAGGGGCGCAATGAAGATCACGAAACTGGAAACGCTGCGGCTCAAGGAGCGGCCGAACCTTCTCTGGGTCCTGGTTCACACGGACGAAGGCCTCGTCGGACTCGGCGAGACCTTTTTCATGGCTGAAACCGTCGAGACCTATCTGCACGAATATGTCGCGCCTTGCGTGATCGGGCGCGACCCCTTGCAGATCGACCTGCTTGCCGCCGACCTCGTCGGCTATCTCGGTTTCCGATCGACGGGCGCGGAAGTCAGGGGCAATTCCGCTTTCGACATCGCGCTTTGGGATCTGTTCGGAAAGGCGACGGGTCAGCCGATCGCACAACTCCTCGGCGGGTTCACCAGGCACGAGATCAGGACCTACAACACCTGTGCCGGAACCGAATACATCAAGAAGGCCACCGGGCAGACGACGGCCAACTACGGGCTCGATAAGCCTGGCGACGCCTATGATGATCTGAACGGCTTCCTTCACCGCGCCGACGAACTGGCGCATTCGTTGTTGGAGGAAGGTATCACGGCCATGAAGATCTGGCCCTTCGACATGGCCGCCGAGAAAACGCGCGGCCAGTATATATCGCAGCCCGACTTGAATTCCGCGCTGGCGCCGTTCGAGAAAATCCGCAATGCGGTCGGCGACAAGATGGACATCATGGTTGAATTCCATTCAATGTGGCAGCTGCTGCCGGCCATGCAGATCGCTCGCGAGCTTGCCCCCCACAAGACCTTCTGGCACGAAGATCCAATCAGGATGGACAGCCTGTCCAGCCTGAAACGCTATGCCGAGGCTTCGCTGGCGCCGATATCGGCTTCGGAAACGCTCGGTTCCCGGTGGGCCTTCCGCGACCTTCTCGAAACCGGAGCGGCCGGTGTCATTATGCTTGATATCAGCTGGTGCGGCGGGCTCTCGGAGGCGCGCAAGATCGCTGCCATGGCTGAAGCATGGCACCTGCCGGTCGCGCCACACGACTGCACCGGTCCAGTGGTGCTCGGCGCATCGACCCACCTGTCGCTGAATGCGCCGAACGCGCTTGTCCAGGAGAGTGTCAGGGCCTTTTACAAGACCTGGTACCGCGATCTTGTGACCGCTTTGCCGCAGGTGAAGAACGGCATGATCACCGTGCCCCCCGGACCGGGCCTCGGCATGGAACTGAACCCGGAGATCGATCGCGCCTTCACGGCGCTTCGACGGGTGAGCGACGCATCTACTCTCTGAAAATGAACCTGAAGCAGCTTTCTACGGAGGAGGAGAATCATGAAGAAGCTACTTATCTCGGCAGCCTTGGCAGCAGTACTGGCTGGTGGCTCGGCAATCGGCTCACGCGCACAGGAGCCGATGAACATCGTCTTCACGCATCATTCGTCGGCGTCGAACCCGTTCTGGCAGGCGGTGAAGAAGGGTTTTGACGACGCCTGCGCCAAGATCCAGGCCAATTGCCAGATGGTCTTCACGCAGACCGAAGGCTCGATCGAGCAACAATCGGCCAACATGCAGGCGGCGCTCGCGGCAAAACCGGACGCGCTGATCACCTCGATCGTCGACAACAATGCCTTCGACCAGATCATCGCCGACGCCCGCGCTGCCGGCGTCACGGTCATCGCGTCCAACGTCGACGACACCGAGGGTGCAGCCGGCAATGCCCGCCAGGCTTTCATCGGCCAAGGCTTCATTCCCGCCGGCTACGAACTCGGCAAGAAGATGTCCGAGTTCTTCCCCAAGGAAGGCAAGATCAGGGCGCTCGTCGGCGTCTCCGCGCCCGGTCAGAACTGGTCGGAACAGCGCGCTGCCGGCGTCATGAAGTTCCTTGAGGAATACAAGGCCGCGAATGCCGGACGCGAAGTGGTCATTGAACGGCTCGACACCGGCACAGATGGCGCCGTCGTCGCCGATCGTGTTGGCGCCTATCTGTCTGCCCACCCGGACACCACGGTGTATTTCGACACCGGCCTTTGGCATGCCTACGTGGCCCAGGTCCTGATCGATCGCGGGATCGAGCCGGGCAAGGTGCTGATGGGCGGCTTCGACATCGTCTCGGAAGTCCTGCAACAGATGGAAGCGGGTTACATCCAGGTTCAGGTCGACCAGCAGCCCTACATGCAGGGCTTCATGCCGGTGATGGAAGCCTATCTCGCCAAGAACGTCGGTCTGCTGCCGGCAGACATTGACACCGGCAAGGGCATCATCGTCAAGGAAGACGTGCCAAAGCTCAAGGAACTGGCCGCACAAGGCGTGCGGTAGGCGCGAAGCCGGCGTCCTCTCCTCGTTCTTACGCGGAGAGGGCAAGGGGAGGGCCAGGCAGCACGGCTTTGGGCGTCGGCTCCGTCCCATCCTCCAACGGCATCTCCCTTGTCAGGGGCGGTAGCAGACAGACTGCGGCCATCCCCTTGCCGATGCGACAAGCCAGCGCAAACAATCCCAAGCCGGAGCGAATGATGAAGCGCTTGATGAAGATTTATCTGGAGAAGCCGGAGCTTGCGGCGGTCGTGTTCCTGCTCCTCCTCCTCCTCGTCTTTCAGATTCGCTCGAACGGCGTATTTCTGAACACACAGAACGTGCGCGGAATGCTCGGGCTGCTGCCTGAAATGGGGCTGGTCGCGATCGGCGTGACCCTGCTGATGATATGCGGCGAGTTTGATCTTTCGGTAGGCTCGGTCTTTGCGCTGACCCCGATGACCATGGCGGTGATGCTGGCGGCAGGCGTGCCGTTCGCGCCGGCCTTTGCCGCCGGGCTCGCGATCGCCGCCCTGATTGGCTTCTTCAACGGGTTCATAACGATTCGTTTCGCGATACCAAGTTTCATCACCACGCTTGGCATGCTGTTCATCGCGCGTTCGCTGACGGTGGTAATCTCCGGTGGCTTCCCTCCTGTCATCCCGGCCAACGCTCTGCCGAAATGGCTGTTTACGATCTATGTGGGGCCGGGCGACCTCTTTCGCATGTCGTTCTTCTGGTTTCTCGCCGTGGCAATCCTGGTGACGGTGCTTCTGTCGCGCACGAATTTCGGCAACTGGGTGCGCGCCACCGGCGGCTTTCTGCCCGCCGCGCAATCGATGGGCATCCCGACGGCCCGGGTGAAGGTCGCCTGCTTCATGATATGTTCGGTGCTCGCCGGCTTTGCCGGCACCATTCAGGTGATGCGGCTCGGCGCGCCGCTGCCTTCGATCGGCGAGGGGCTGGAGTTGCAAGCCGTGTCGGCTGCCGTCATCGGTGGCGCCTCGCTGACTGGCGGCATTGGCACCATCTTCGGCGGCATCATCGGGGCTGCCCTGATCCGCGTCATCGACAACGGACTGGTGCTGAGCCAGGTTGACGCCAACTGGTTCAAGATGGCAATCGGCTTCCTGACTATCTTCGCGGTCGTCGTGAACGCCTGGCTTCGAAAGCGGGGCAGGGCAATGAAGGTGGAGACCTGATCATGGCGGCACCCATCATCGCGATCAAGGGACTCCAGAAATGGTATTCCGGCGTCCACGCCTTGAAGAACGTCACTCTCGACATCTACCCAGACGAGGCGCTGGGCCTCGTCGGCGACAACGGCGCCGGCAAATCGACGCTGATCAACATCCTGTCAGGCACCCAAAAGCCCGATGGCGGCGAGATCAGGATCGACGGTGAACCGGTCCGATTCTCGAACCCGCGCGACGCCATGGATCGCGGCATCGAGACGATCTACCAGTACAATTCGATGGTCCCGACCATGACCATCGCACGCAACGTTTTCATCGGACGCGAACCGGTGAAGGGCTCGGTTTTCGGCATCGGCATCCTGGACCAGAAGCGCATGCGTGACGAAAGCGTCAAGGCGATCGCCGACGTCGATCTGCATCTGAGGTCGCCCGACGCGCTGGTCGGCGAACTGTCGGGCGGCCAGCGCCAAGGCGTGGCGATCGCCCGGGCCATGCACTTCAAGTCGAAAGTCATGATCCTCGACGAGCCGACCAATCATCTCTCGGTCAAGGAGACGCGAAAGGTGATCGGCTTCGTTCGCGCCCTCAAGGCCCAGAACATCACCAGCGTCTTCATCAGCCACAACATGCATCATGTTTTCGAATGCTGTGACCGGGTCGTGGCGATGGCGCGCGGCGAGATCGTTCTCGACAAGCGGATCGGCGAGACTTCGATCGAGGAAATCCACGAGGTTCTGTGACGCGAAGAAGCGATCACTCGCGAGCCGCTCTGCTGGTAGAGGTCAGTCTGCGCTACGGCTTTTCCGCAAGGATCGCCTCAGCGGTTTTCTCGTCGGTGATCAGCACATCGACGACGCCGAGACGCAGCACGGCACGCAGCACCGGAACCTTGTCGAGGCCGCCGGAGGGCAGGATCACAGTGTCGACGTCGCGCAGATGTTCGGGGGCGAGGCCGATGACACGGCTGTTTAGCGGGTGATCGACGAGTTGTCCGTCGGCGCCGATCCAGTGGCCGCAAATATCGCCGACGGCTCCGGCTTTTTGGAGCGATCTGAGATCATCGTCTCCTACCAGTCCGATCCGAAAGATGGTGGCGTCCTTGTGCACCGCGCCCACCGAAACGAAAGCGGCGTCAACGTCGCGGGCATGGGTGAAGGCGTCTTCCAGAATGGACTGGCGCATAAGCAGATCGCGCGTGGCCTCCGTGTCCGTGAACACCGGTGCTGCGATGTAGTAGCATTCCGCGTCGAAAAGCGCCGCGAGCCGCGAGGCGATTTCATAGATGTTGATCGCCGATCCACGCGTGAGCCCGCCGAGCAGGGAAACGACCGACATGCCTTTGACGGGGCGTACGGTCACTGAGCGCAGACTAAGCTGGAGCGTCCGTCCCCATCCCACGCCCACCGATATCCCGTCACGGATTCTATGCGACAGGGCTTCACCGGCAGCGGCTGCGATCACCTGTGGCACCAGGGCGGGATCGGGCGGTGTCGGAACCACGATTGGGTCGGAAACGCCATAGGCGTCCCGCAGCCGGTGCTCCAACTCGATGCAGTTCGCCACCTTGGAATTGATGCGAATCTGAACGATCCCGCGCTGACGGGCATGCGCCAGCATCCGGTTGACGCGAAGGCGTGTCAGGCCAAGAGACTTGGCGATTTGTGCTTGCGTCAGGTCACCGACATAAGCAAGCCAGGCGGCGCGTACGAGCAGCCCTTCCTCGCGATCGGCCGTGACGGAACTCGTTACGGCTTGGCGGCCATCGCGTTTCTTTCGCGCTGGTTTCTCCATCAGATCATCCTGTCCACTCCGCGGCAGCGGGTCCAGAGCGGCTCGGCGGAGCCATGTGCTCATCGATATGAGGCATCAATCGAGTTTCCCGGCTCCGCTAGCCTCGATGATAGCGGTCGAAGGACAAAACCAGCGGAGCATCATGGCAAATTGCGTCGATGATGGCGCTCGTCAGCGGCAGGCGATCGTGGGGAAGTACACCCCGGGCCATCATATTCTTCAAAGTCGGACCAAGGTCCAGCGCCAGTTGCGCGCCCTCGACCGTGTCTGAACTCATGTGTTCGCGCTTCGCCACGGAATAGGGCAGGCCGCGGCCGAGCAGGCGCCCCATGCGACCGTTACGGCCCGCCTGGCAGGTCACATAAAGATCGCCGGAGCCGGCCAGCCCCAGCACTGTTTCGACCTTTCCACCCAGGGCTTCGACCAGAATCGCCATCTCGGCGAGGGACTGCGAGAATAGCGACGAGGCAAGATTGTGCATCAGTGCGCCATTGGGCGCCTTGCCGTCGCGCTCGAGCAGCCCGACGGGAGCCCCAACGGCGAGTGTGTAGAAATTCTTGAAAGCGGCGCAGATCTCGACCCCAACGAGATCGGGTGACGATCGCGCATGATAGAAAGGCGTGCGCAGAATGCGGGACGCCGCGGCGACCTGGTCGGGATCATGCCCGGCCATGATCACAGAGGTGTCGCGCTGCGCCGCCAGTTCGCCGGCAATGCACGGTCCGCCGACGGCCATCACCGGGACCGACAAGCCGGTGCGTTGCTCGATCTCGCGGGCAAGCAGATGTGGCAGGATTTCCACGCCTTCGTCGCTTGCTGCAAGCCCTTTCGTAATCATCAGTATCGGCACGGGCGACTTGATGCTTTCTGCAATGCGGTCGATCGCCCAAGGAATGCCGGCCGACGAGACGCCGAGTACAAGCAGATCGGGTCCATCGTTCATCGCCGCAGCGAATTCGGTCCAGGAACAGGCGGTTACCACATCAGGCAGAGCGATGTTGAGGCGTGGGTGATGACTTGTGCTGGCCACCGAGCCGACGATCTCCCCATCGAGATGGGTCCCGACAAGAGTGATGCGGTTACCAGCGTGAGCGGCCGGAAGCGTCATGGCAGAGCCCATGACGCCGGCGCCGAGGATGATGATCCGCGCCATTCAGCTTCTTCCCTTGTCCAGCCGCTCGCCGCTGCCCTGGTCGAACAGATGGATTCGCTCAGGCGCCGGCTCCAGATGGATCACAGCTCCAGGAGAGAGCTCCATGCGGTCATGCAGCACCGAGCAGATTGGGGCGTTGCCCATGCTGGCAAAGATGTGGATTTCGGGGCCAGTCGGCTCGACAACCGTAATCCTCGCCGGAATGCCGCGCCCGTCGGCCACTGGTCGAAGATGTTCGGGGCGAATGCCGTAGATCACCTTTTGGCCGGGCCGGACCGCAGCCCCTGGCGGCAGCGGGAGGGATAGCTCGTCGGTCCGCACCACCCAGGCGTCGCGCTCGGAAGCCACCTCGCCATGGAACATGTTCATTGCGGGCGAGCCGATGAAGGAGGCGACGAAGAGGTTTGCCGGGCGATCGTAGACATCGAGCGGGCGCCCGATCTGCTCGATATGGCCGTCGCGCATAATGACGATGACATCGGCCATGGTCATGGCCTCGATCTGGTCATGCGTGACATAGACGGTGGTGGTCTTCAGCCGCTGGTGGAGCTCCTTGATTTCGGTGCGCATCTGCACCCGCAGCTTGGCATCGAGATTGGACAGCGGTTCGTCGAACAGGAACACAGTTGGGTCCCGCACGATGGCGCGACCCATGGCGACGCGCTGCCGCTGGCCGCCCGAAAGCTGGCGGGGATACCGTTCCAGATAGGGTGTCAGGTTGAGGATCGACGCCGCCCACCCGACCTTCTGTTTGATTTCTTCGTTGGGGCGCTTCTTCAACTGCATGGAAAAGGCCATGTTGTCGAAGACGGTCATGTGCGCGTAAAGCGCGTAATTCTGGAAGACCATCGCGATATTGCGGTCTTTGGGATGGAGCATGTTGACGACCCTGTCGCCTATGGCGATCTCACCGGACGTGATGGGCTCGAGACCGGCTATCATGCGCAACAGAGTGGACTTGCCGCAGCCGGACGGCCCCAGCAGAACGACGAACTGGCCATCCTCTATCGAGAGATCGAGTCCATCGATAATCGAGAGGGCGCCATAGTCCTTCTTTATGTTGCTGATGGTGACAGACGCCATAAATTGCTACCCTTCGATTGCCCTTGCCGGTTGGATCTCATTTTCGCCATGCGAGCGATTGGCGATCGGATGCGCTCTCACCATTCGCTCTCCAGAAACTCTTCCAAGAGTCCCGCATCGGCGGCCAGGTTGACAAAAGACCATCGGCCGCGGATTTCTCGCGAATAGCGAATGGCGTCGTGCCAAAGCGCGCGCGGCAGGTCTAGTTCCGCGCCGGTGACCGGCCCTCCCGCAGCCTTGAGTGCTGCCTCCATGCGGGCGACCGGCATTGCCATGGGCCGAACCTCCTGGCGCAGCGCCGGCCAGATTTCCGCAAGCCTGCGGTTGAAGATTTCGGACTGGCTGGCGTCGAGTGCCGTCTTCTTCATCTCGGCAATGCAAAGTGGTCCAAGTTGCGCGCCATAACGGGCCAGCATCGCCGCCTCGTCGATGGCGGTCGGCTTCACCTGCGGCGGCTCTTTCATGTCCAGCAGCCGCGCTTGCAGACGCGCCATGACCAGCGAGGCAACCCCGACCTGCTGGCCGTGCGTGGTGCCGGGATGACGCTCTCCCGCGAACATGTCGACCCAATGGGAAATCTGGTGCTCTCCCATGGACCCGGGATGGGAAACGCCGGCAAAGCACACGCCCATCGAGCACAGCGTCAAGACGCGCTGGAGATGCCCGACAGCGGTGACGTCATGCCTGGCAAGGCCAGGCGCATGGGCCAGCATCGGCTCCTCATCGCCCGCCTGCAGCAGGTAGGGCACCTCGGAATAGTAAGTGTCGAACAGCCGATGCGAAGCCCACCAGTCGATCTGGGCCGTGGAGCGGCAGAGGCTGTCGCCAAGCCCGGCGGCGCTGAGCCAGGCGGGCGCTGCGGCCGACACGCCAAGATCCAGGAAGATGCCCCTAGGGGCGTGTGAGGGCAGCGAGATCTTGAGCCCGGAGGCCAAGGTCACCGACGCTGTCGAGGCGCCGTAGCCATTCATCGAGGCGGCCGTGCCGAAGACGGCATAGGGTCGCTCGTCGAGGAAGGTTGCATGCTTGCAGCTGTCATTGAGGACGCCCGACCCGACGGCCACGACCCCTTCGGCGTGACGTGTCTTCTCCCTGACCATCTGGATCGTCGCCTCATCACAGTCGAGGCCGTCAGGCAGCACGATTTCGTCGATGTCGGCGATGGCACGCAGCGCCTTCGCGACGCGCCTGCCCATCACATCGACGGTGTTGATATCGGAGACCACGGCGATGCGGCTGCCTAGCTTCAGCGGCGCAACGAGATCCGCCTCGCGGCCTTCCGTCGTCTCCAGCAATTCGATCGTCTGGAACGGCAGGACCGCGGCCGCGCCTGTCTTGGGATCTGTCCAGCGTCCAGCTACAACGTCCTCGATCAACGCGTTCCAGTTGGTCGTTTCAGCCATGATCGGCCTCCATGAAGGCCGCGAGGCGCTGGTTCCAGGCTGCAAGCGTTGGCCAAAGATCGGCATGGATCGCAAGAAGTTCGGCGTAGAGCGCGGCCCGTTTCGTGTCCGGTTCGAAGGTTTTGGCCGGCTCGCTGGCCATTGCCAGCGACGCTTCGGCGATGGTGGAAAACCAGCCCATCCCCTTTGCCGCCGCCATCGCCGCGCCTAGCGAGGAGGCTTCGACGGTCGTCGAACGTTTTACGGGACGGCCCAGTGCATCCGCTAGAATCTGCATCCACAGGTCGGACTTCGCTCCTCCGCCGATGGCTATGAACTGGTCGATAGTCTGGGCGGCAGCCGCAGCCGCCCGCTGACTTGTCGCGGCCTGATGCAGCGCTATGCCTTCCAGCACGGCGCGATAGATGTCGCCGCGGCGGCTCGAGCCCGAAAGCCCGGCAATCACACCACGGGCCGCACTGTCCCAGTGTGGGTCCATGACGCCCTGCCAGTAGGGCAGGAGCATTATGCCGCCTGCGCCGATCGGGCTGGCAGCGGCTTCGGCCTCGAGCGCCTCCAGGGCATCGCTTGCGCCATGCAGATCGACGCCAAGCATCTCGCGCGCCATCCAGTCGACAAGAAAAGTGCCGGCGCGAAGGCACGTCTCGTAGATGTAGCCATTATCGGCGACCGCCGTTTCGGTGCGGAAGGCCTGGTCGTGGACGTAGTCCGTGCCGAAGCTGCCGGAGACGACCGCCGTGCCGAGGTTGATGTAAGCGCATCGCGGCTGCAACACACCAGCGCCCGTGCCGGCGCATTGACCGTCGCCGCCGCCGGCGACGATCGGCGTGCCCTCGCGCAGGCCCGTCGAAATGGCCGCTTCCGAAGTTAGTTGGCCCAGAACGGTGCCGGGCCGCGCCACTTCTGGCATCATGCGCCGGGCGACGCCCGCTGCCTCCAGTATATCGTTCGACCAGTCCATAGCCCGCATATCGAGTATGCCCATCGGGTCGGCGGATGCGGTGGACGTCACCCACCGGCCGCTCAAGCGAAAGACCAGATAGCCGTGGACTTCGGCCATCCGCTCCACCCGGGCAAAAATCTCGGGCTCTTGCTCGCGGAACCAGATCATGCGGTAAAGGCAAGGAATGACGTCCAGCGGCTTGCCGGATATTGCGTGGACGCGTGCCGCGCCGAAACTCTCGCCGAAGCGCCGTGCTTTGCCACGGGCGCGCTCATCGAGCCAGAGCGTTGCCGGCCCGACCGCCTGGCCTTGCTCGTCGAAAAGGCCGAAGCTTTCGCGTTGGTTGGCAATCGCAAGGGCGGCAATGCGTGCCGGCGAAACCGTTGACGTCACGGCGCGCAGCGCTGCGACCGTCGAGGTCCACCACTCGGCCGGATCCTGCTCGAAATAGCCCGAACGCGGGTTGGACATAGCAATCGGTGCACGACCTTCGGCCACGGCCAGACCATTGCGATCCCAGGCGATCGCCTTGGTTGCCGAGGTCGAGGAATCAATGCCGATGACGAGATCAGGAACCATTGCCGCCACGTTGCCAACGGGCGAGGGCGGTCGAAACCGCCTTCGCCCAAATCACCGACAAGCCGCTAAAGACCGGCATCCTTGACTTTGCCGTCGACGATGCCGGCAATGGCATCCAGGCATGCCTTGGCATCGCCGCCATAGTCTTGGCCCGTAAGCAACTTGCCGAGCTCAACCGGAATGTCGTTGTTCGACAGATCCGCCCAGATCGGCATGTCCGGCTCCGATCCCATCTGGTTGTCGATCGTGTATTTGATCGCGTCGAAATGGCGTGTCGTTCCGGGACCGACAACGGCCTTCGCCTTGACCCGAGGATCTGTAAAAGAGGAATTGCGCATCGGTGAGGCGCCGCCGCCGAGCGTCGATACCCGCGCCATGACATCCCTCGAGCAGACCCACTGCATGAACAGCCATGCCGCTTCCTTGTTCTTGGAATATTGCGACAGCGAGATCGTCGAGCCGCCCTGGTGGCCGACGGCCGGGATTTCGTTGAAGCCGCAATCGGCAGCGGCGCGACGACCAGGAACTTCCTTGGGCGCGGGCAGGGCCTCGAACAGGCCTTTGACCTTGGAATCGTTGGCATCGAAGCCGGGGAAATCCTCGCCCCAGGTGATTGCCATGGCGGCTTGTCCCTGTGTCAGGGCCTGTCCTTGGCCGTCCCAGGTCCAAGTCGTCGCCGACGGCGGCGAGTTCTTGACCAGCTCCTGATAGAATTTGAGCCCGGCCACGCCGCGTTCGTCATTGCCGACAAACTTCTTGTCCTTGTTGAAGACAGAACCGCCATGGCCCCACAATGCGAAGGTCCAGTCGCATTCCAGCGAATAGTGGCCGGACTTCGCCTGGCACGCGGTGCCGAAGATGCCGTTGCTTTTTTCTGCCTCTGTGAGCGCCTGGACGGCCTTGAGGTAGGCGTCGAGGTCTGTCGGCAGGGCAATGTTGTGTTTGTCGAAGAGATCCTTGCGGTACATCAGGATGAAGATCGGAATATCGAATGGAATTCCGCACTGTTTGCCGTTGTACATGGCGATGCCGTCGACCAGCGGCTTGGAGAAATCGTCCCAGTCGAAGTTGGGCATCGCCAGTTCTTTGTTCTGGTCGTAATACTCGCGCGGATCGACGACATCCTGGGCAAATGTCGCCATCCAGGACTGGTCGAGATAGTAGACGTCGTAGGTGCCAAGCTGGCCCTGTACGTCTTGCGTCGCCTTGGCGAGAACCTGCTCCAGCGGCACGATCTCGACTTCCACCTCAATGCCGGTTGCCTTGGTGAATTCACCCGCGACAAGCTGGTTGGCAACAATCGTTGGCGGCGTCGCTTCCGAAGTGTAGCGGATTTTGGTGCCGGCATATGGTTTGCCGACGTCGGCCAGCCACTTCAGCATATCGGCGTCCTGGGCACGGGCTTCTTCAACCCCGAGGCCCAGCATCCCCCGATTGGTGCGGCCACCACCCAGCATGGCCGATCCGAAGGCGGAAAAGCCGACACCAGCGAGCGCCATCTTCCTCATGAAGTCGCGTTTGGTTATCCGGCGCGCCGTAAAGTCATTGCAGGTATCGGCGACGAATGTCTTCTTGTCGTGTTCACTGAAGCTCATGATCGTTCCTCCATTGCGTTTTTGTCGTCGTTCTTCTCGTCTGTGCCTCACTCCTTCAGCGATCCGAGGGTGAGGCCGCGGACCAGATGCCGTTGAACCAGCAGGATAAAGATGAAGCTGGGTATGATCGCGGACGTGCCGAGCGCTGTGATGTAGCCCCACTCGGTCGCCGTCGAGGTGACAAAGGTCGAGATCTTCACCGGCACAGTGCGGATCGACGTTGTCAGGAAGAGTGAGAGCAGGAACTCGGTCCACGAAAAGATGAAACACAGCACGGCCGTCGCAGCGATGCCGCCCTTGACCATGGGAAGGACCACGCGTCGGAACGTCTGCCAGCGCGTCGCGCCGTCAATAAGCGCCGCCTCATCAACCTCGCGCGGAACATCGTCGAAGAACGACTTCAAAAGCAGAACCGCCAGCGGCAGGTTGATCAAACTGTGAACGAGGACGAGGCCCGTATAGGTATCGCGCAAGCCGAGATCGCGGAACATGAAAACGATTGGAATGACGATCGCGATTGGCGGCATGAAGCGCTGCGAGAGAATCCAGAACAGGAAGGACTGCTGGCCGCTGAACTGCATTCGCGACAGGCAATAGGCGGCCAGCGTGGCCAGCAGCAGCGTCAGCGCCGTCGATCCGACGGCTATGATGGCGCTGTCGAGCAACGACTGGCGCGAATCGTAGGAGCTGGCGCCACCCTTGATCACCCCGGCCGCCTCGCCGCCCTGTTCCATGCCGATGTCGACGCGTGAGACGCCAAGCAACGTCACGCGGTAATTGTCCGGCGTCGGTGTGAATCCGACGTAGACCGGTCCGCTGCGGTCGAAGATCGCCGAATAGGGTTTGATGGACGACAAGGCCCACCACGCGATGGGGAACATGAAGATCGCCACCACCAGGACGGCGAGCACGTCGCGGGCGATCGTTTGGGCGCGCGACGACTCCATCAGAACCTCACCTTGAACAGCCTGACGAAGAGGTTCGAGACGACGATCAAGACGACGAGCACGATCAGCGACAGGGTCGCGGCATAGGGGAAGTCTCCGGTGAAGTAGATACGGCCAGCGTAGAACGAAAGCGTCTCGGTGGCCGTGCCTGGCCCGCCGGCGGTGATGATGTAGACGTAGTCGTAGATGCGAAAGAGATCGACGCCGCGGATCAGCACCGCGACCGCTATCACCTTGCGCAGCATCGGCAATGTGAGCCGCAAGAACGTCTGGATGCCGTTGGCACCGTCGATCGCGGCTGCCTCGAAAGGTTCCTTCGGCAGCGCCCTGAGCCCTGCCAGGATGATGAGCACCATGAACGGCGTCCATTGCCATATGTCCGCCAGCAGGATCGCCGCCAATGCGGTTCCGGGCTGCGTCAGGATCGGCTGTGCCGGCGAGATCAGGTCGAGGGCATAGAGGTAGAACGACAGGACGCCGAAAGAGCCGTCCTGCATCAGCAGGAACATCATTCCGGTCACCGCAGGCGGCACCACCAGCGGCAGTGTCATCAGCGCCCGCAGCACGCCGTAACCTTTGCGATCGGTGTCAAGCAGAAGCGCGATGAGGATGCCGAGCGCAAGCTGAACCGCAAGCGCGACGAAGGTGTAGATCAGCGTGGTTTCCAGCGAATGCCACATACGCGCATCCGAGAAGGCGCGCGTCCATTGGTGGAGCCCGGCGAAGTCGAGCTGACGGGAAACGACATTGCGTTTGTGAAGCGACAGCCAGACCGAATAGGCGAGGGGATAGATGCCGAAAACGAGAAGCATCACCGTGATCGGCGCGAGCCAGGGGAAAGGATGCTCGGCCGTCATGAACCGGGGAAGGGCCCATCTGGGCGCTTCGCGGGTCACGGTCACCGTGCTCACGCGCAAATCTCCGCTCGGTCACACAGACGCATCGGCCTTCTCCCTATCGGCCAGATTGTGCCAACTTGAACTTTTGTAAGTTTGTTGTGCCTTTTGTTAAGAACGTGTCGGACGGCCGCCGATTTGTCAAGTGTCGGTTCAGTCAGGCTCAAGGGATTTGCTCGTGGTCTCAGAGGATGCGTGATCGCCGAGTATGGAGTTGTTTTGGAGGAAACGCCGCCGGCAAATGCCGTGCACCAGCCTCAAACGCGCTCAGGGCCGCCGCCAATTTTGGCTGCAACATCCTTGGGCCTCGAACTGCGCAATTAGCGCTAAGATGCGATAAACTGCGCAGTTACAATAAGACCCTTTTCGTTACGAATTTACAAATGCTTAACCCTGATGCCGTTTCGAGCTCAGTTGTCCGCGGACAACTCACAGGGAATGCAGGAGAACACCTCAGACAGAGCAGTGGTTGTCCGCGGACAACCAAATGGCGCCAGGTGGAACGATGAAGGATCGATTGCTATGATGGCGCCGAAGTCCACCGCCGGCCTCCGGACACCCCATCTCATTACGCGGCTTCCAGTCCGACGGCCGGCTGCAGCATTGTGAGATACTCGGCAGCGGCCTGCGCCTTCGCAGCGGCCGTGATGATGGCTCTCTTGTCACTCTTAAGGACGGCGAGCCAGCTCGCCAGATAGGCGGCTGTGTTGTCGCGTGGATCATGCGCCACGCCCAGGTCGGCACACAGGAACGATGCCGCGAGCTCCGCAACAAGCTCCTCCACGGCGTAGCCTTACTGCCGAACCTGCCCGTCAGATCGCGGTCCAGGCGATGCTTTGCGCCGGACCAATGCGAAACCTCGTCTAGCAAAGTCGAGTAAAGGTGAACCTCGCTGTCGAAACGCCCGCGGTCAGGCATGAGGATGTCGTTGATGCTGGGCCGGTAGCAAGCTTTGGCACCACCGTAGCTGACGCTTGCGCCGATGTTCTGGACGAAGCTCTCGAGGGCCTCGATGTGCGGAGCCGGATTGCCGAGAGCTCCTCGGCGGGGCTGAAGAAGCGATCCGGTATGTTCTCGATCTGCTCAATATTGAAGACGGTGTAGCCCTTCAGATATGGAATCGCGCGGTCTTCGTCATCGTCGTGATGCTTCGGCGTGAACGTGCCATATTTGACGACGAGGGTGCCTTTTTCGCCCTTACGGGCTTGACCACCGAAGTCCTGCGCCTGCCGGTAGGTCATCCAGGTGTTTTCCTCGCAGCCTGAGCCGAACTCAACGTGGGCGGAACCTGAATGTTGCAAAGTGAGGATCGGCATGGCTGGATACGGTGACGATGCAGGCTCCACGGCCTATGCGACGGCAGGCAGCTATACCTGCCAGCAGGCACGATCGCAGCGGCGCGCCACGCGGCAGCGCCTATATTGACGGCCCCTACGGCATGCTTCCCCAGCGTGCCCACGGGGGCTTGGCACAGCCACGGGCTTGGCCTCCACCGTGTACGGCGCGACGCTCGCTAGCGATCTGACCCTGCAGCGGGTGATCGATGCCTCGTATCAGCCCGCGTACCTCGAACTGGTCAATCCGGGCTCGCTGCGAGCGCTATGTCACCGATTCGGACGGCATCGTCCATGTGCCGTCGACCCGTTCAGACCGACGCGGACAATTTGCCCATCATTGCTGAACTTGTAGGTCCCAATTCGCCCTTGCGGGCCACCGACGCGGTAAAGAGCTTGATATCAAACATTCTTTTTGGTTCAGACTCGTGGGACATTCAGACTCGTGGGACATGACCCACACGACGCGCTACCGTGTGTCTCGCCATCACGCCACCGCCATCCGACTTTGAGAAAGATCAGGTAGACCGGTCGAAACGGCCCGATTTGCGAAGCTTCGCAAGCAAGCTCTCTGCCGCGCCGTGGTAGTTGGCAGAGGCCTGCTCGGCCATCGGCAGCGAACTCCACACGGTTAGTTCGGCCACCAGAAAGTCGTTGTCTGCGTCCACCGGCGCGGATGTAAGTTGTCCGTTTTTATCCATCATGATTGCTACCACGGTGTCGTTTGCGCCGTACCCAATCGCCGCCATCCTCTGAATGCGAGAATCGCCGTCCACGCGAACGTCGAACAAGACAGATCCGCCAGTTTTCTCCGCGATGTCATCCACTCGGTCGGAAAACGCCCGATTCATACCGCCTGTATTGGCAAGTGATTGCTCCAACAAAACCAGTTCAACATACTCCGCCTTCATGCCGTGACTATGGGCGCACAGGCCCAATCGGCAATCCTACCCGGATCTTTTCACACAGGAATCCCAATGACATCCTCCAACGCGCCGCGGCGTGCGCGGCGACAATCAAGGTGAGACCGAACCAAGCACGAGACAGATGATATTGGTGATGATTGCGATTTCGACGCTGTTCCAGGTGGCTGCGATCAAGCGGTCGTTCTGCCACAACGAAGCGTACCACTCCGTCGTCCCTGATTGTCCTGACCCACAAGCTCCTCCCCAGGAAGAAACTAAGCCTCGAGCGGGCGCCTGGGCGGCTGCAGCATCCGCAGACGACCCTCCGATCTCTTTCCGCTTCCTCGCAGGAGCGCCAGCTCCATGTTCGGCGTTTGCGCCGATTGCTGACGGACGGAGACAAGGAACGCGACTGCCTCTCCGCTCGTTGACCGTCTCGACCCGAGTTGCCGTCATGCCCTCCACCTCCATACGCAAAACGGGGTCTGATCCGGAAAGAAGAATCCTCTCGGTCTGGTTTGTAGCCAGCGCCAAGGCATACCGAGTTTGACAGCGTTCCGCCGGAGACCTTTGCCGCGTTCCCGGCCGCATCCGCCAGGGTCGCTATTTCGACGACGCATCGGCAACAACTTCCGGTACCACCTTGTTGCTGCCGGTAGCGACCGGGGGACGACCTGACATTTCGGTGCCGAGTTCGTCCTTTACGCTCCAACCGTCGGTTTGTGGACGCATGGAAGCTCTGGAATACCAGTGGCCCTGATCGCGCATCGCGCGGAAATTTGCGGCTGTTGCGATGCTCCGCCAAGCGGCCGGATGTTCAGCGTCAGACCGCAGTCCGTGCAGGTGGAATCTATCTTGACCAGACGTTCTCTGGCCTCGGCCAGTCGACGTTGTGCAGACCTAATCCTGTCGCACAGCGCGATGTTAATGCCGACGCCGCAGTCTTTGTCCAGCATTTCGGTCGCACGCTGGAGAGACAGCTCCGCTCGTTTCACGCGCTGCCTGGCTTTAGGCAGCTCGATGTTCAAAAGATCGACCATCATTCAAGATCCGAGGGGCCCCTTCGATTGTTAACCGGACCCGGTCGCATTGGTTCCAGTGGGAATCTGCACAGGGATTGGACGCGAGGATTCGTAAGCCTTGGATTGCCGACCAACTGCGGCCACAAAATCTTGCCATCGATTGCGTGCGGCGGCGCTGGCCAGCGGCAGCTCACTAACGGCGCCTCATCGGGCCAAGGTGATCGCCCGAGTACGAGTTTGGAGCCAAGTCGGGTTAAGCAGCCGTGTCGAGCGGCGGCGCCGGCGTCTGCGACTAAGCCAGCTTGCCGATGCTAGGTCGGCTTGGCAAAAAACTCCGGCAGGGTATGGACGGTATATTACTCGACCCTAATTAAGCGCCATGTTCCGCTTGCTGCTTAGCTTCGTCTCATTGTTATTTTCCACCACGCTTCTTTATGCGCAAGAGTGGCAGCCCTTCGGCATCAAGCAGTTTGGCTTTGTATTCGATGCGCCCCCCGGCTTTGTTTTAACTCAGCGTTCCGACCAGGGAGCAGCTTTTCAGGGCAAAAACGAGGCCTTTCTTGCTGTTTGGGGCGCAAGGCTCGGAAAGGCCAGTTTCCGCGCCGAAATAGAGCATCGAATTGTCGAGGATGAAAAGGCGGGCTGGAAAGTGACCTATCGGCGCGTTAAGCCGACGTGGGCCAGTTATTCCGGTATCAGGGACGGGCAAATCCGCTACGTACGCGTCATTGCCGTCTGCAATGACGGTGCGGCGCTCTTTATAATGAACTACAGCAGATCCGAAAAAATCGCCTACGATCCCGTCGTCGTGCGAATGGTGCGATCCCTACGGGCGGAAGGCTGCTAAAGCCTGAGACTTTCAGAAAACGTTGATCGCGCTGGCCTGCAGCGAAGACTGAGATTTAACGGCAACAGCGGTTCTCGGTCGCCCCGTTCCACCGCCGCACCGCCAACGTGAGGGAATCTGCCGTTTCCGTGGCTCCGCAACGGCGAAACCGAACCAGGCTGGGCGCCTATCCCTCACCGCGACCGCGGCGCAGCCGAGGAGATGGGGATGTTACGGTCCTCTGTTTAGGGCCGATAGTCAAAAAGTTTACCAGCTCCCGACCGGAAGCTGGTCGCAGAGGAAGTCCTTCTCTAAATTCCATAGCAATCCTTTGGTTCGCACCTCCAGTGCACCCCGTGATAAGGGAGTTGCGGCGCAGACTTGAGGCAGATGAAAATGTCGAAGAGCAGGCCTGGGCCGTCAGTGAGCGGCGGGTCTCGGACTCAATGCCTGACGACGCGCCCGTGATCTCGCAATCCCGCGCTTAGGACGTCGGGACCGCTGATGCCACAACAACAAGCAGAGCCGCAGTCGCGACAAACGACGTCGAGGCGAGCAGCAGTCCAATCAGGGTTACGAGACCGTCGCATTCCATCAATGCGACGGCCAAGACTACCAGTGAGAGCACCGGCAGGATATTGCCGAAGGGAATCAGCAGGGCGATAACGACAGCGAGCAGGAAGATCGGAACGCCGAGCGGGTCTGCACCGTCGGGCCCGTCAGGATCTGCAGCCGACCGGTGCGCACCACTTTCTCCACCCGGCTGATCATCGGCACCGAATGACGGACCATAAGACCGAACGCCACAGGCGAAAACTGGCGCTCTCTGATGATGGCGGGCAACCAGACCCTCCGGCTGCCCGCGACGATCTGGAGCGGGACCAGCGCGAGCCCGCTGCCGAACACCGTGCCGAACGGCCCCGGGATCGGCGTCAACGCTGGGATGGCTCGGACATCTCACCCACGCAGCCGGTCCTCACGCATCCTCGCCGGCTTTGTTCAGAGCCCGGACAAGGGCTGCGCATTGCGGGTCCTGGCTATCCAGAAGCTCCGCCGGCGCGGTACGGCCAACCGCTATATTGATGGCGGTGGACCGCCGCCCAGCCGTAGTCGCCGGCGGCGCGCTCGATGAGTGGCGGGTCCTGAGACGTCAGGCAGTTCTGAGACTGGCGAACGATCTCCACGGAAGCTTCGCGCGCTCTCCGACCAACTCAAGGAGGCCAGCGGGGACAGTTTCCAATCAAAATATATCGACATGCAGACCCAGGCGCATAAGGAAGCGGTGGCGCTGTTTTCCGCTTACGCG
>NZ_JAMYPD010000051.1:0-26973 GCF_040320195.1 Mesorhizobium sp. M0768 | reverse complement strand
ATCACCTCATGAACGTGAACACAACGCCCGGCCCAGGGATGCCATGGATAAAGAAACTTGCGTTCCTCGGTCCCGTGGGCGTTCTCTCGTCGTGTTGTACAACACCGCCCGGCCGCATTCCCAAATCGCCTGGCAGACACCGGCCGAGTTCGCCACCACCTTCAATCTGCGACGGTCGCTCGCGCTGCGCGATGCCAAAGGCTCCGCGCCAGCGCCCGTCGCTTCACCCGCCCAGCAGGGCACAACCCACGCCGGAAACGAACTCAAAACTGGATAGAAACTGGGGGCAACGTCACCGCCGACCACATGACCCAGAAGGAAAACGCCAAGTTGAGGCGCAGATAGCCTGCAGGCATTCAAAAAGCCATCGAGGAACTTTGAACCGTCGCGGCCGTTTACCGGCTATCGCGTCCGGAAAGTTCCGCCATGAATGTCAGCGACGAAAGGACTGTATCCCTTTGGGCGACAACCGAAGTAGCGCCTGATGCAGTTCCGCTCGAGCGGAGTGAACAGGTCGATGTCGTGGTCGTCGGATCTGGCATTGCCGGACTGTCGGTCGCGTACGAACTGGCCATCGCCGGGCAAAACGTGGCAGTGCTCGATCGCGGCCGGATCGGAAGCGGCATGACGGCCCGCACCACCGCGCATCTGTCATCGATCTGCGACGACTACTTTTCGGAACTGATCAAATTGCGTGGCGAGGAACTGGCGCGGATCTACTACCAAAGCCAGTCGGCCGCTATCGACCGTATCCGATCGATTCAGGAGGCGGAGGGCATGCCGTGTGATTTCCGCCGCCTCGAAGGCTTTCTGTTTCCGGCGTCGGGCAGGAAGGAATCCGTCATCGAGCGCGAACTGGACGCCGCTCTGAAGATCGGAGTCGACGTCGAGAAAATCGTGGGCGTGCCGCTTGCTGGGTTTTCGGACGCGCCCGTCCTTCGTTATTCCAATCAGGCGACATTCCACCCGCTCAAATATCTCCGCGGGCTGGCTGCCGGCATCCGCGCGCGCGGCGGCGCGCTTTATGCGGATACCATCGTCGACAAAGTCGAGGAGACTGACGGCGGCGTGCGCGTAACCACGGTCTCAGGCTTTGCCGTGTCTGCCAAATCGGCCGTTGTCGCCACCAACTCGCCGATCAACGATCGGGTGGCGCTACACACCAAACAGGCGCCGTATCGGACCTACGCGATGGCATTCGAGATCGCGCGCGACATTTTGCCGGATGCACTCTATTGGGACACGCTGGACCCCTATCACTACGTCCGTCTGCAGCCTGGCGAAGGCAAGACCGACTTTCTGATCGTCGGTGGTGAGGATCACAAGACAGGGCAGGCCGACGACGCCGACGACCGCTTCGCTGCCCTGGCGGCCTGGACCAAAGGGTTGGTGGCCGATATCGGCGCGGAAGCCAATCGATGGTCCGGGCAGGTAATGGAGACCGTCGATTACGCCGGGTTCATCGGCCGTAATCCCGGCAACGGGCACGTCTTCGTTGCTACCGGCGATTCCGGTCAGGGCATCACCCATGGGGTTGTGGCCGGCCAATTGATTTCCGACCTGATCCTGAAGGGGGAAAGCCCCTGGCGGGAACTTTACGAACCCTCTCGCAAGACGGCACGCGCGATCGGCGATTACTTGGCGGAGAATGCGACAGCGATCAGGAGTTTTGCCGAGTATGTCGCGCCTGGTGAAATTGATGCCGCCGATAAGCTGCGGCCCGGACAGGGCGCTATCGTCCGCCAGGGGCTTACCAAAGTCGCGGCCTTTCGCGATGAGGACGGCACGCTCTACAAGCGATCGGCCGCATGCACCCATGTCGGTTGCCATGTCCATTGGAACTCGTTGGAACGCTGCTGGGACTGCCCCTGCCACGGCTCGCATTTTGCCGTCGATGGCACGGCTTTGAACGGACCGGCCGTAGCGCCCCTGGCTGAGGTGGAATAGCTATGGCGACACCCGTTGAGGCGAGATGCCGCAATGCCAGCTCAGGCGAAGATGCTGCTTGGTAGCCGCTCGACACTGGCACTCGATGGACCCCATCGCCAGGTAATTCGTAGGTCGATCCCCGAATCTTTCTCGGCTTTGGAATCCGCTGTGCGGCCAATCACTCTGCATTCAATCCACCTTTCCTCCATCGCAAACGTCAGGTGCTTTTGAGCGCTTCGTTCATCCCGTTCGGGTAGAAGCCGCCCTTGCTGACGCCGGCCTTGTCGGTTGAGATAGACTTCCTGGGGCGTCCTCGTGAAGGCGATCGCATCCGGGGTCCATGGAACGATATTGGCTCTGCCCTTGCCAGCCAGACGAAGTGACCGTCCGACCGGGCCTTACACGCGCAGCTTTCAGTTCCGACGGCACCCAAGTCGCAATTATTTCCGGCGAAGAAAGGGTCCGTATCGTTCGCGTTTTCCAGACACCCAACGACCTCATTGACTTCGCCCGGCGCACCTCCCAGAGCTTGACCAAGACCGCTCTGGTCTTGATCAATGCGCCACGCCGTCGGATGCGTGCAGAAGTCTCCAGGTCAAGCCGATGCTGCCATCGAACTCGGATGCAAAATGTTCGGCGGCGACACCTTCCAGGCCGTCATCGACAAGAGCCTCGATGGTTCGTCGCACCAGCGCGAGCTGCATCTCGCGGGCGTGTGCCAGGTCTGTCTCTCTCATGATTTCCGTGACGTGGTAGGCGACAACGGGCTGGCCGAGGCAAGACATGAGCGCGCTCGCTTCTGACGTCACTGCGGTAACTGCGTCTTCGATCTTCATTCTGGCGCTCCTCATCAAACATGATGCGGCGCCTCCCCATGACACGACGGTGTTCCGTCGCTTCTTTTTCAATTTCGAATGTCGTGAGTGAAAGTCTGGTGCGCGAACAGGAGAATTACCCTCTCTTGTTCCAATCTCCTTGAGCAGCCACGCTACCCAAATCAGTATGCTGCAAAATTGAATTAAAGGCGACCGAATAGTTAATCGATGGTTAATGGCTGCGCTCGCATCTCGGGCATTCGGCGCATGAAACATCGGGCAGGTCCGCCTCGCGCCTCATGTCAGCCATTGAAGGCACTGTTGCCACTGCCTGAACGCAGACATTGTTGGCGATCATTTTGGAGGTCGCGGTTGCGCCAGGAGCAGCGGTGAGCCCAGGCAATCTGATTGGGAGCGTGACCTTGCCCCTCTTATCTAATCCGGTTTGAAGTTCGTTCTGGCCCATCGAGAGGACCAGGACATGAAACGTAGCCGCTTCTCTGAAGAGCAGATCATCGGAATTTTGAAGGAACATGAGGCCGGGGTATCGGTTGCCGATCTGTGCCGCAAACACGGGGTCAGCGACGCCTCGATTTACAACTGGAAGGCCCGCTTCGGCGGGATGGATGTCTCCGAGGCTCGGCGACTGAAGGGTCTGGAGGACGAGAACACGCGGCTGAAGCGGCTTCTGGCCGACGCCATGCTCGACAATGCCGCGTTGAAGGATCTTGTGGGAAAGAAATGGTGACGCCCGCGGCCAAGCGGAAAGCTGTCGCTCGCCTGAAGGAAGGCTTCGGGATGAGCGAACGGCGGGCGTGTAAAGCCATCGGCTGTTGCCGCATGACGGTTCGCTACGAGACCAGCAGGCCGGACGACCGCGAGCTTCGCGAGCGGATGAAGGCGATCGCGCAGGAGCGTCGCCGGTTCGGCTACCGGCGTCTTCTCGTGATGCTGAGGCGGGAGGGCCTGGTGTGAACCGCAAGAAGCTGTTCCGGCTCTATCGGGAGGAGAAGCTCGCCGTTCGCCGCCGACCGGGCATTGGACGGACTGAAGCAGAAAGAAGATAATGAAATGGATAAGATAGAGCGGCATCTTGCTCTTGCTCCTACGATGGACTGGATGAACGTGGCGATCAACATCTTTCGGATACATTCGAGATAGCGGCGCAGCAGCCGCCAAGCTCAGATAACAGGACATCTGTTTAGAAAACCAAACATCAGATTTGATATCCGGCAGTCGGCGTGCTATGGCTCCAGAGCAGAAGGAACTTGCGCCATGGCACGCTCGACCGCTCAAAGCGCTTTGCGCTATCCACTCACCATTATGCTCGGCACCGACGCAAGCGTGAGATTGCTCCGGGAATTATCCCGGCACGGCGGCTTGCTTTCTTCACCATTGCTTGCGGCTCGTAGCGGGCTTGCGAGGGCAAGCGTGTGGTCTGCTCTCGCAACCTTGGAGGGGATTGGCATCGTATCTTCAGAGGGAACGGGCAGGGCTCGTCTTTATCGGTTGAATGATCGCCATCCACTGGCGACATCACTGGAAGCCCTCTTTGAGCAGGAGGCGCTTAGGTATTCCAACATTCGCGCTGTAGTCACTGAGGCGGTCTCCGCAGTTCGGCCGAACGTACTCGCGGCCTGGATTTACGGCAGCGTGGCGAGGGGCGAGGACCGTCCAGACAGCGATCTCGACATCGCAGTGGTTACGCCATCCGAAAAGCTAGAAAGCGCGCTCCAAGAGATCCGTGAGGCACTGGTGACCCACGGTGAAGAGCTTGGCTTCAATCCCTCGGTGGTGGGACTCACTCCGCAGGATGTGGCGAGACTGTCGAGCACGGGAGACCCTTGGTGGGGCGGCGTCGAAGCAAATGCCCTGCTCGTCTTGGGTCCACGCCCGGACGAACTCGCAACAAAAACTCGCCAGAAGGCGTTGGCATGACCAGAAGAGGCGCGACGAAAGCAGTCGAGACAGGCTTTGGCGAGGAGCGATTGCGCATCGCCCGCTCATATTTGAAGGCTGCCCGTTTGGAGGTGCAATGTCTGAAACGGGTGACATCGGCAATCCGGCTATGTCGCAGATCGTGAATGCGGCAATAGCATACGCCGATGCGCTCACTGCCCGATTTGCAGGAACGATCAACCGCGCGGATCATGCGGCCGTGGTGAAAACCATGCGCGATGCGCTTAGAAATCGCCTTCCTGCAGCGCAGGCCAGCCGGTTGCGGAGCATTCTCCATGAGAAGGACGAAGCTCAATACGGAATCAGGCCAAAATCACTAACCGAAGCCGAGAGCTTGCTCGACAAGTTGGAAAAGTTCGCGGAGTGGGCGGAAAAAGAACTGGAAGTCTGATCAGCAATGGAGGCGGCATGTCGCTTATGGCGACCTGAATGTTACTTCAGCAGTTTGATCAGCACTGTGAAAGCCGCGTCGATGTCAGCGCGAACCGCGGCCCGGACAGCTTCCGCGTTGCGGTCTCGCAGCGCTGCAAACATCTGCTGATGGTGCTGGTTGGCGGTCGAATAGTTTCCAGAATCGTGCAGCATGTTGAAATAGGGACTGATCTGCAGCCACAGGTTCTCGATGATGTTGAGCATGTTTTCCGAACCCGCGGCTCGATAGATGGAGAAATGAAAGGCGTAGTTGGCCCTGAGGTAGGATTTGACGTCGCCGGCGGCATTGGCCTGTTCGAGTGCGTCCAGATGCTGGCTCAGCAGCGCCACGCTGGGATCGTCCATTCGCTCGGCCGCCCATGCGGCGGCGATCGCCTCGATCTCAAACCTCACGTTCCTGAGATCGATGAGTCGCGCGCGGCTTAATGCCGGTATCCCGATCGAACGGCCCGAAACCACCATCAATGCGTTGGCGGCGCTCAGACGCCGCAGGGCCTCGCGAACCGGCATCGGGCTGACGCCGAAAGCGTCGGCGAGGCTCTGCACCGTCACCATTTCACCTGGAACGATACTGCCGTCGAGGATCAACTCGGTGACGTGCCGGTAAACCCTGTCCTGCAGGGTTTCCCTAGACAGCGGCGTAATCTCGACGCCCGGCTTCCTGAATGCCGCCCCAGCCATCTGTGCCTACCTTTCCCCAAACGGCGACGCTCTTGTCCTACCCGGCGCCTGTGCCCGGAATGCAAGGTTCGGATTGCCGCGTCAAGCGCCGGCGTATCCGGCTTTTACCCACTAGCATTTCATCATTGATCTTTGATCAAATCATGATACGGTCAGCTGCATCGAATGACAAGGAGCACGTTTCGTGCCCTTGGGAGGCATTTGGTCGTCTGAATTGGGAGGAGTTTCGAATGGGTATCGGATCGAAAGCCCGGCGGCTCGCGCTGCTTGCCGGCATGGCTGTTTGCGCCTTTGGGATGTCGGCGGCCGAGGCGGCCGGAAAGCACAAAATATTTCTCAGCATGAGCTTCATCGGCAATGATTGGCAGGCCGAGGCCGCCAACATGGTCAAGGCGATGGCGTCGCACAAGAGCATGGCCGAGAAGGTCGACCTCCAGGTTCAGGTGGCCGGGCCGAACGCACAGCGCCAGATCCAGCAGATCAACGCGATGGTGCAGGCAGGTGCCGAAGCCATCGTGATCTTCCCGATCTCGCCGACAGCGCTCAACCAGGTGGTGAAGAACGCCTGCGACAAGGGGGTAAAGGTGTTTGCCTATGATGCCGAGATCACAGAGCCCTGCGCCTACAACGTCCATATCGATCAGGAAGAGGCTGGCCGCGTGACGGCGGAGTGGCTGGTCAAGAAGCTCAATGGCAAGGGCAACATCATCGCAGTGACCGGCGTTCCCGGCACCTCGGTCGACGATCTGCGCACCAAGGCCGCAAAGGAGGTGTTTGCCAAGCATCCCGACATCAAGATCGTGGGCGAGGCTGTCGGTATGTGGAGCCAGGCGGTGGCCCGTACCGAACTTTCCAAGATATTGGCGACGCGCAGCTGGGACGACATAAATGGGCTGTGGATGCAGGTCGGCTGCTTCACCGCCAATTCCATGCAGCTCGAGGCCGGCAAGAAGAGCAGCGAATTACTTCCTTGCGCCGGCGAGGGCTCCAATGGCGGGCGCATCCAGATGCTGCCGGAGGGCACGGAGGTCGAGGGCGCAGCCTCTCCCTATGCGCCGCTCGGCGCGCCCCGGATCTCCTATGCATCGCCGCCCTATTCCGGCGCGCTTGCCCTCAAGCTTGCAGTCGAGGCGCTTGACGGCAAGGAGGTTGCCAAGAAGACGATCCTGCCACTGCCGGTCGTCACCAACGACACGATAAAGCTTTGTGACGAAGGCACCTGGGCGGAGATGAAGGCTGGCTGTAACGCCTTCAAACCGTCGCTGGTCTCCAACCCCGGCTGGTTCGCCTCGATCTTCTCCGACCAGACACCTGAAATCGGTCTCGCGGCCGCCCTTGTCGGCCAGCCCGAGGAGTAAGGCTCTCCGAATGGGGCGTGGGGTGCTTTGGAGGCACTCCCACGCACCCCGTGCAGGCCGGGACTGGAAGCATGATGTCAGCGCAATCGACAGCTGTCGGCATAGAGGGCGTCCGCAAGGCGTTTGGCGCGACGGTCGCCCTCGATGGCGTCTCCTTTGAGATCGTTTCGGGCAGCGTGCACGCGCTGCTAGGCGAAAACGGTGCCGGCAAGTCGACGCTCGTCAAGCTGCTGTCGGGACTGGTGCGGCCCGACGAAGGGCAAATCACCGTTCTTGGTGAACCGGCGCCACTCGGTTCGCCGCGCGCCGCGCACGCCAAAGGCGTGCAGACAGCCTTCCAGGAAATGACGCTGGTGCGCGATCTCAGGGTTCTCGACAACATGCTGCTGCCCTACGCGCCTGTCGGCCCGAGCGGCCTGATCAGGCGGGCGAGCGCGCGCAGGGCGGTGCGCCAGCACATTTCAGATCTCGGCTTTTCGGTCGATCTTGATGCCGAGGTCGCGACCCTCGATCTCGCCGTCCGCCAGAAGATCGAAATCGCGCGCGCGCTCTATCGCAAGCCGCGCATCCTCCTGCTCGACGAACCGACCTCGACGCTGTCGGGCGGCGATGTCGAATGGCTGGGCGGCATCATCGCGCGACTTAAGGCCGCCGGCACGACGGTCGTGTTCATCACCCACCGCATGCGAGAGGTGCGGGCCTTCTGCGACACGCTGACCATTCTCAGAAACGGCCGTCACATCGTGACGGCGCCGGTGGCCGACGTCCCGGATGGAGAAGTGATCGAAAAGATCATCGGTCGCAGCATCGCCCAGACCTTTCCGCCGAAACCCGAAAGCGAGGCGGTCTTCGGTCCGCCGGTGCTCGGCGTACGCGATCTCAAGGCCGGCATGAAGCTCGACGGCGTCGGTTTCGACCTGCACAAGGGCGAGATTCTCGGCATTGCCGGGCTTCAGGGCATGGGCCAACTCGACCTGTTCCTCGCCTGCTTCGGCATGGCCGAGATCGAGCGCGGCCATATCCTGGTCGACGGGCGCGAAGTGTGGCTCGGCTCGCCCGCCGATGCGCTCAAGCCCAACATGGCGATCGGGCTGGTGCCGGAGGACCGCAAGACCGAAGGTCTGTTCCTGAAGCTCTCGGGCCGGCAAAACGTATCGCTGCCGGTCGTCGCGCGTTTTACCCGATTTGGCCTGATCAGCAGGCACGAGGAGGCGCAGGCCGTCCAGTCCGCCTTCTCGGCGGTCGAGGTCGACCACCGCGCCATGTGGACGAGGGCGGGGGCGTTTTCGGGCGGTAACCAGCAGAAGATCGCCATCGCCAAATGGCTGGTCGCCGAGAGCCGCATCCTGCTGCTCTTCGACCCAACCCGCGGCATCGACGTCGGCACCAAGCACGAGCTCTATGTGATGATGCGCGACTATGTGGCGGCCGGCGGCTCGATCCTTCTGCATTCAACCGAAATTCCCGAGCTGGTCCATCAATGCGACCGAGTGCTCGTCCTCTATGACGGTCGCCTGGTGGCGGAGCTTGCCGGCAGCCACATCACGGAAGGCGCGATCATGCGACCGGCGCTGGGGCAAGGCGAGTTGGTCCGGGAGGCGGCGGAATGAGCGTGACGAGTTTGCCCGCGGCGGCACCGGCCGCGACATTGACGCGGCTTCTCGCGCGGCACAGCGGCGCGATCATCGCGGCGATCGTCTTTGCGGTGCTCCTGCTTGTCGTCGATCTGGTCAGTGCCGGGCGGCTCACCTATTTCGACATTTCGTTTCTCTCCAGCGGCGGCGCCACCTCGGCACTGGCGGCGATCGGCCAGACGGTGGTCATCCTGTCCGGCGGTTTCGACCTGTCCGCCGGCGCGGTGATCTCGCTGGTCAATGTCGTCCTCGCAAAAGGTATGGATCCGATGGCGACCGGCACCAGTGTCGCGCTGTGGACCTTGGCCGGAATTGGTGTCGGCATGCTGGTCGGCGCCTTTAACGGCTTCTTCATTGCCGTCCTGCGCATGCAGCCTATCGTCGTCACGCTGTCGACCATGTTCATCCTGCAGGGGGTAACGCTGCTGGTCATGGACAAGCCGGGCGGCTTCGTCTCGTCCGATCTTGGCGCCTTCTATCTCGGTGATGCTATCGCCGGCTGGATACCGATGCCGCTGGTGGTCATCGGCGTCGTCCTGCTCGCTTGGTTCTGGCTCAAAGGCACACGCTTCGGGACGGCGCTTTATGCCGTCGGCAGCGATCCGGACGCGGCCGCTTCGGTCGGCGTGCGCGTCGTTCTCGTGCGCTTCCTAGTCTATGTCATAGCCGGCGGCTGCTACGGGCTCGCCGGCGTCTTCATCAGCGCACAGACGGGCAGCGGCGATCCGCTCGTCGGTAACCCGTTGTTGCTGTCAATGTTCGCGGCGGTCGTCGTCGGCGGTACAAGGCTGGGCGGCGGTCAAGGCGGGCCGGTTGGCACCGTCTTCGGCGCCTACATCCTGATGATGGTCGTCAACATCCTGCTCGTACTCAACGTCTCGGCCTATTATTCGACGATCGCCGAGGGCACGATCCTGATCCTTGCCGTGCTTGCCGGCTCGCTGTCGCATGGCTCCGTGCTCGCCCGCCAACTGCGTGCGCTGCGGGCGCGGTTGGCCGCATGGCGCGCCGGAATGCTGCCCTCCCAGATCGATCGCACCGACCGGCGGCTGAGGATCGCGCATGGCAGCACCGACGATCAGCAGGCGCCGCAGCCGGCCTTCCATATACGCAATGCCGAGACGCTGCGTTATGCGCTGCCGGCCTATGTCTGCGTGGCCGTCGTCGTGATCGTCACCCAGATCTGGCTCGGACGCGCCATCGTCAACGTCACCTACTGGAACTCGCTTTTCGTGCTGTCGAGCTTCCTCGCCGTCCTGGCGCTTGGGCAAGGCAGCGTAATCCTCACCGGCGGGCTCGACCTGTCGGTGCCGTGGACGATCGGTCTCTCGGGCATCCTGCTTGCCGGCATGGTCAACGGCTCGGATGGTGCACTTGCCTATGCGCTGCCGGCGGTGCTGCTGACAGCTTGCCTGATCGGTCTTGCCAACGGCATCGGCATCGTCTTCCTCGGCATTTCGCCGATCGTGATGACGCTGGCCACCAACGGCATTCTGCAAGGCGTCGCGCTGCTTTACTCGCAGGGTACGCCGGCCGGCTTCTCCTCGCCGATGCTGCGCTGGTTCATGACCGGGAAGGTATTCGTTGTGACGCCGGTGGTGCTGTTCATGATCACCTTCGTCGCGTTTGCTGTGCTGCTGCTTGGCCGCACCCCTTTCGGCCGCCGGGTTTATGGCATCGGCAACAGCCTGCGCGCGGCCCAGCTCTCCGGCATCGCGGTCGGGCGCACGCTCATCCTCGTCTATGTGCTGTCGGCGGTCTGCGCGGGGCTCGTCGGCATCATGCTGACCGGCTTTTCCGGCCAGGCCAGCCTCGGCATGGGCGACGATTATCTGCTGCCCTCGATCGCCGTAGTCGTCGTCGGCGGTGCGCTGATCACCGGCGGGCGCGGCCACTATCTCGGCATGCTGGGGGGCGTGCTGCTTTTGACGGCGTTGCAGATGCTGCTCGCCGGCACGACGCTGCCTTACGCGACGCGGGCGATCCTGTTCGGGCTGGTGGTGCTCGCTGCCGTCATGGCGCTGCGCGAAAGGCGGATTCAATGAAAGGAATGGAATAATGAGCTCCAGCGCACCGGCATCGGCGGACGAATTCCTGACCGGGATCAAAGGCCAACGCGTGCTGGTCACGGCGGGCGCCGGCGGCATCGGCTTTGCCATTGCAGAGACATTGTCGCGGCTCGGCGCACGTGTCGTGATCTGCGACATTTCCGACGAGGCGCTGGCCGCCGCTTCAGAGAGGCTCACACTCGCCGGCGCAGTCAAAGCGGACGTTTCACGCGACGACGATGTCGACCGGCTGTTCGAGACCATAAAGGAGAAGCTCGGCGGGCTCGACGCCCTGATCAACAATGCCGGCATTGCCGGGCCGACCGGCGGGGTCGATGAGATCGATCCGGCAGACTGGCGGCGCTGCATAGATATCTGCCTGACCGGCCAGTTCCTGTGCGCGCGCCGTGCCGTGCCGCTGATCAAGGCGGCGGGCGGCGGCTCGATCGTCTCGATGTCTTCGGCCGCCGGCCGCCATGGCTATGCGTTCCGCACGCCGTACTCGGCTGCCAAGTTCGGCGTTGTCGGCCTGACCCAGAGCCTTGCCAAGGAACTCGGACCGCATGGGATCAGGGTCAATGCCATCTTGCCCGGCATCATCGAAGGGCCGCGCATCGACAAGGTCATTGCCGACCGGGCAAAGCAGCTCGGCGTTTCAAACGAGGAGATGACACAACGCTATCTGCAGAACATCTCGCTGCGCCGCATGACCAGTCCATACGATGTCGCGGCGATGGTGGCCTTCCTGCTTTCCGATGCGGGCATCAACATTTCCGGCCAGTCGCTCGGCGTCGACGGCAACGTCGAGACACTCTGAGGGGGAGATCATGGCGAAGGTAGCAATTGTCGGAAGCGGCTTCATCGGGCGAGCGTGGGCGATCAGCTTCGCTCGTGCCGGCCATGATGTGCGCATGTGGGACCAGGCGCCGGCCGCGGCAAGCAGTGCGCGCGACTATATCGCTGGGGTGCTCGGCGACCTTGCCGCCAACGATCTGCTGCGGGGACAGGCGGTCGATACCGTGCTTGGCCGCATCACCATTGTGGAGGAGCTTGGCGAGGCCCTGGCCGATGCCGTCCACGTCCAGGAGAACACGCCGGAAAACCTCGAGGTGAAGCGTGACGTGTTCTCCCGCATCGACGCACTTTCCGGTCCGCAGGCGGTGATCGCCAGTTCCACCTCGGCGCTGTTGCCGTCGAGATTCACCGATCATCTTGAGGGGCGCCATCGCTGCCTCGTCGTGCACCCGATCAATCCGCCCTATCTCATCCCGGCAGCGGAGGTGGTGCCGGCGCCATGGACCTCCGCCGAAACGGTGGAAAGGACCCGCGCGTTTCTTGTCGAGGCGGGCCATGCGCCACTGGTGATGAAGCGCGAGCTCGACGGCTTCATCATGAACCGCTTGCAAGGCGCGCTGTTGGAGGAGGCGTTTCGGCTCGTCGCGGACGGCTATGCCAGCGTCGAGGACGTCGACACTGGCCTGCGCGACGGGCTGGCGCTGCGCTGGTCGTTCATGGGTCCGTTCGAGACGATCGACCTCAATGCACCGGGTGGTGTGCGCGACTATGTCGAGCGCTATCAGGCGATCTATTCCAACATCTTCCCGCAGATGCTGCGCCGCGTCGACTGGGCCGGCGAGGTCATGGAGACGATCGAGGCCGAGCGCCGCAAGCACCTGCCGCGGGAAGAACTCGGCGAACGGCAGGTCTGGCGCGACCGCCGGCTGATGGCGCTGGCGGCGCACAAGAAAAAGTCGGATCAGGAGTTTGGACAATGACGCAAACAAGCCGCAAGCCCGGCGCCCAGCAACCCAGCGGCAAGGTCATCATCACCTGCGCGGTGACGGGGGCGATCCACACGCCGACTATGTCGCCTTATCTACCGATCACGCCGGACCAGATCGCGCGCGAGGCGATCGCGGCGGCGGAGGCGGGTGCGGCGATCCTGCATCTGCATGCCCGCGACCCCGAGACCGGCAAGCCCGACCAGACGCCAGAGGCGTTCGCGCGTTTCCTGCCGCGCGTCAAGCAAGGCACCAATGCCGCCATCAACATCACCACCGGCGGCAGTCCTTACATGAAGGTGGAGGAGCGTGTGCGCCCCGCCGCCCAATTCAAGCCGGAGGTCGCCTCGCTCAACATGGGCTCGATCAATTTCGGGCTCTATCACCTCGCCGACAAATACGAGACGTTCAAGTTCGATTGGGAAAAGCCGCATCTGGAAGCGACGCGTGATCTGGTCTTCCGCAACTCGTTCAAGGACATCGAATACATACTGGCAACCTGCTACGACAATGGGACGCGCTTCGAGTTCGAGTGCTACGACATCGCCCATCTCTATAACCTCTCCCATTTCGCCGATCGCGGGCTGGTGAAGCCGCCGTTCTTCGTGCAGTCGGTGTTCGGCCTGCTCGGCGGCATCGGCACGCACCCGGAAGACGTCGCCCATATGAAGCGCACCGCCGATCGCCTGTTCGGCGAACAGTTCCGCTGGTCGGTGCTGGGTGCGGGCGCCAGCCAGTTGCGCATCGCGGCACAATCGGCAGCGCTTGGCGGCAACATTCGCGTTGGGCTCGAAGACAGTCTTTGGGCCGGTAGGGGCAGGCTTGCCAAGTCGAATGCCGAGCAGGTGGTGCTCGCCCGCAAGATCGTCGAAGGCCTCGGCATGGAGGTGGCAACGCCCGACGAGGCCCGCGAAATCCTGTCATTGAAGGGCGGCGACCAGGTCGCGTTCTGACCGGTTTCTGCAAGGTTCGAACAGAGGAGGACGGCATGAAGATCGAAGTCGTGGTGGACGTGAAGACCACGCTGGGCGAGGGACCGCTGTGGGACGTTGAACAGGAGCGCCTCTACTGGATCGACAGTTTCGACGGGCGTGTGTTTCGGGCAACCGCCGACGGGAGCGAGATCCGTTGCTGGGACGTGCCGATGAAGATCGGTTCGATGGCATTGCGCAAGGACGGAGGTGGCGCGGTGGTATCGCTGCAGCGCGGTTTCCATCTGCTTGATTTCGCCACCGGCGAGGTGACGCCGATTCACGATCCGGAGCCGGACAGGCCGATGAACCGGCTCAATGACGGCAAGGTCGACCGGCGCGGCCGCTTCTTCGCCGGCTCAATGGACACGATGGAAGAAGGACCCTCCGGCGGACTCTACCGGCTCGATCCGGATTTCTCCGTTACCAGAATAGATTCCGGCATCATCTGCTCGAACGGTCCGTGCTGGAGCCCGGACGACCGCACCTTCTATTTCGCCGACACCTGGACCGGCGAGATCTGGGCCTACGACTACGACATCGCAACCGGTGCCGCCACCAACCGGCGCACTTTCACGCGTGTCGATACCAGCCGGGGAGGAGCGGCTGACGGCTCAACTGTCGATGCGGAAGGATTCCTGTGGAACGCGCTGGTCTATGATGGCAGGCTGGTCCGCTACGCGCCCGACGGCAGCGTTGATCGCATCATCGACATGCCCGTCAAGAAGATCACCAGCGTCATGTTCGGCGGGCCGAGGCTCGACACCCTGTACGTCACTTCGATGGCCAAGCCGCCGCTGCCGCGCTTTCCGGGCGACGGAGTTTTACGCGGCAGCCTTTTTGCCATCACCGGCCTCGGCGTAACGGGAGTTCCCGAGCCAAGATTTGCCGCGTAAATCGGTGCGTAGTGGCGATGTCCTTCCTGCCTGCTTGGTGCCACCCCAACGTCCCGCCGCAGGGCAACTGGCGCTGGAAGCTCGTGCCCTGCGGTTCTGATGGAACCCACAATGAGAGGCTTGAGGCGCCTTCGCCTGACGTGCGCGCGAACATGTCCCTGGAGAAACCATCAAGCGAGCCTTGGAAACCTGCTCGCAACAAGAAATCCACCCATTAGCAACTCCAATGCATCGAGTGCCTCTTCGTCCCGCAAATCGGTCAGAGCCACGCTGTCCACGAAGACAACCTTTTCATTGTCTATGTCATAGACTTCCCAAAGCCCGTCCCTGATCCTTCGGATGGCGTGTCGACGCTCCATAAGCGGAACCTAATACTCGAGTCGCGGCGACGTTGATAGAAAATTCGGGCACGAGCCGATCATAATAGTGGAAAACCGCAGGTCGCCCTGACGATGCTCTTACGATCGAGTCCACGAAGAAGCGCTTCAGAAAACGAAGAGCACCGATGGCGGCAGCACGACAGGCGCTGCGCCGGCTATCACCAGTCCTGTGTTGAGGGCAGGTTGGTTTCCGCCATCAATCGTTTCGTCATCGACCACAAGGCTGCAGTCATAGCCCTTCATCTGGACCGACGATCCCGACAAAATCATCACGGCCGCCGTGCGCGGGCACCAGGTGCTGGAGTCGATCCATAGCATTGACTATAGCATTGTGGCGGTCCGCGAATGCCCACTCTGCGGCAAGCGGCCAATAGGCAAGTTCGACCCCAAACAGACGTCCTCGTCAGTCTTTCGGTAGTCGAGAGCTGCCGCGGGACGTATTGCGCTAGTGCCGCGGGATGCTCTTCGGTCATTGGCTCATAACGGTCGGGGCTTTCCTCAACCAGCCTTGCCGCCACAGACAGCATTATTCCTGTTCGTCACAGCAACGTCCGGCATCATTTCCAGTTGCGGCTGCCTACAGCAAGTGGAGGTGTTCTGGGCGTTGCGTCTTGGACAATATCGGCGGCGCACTCGCAGAACGAACTCAGGCGAACGGACGGGGGCCTTTGGAAGCTGCCCTGTCACTGCCTCGTTTTCCATTTGGCGGGCGTCCGACATTTGCGGAAGCCCGGAAAGCCCGTATATTCCGGAATAAAAGAGTCTCGCCGATGACCACAACCGTCACCGCCGCCGCCGTCTCGAAAAATTTTGGCGCCCTATCAGGATGCCGCGGTCCGCGACCCGGTAATCACCAAAAACGGTCGCCCTCGCACGGTGCTGCTGGCCTATGAGGATTTTGTCCGGCTGTCGAAGCGCGACCGGCGGGTCGATCTGAGAGCGGAACTCGCCTCGGACGAGATCGCCGCGGTCGAAGCCTCTGAAATGGAGCCCGATCTCGACCATCTCAACGACGAGCTCTCTGGGTCAAAACCCTCGGGTCGAAACCCCTCGGGGCAAAAGGCCTGACGGCAACAAAATGCCACCGGCTGAATCAAGGTCGGCCACGTCTTCCGTTACTCCTACCTCTGGCATTGGCAACATCGCGAAGGCCGCGAGGAAGGCGACAAGGACCGGCCCTGCCTGGTGCTCGCGCTGGTCGCCATGCAGGAGGACGGCTCGCCGGTCGTCCGGGTCCTGCCGATCACCCATACGCCGCCGTCCGCTCCCGATGATGCCATCGAGATTCCGGCTGCGGTCAAGCTGCGTTTGCGGCTTGACGGTGAGCGGTCGTGGATCGTTTTGACGGAAAGTAACCGGTTCGCCTGGCCGGGGCCTGACATCCGGCCGCTGGAGACGGAGAGCGGCTACTACGGGCCGCTGCCACTGGCGACGACGTCCGTGAACGACAGGATTGGAGCTTTCGGTACTGATATACGGTTCTACCTCAGGCAAAGAGCAAATCGTGGACTACGGCGCCCATCAGGACAACGATTGCGAGCAGGGAGACTGCAAAAGCGATCGTGCGCCAAGGCTGCATGGCCTTCAGATAGACTATCGAATGTACGATCCTGGCGACTACAAAAATTGCGAAAATGGGAATTGCAATTGCTGCCTTTCCTCCCGTGAAAACAAAGAGCAGGCCCAGCAGCAGAAATGGATAGATCGTGGCCTCGGCATTGCGGTGTGCGCGCAGGAGCCGCGCGACAGTTGGCGGGTCAATTTCTGACACGGGTACACCATAGCGAGCCCCATCCTCCGGATTGATTGCCACGCCACCCTTCGCGCGGATCGCCCCGCTGGAAGCCCAGAGCATCAGAAGATTAAGGCATAGAACGACGCAGGTGATGGCATACGCCACCAGAGCCGCATCTGCCGCTGTCCAGATTGATTGTTGCATCTAATGTTACTCGCCGCTGCTCGGAGCAGTTGACGGAGAGCTGGATGTCCGTTGTGCCATCGCGCCAATATGTGCGGCAAGGTTGTCCAATGTCTTGGCCGTTCCGGTGTCGATGCCCATTTTCAGATATTGCTCCAACCGTTCCGCCGAGCCGCACTCGATCCTCACCGTCAGAAACGTCTTGCCGCCAGTCTCGTCGAGAATGACACGCCCGATCGCCCCCATTGCTTCGAAGACGAGATGACGCGGCGGTGCGATCTCGCGATAGACGCCAGCGAACTGGTTGGCGCCAGGGGGATGCCGGTTGACGAACCTGAAGGCCCCTCCCGGACGCAGGTCGATCTCGCATTGTGCGAGCGGTTCGCCTGATGGATCCCACCAGCATGCCACATGCTCCGGCTGCGTCCATGCCTCGAAGACCTGTTCACAGGGCGCAGCAAGCACGCGCGTCAGAATGATCGTGTGCTTGTCCCGGTCGAGTATCAGGTCGGTGTTCGCGATCCCTGCCAGCATGCTACTTCTCCTTTTTGCCCATTTTTTCGAGGTGGCGATCCAGATTGTCGAGCCTGTCTTCCCATTGGCTGCGAAACGGCTCTACCCACTCGGCAATATCCTTGAGAGCCGTTGTCACCAGCTTGCGCGGTCGCCGCTGCGCATCACGTCCGCGTTGGATGAAACCCGCATCCTCCAGCACCTTGAGATGCTTGGAGATCGTGGGTTGACTGAGTTCGAATGGTGCCAGCAGTTCCGACACCGTGGCTTCGCCCGTCGCAAGGCGGGCCAGGATCGCGCGTCGCGTGGGATCGGAGAGGGCCGAGAATGCCTTGCTCAGACGGTCGCCGGTGGGTCCATATATTGCCATATAACTATATAGCCATATGGCGATTAACGAGTCAAGACCTTAGATAAGAGGCCGTCGGCTAGGCACGACGATTGCCTCGGGTGGGCGGGCTTCTTTTGCTTACCCTAGCCGAGGAGTCCGATGGGTATGTCTGGGGAAGCCGCTCCAGATTGCCAATCGTTTTCCTGTTGAGCTGCATACCGATTGCCTATTCGGCACCGGGCGGAGATGTTTCAATGGCCAGGACCTCCAAGGCGTCAATTTCTTGCATCACCTTTCCAGCGATGCCTTGCAAGTCGCCGTACATCCCCGCGGTCGACTCGATTACGCCTTGTATTTGAGCCTCCCGCTTGGCCCACAGGCGTGTTGTGGCCTTGCGTTCCTTGGCCAGGTCCTCCTGCATATCAGAGAACTTTTCGACGATGGCCTCGACGCGATGGCGGAACCGCGGACCGATCAGATAGCCATAGACCTGCTCCATTTTGGTGGCTTGGCCGTCCTGGGCGAGGCGGGAGTTCGCCAGCTCGATGAGTGATTGTCGCAGCATGATTGCGATCGGCATCGCGCATTTGGGATGGGCGACATAGACCCCGTCCAGAAGATCGAAGGTTTCCACACCGGCAGGCAGAGCTTCCGAGATCATAAGCGCAATGTCCGCCTTTGCGGCCCGCTGATCAGCCCTGAGCTTCCCCAACCAACCCTGGCTCCAGTTCTTGGTGCGTTTCGATTCCCACAAAATGGCGCCGCATGGCTGGCCGGCCGGTCCGACGACGCGGTGCAGGACATCTCCGCCGAACTCACCCTTGGCAACCGGTTCAATGACGTCCATCGGGAACCGGCCGGCAATGAGGGCTTCCAGCTGAAGCTCCAGAACTTCACCCTGCAGCTGCTGGGAACCCTGTTCCGCACGGCGCTTCAGCTCCTCAATCTGACGCTGCATGCCTGCGATCTGTTCTTCCTTTTCCGCGACCTTCATTTTGAGCCCGTCTTCCGCTTCCGACCTCGCCTTGACGCGAACGGCGTCCAGCCCCTCCTGGATCTTCCTTTCGATGGTCAGCGCCATCTCCCGGCTTTCGTCGTCAAGCGCACGCTGCTTTTTCAGGAATTCCGCCTGTTGCTGCTGGGCCTCGGTGAGCTTTTCGTCGCGCGCCTTCAACGTCGCCTCCAGCTCGGCAAGCTTCTTATCCTTGTCCTCCAGGTCTACCGAAAGCAGCAATTTTGCCTTGCGGGCTTCCTCGACCGCGATTCCGGCACGCTCAAGCTTGATTTGCCCAGCCACCTGGTTGGCGATGTCCTCTTTGGCGGCGACGATCTCGGCCTGCTGGCGCTTGAGCTCCTCTTCTCTGGCAGCCATCGATGCCTTGCTCTGCGCCAGGCGCATTTCGTATTCTTCACGCGTGGCGGCAATCAAAGGGGCCGCGAGCGACTCATTGAGCTTGATTTCCGTCTTGCAGCTTGGGCAGCTGATTATCGGTTCATTGAGAATCCTGTCCCCCTGCAGCATGGTATTGATGGGCTGGACGGTCATCTGCGCGCTGCCTCCCTGAGGAAGCAGTTAAAGGACACGCCAGACTATATCCCGCCACGCGTTTTCGGAAAAGAACAAAAAGTGAACCATTTTTCTGCGGCTCCATGAAGTCCATGTGATCGGCGATGTATCTGCGCGTGCTGACTGAGAAGGCGAGGGCCCGGGAGTTTTCGGTCGGGCCTATGCTGTTGGCTGCTTTGAAAGCTCGTGGGTCACCGACCAGGATGGCCGGTAACGGAATCGCCTAGCCTTGCTCTAATTTAGCTTGGGCCATATTTGCTGTGACTGAGTGGTGATCCCACAGGAATCGAACCTGTGACCTACAGATTAGGAGTTTGTCAGGCGACCTTTACTGTTGTTTCCCAATGCCGGTCTTTGTACGATTTGCGCTGCCACTAACATGTTCAAGTTGTTGTAGTTTTCGTACTGCACGGCTAAATAGCGTAGACAAACCAACAGAGCGCGTGGCATTGCTTACTATGCGTCGGCCAAACCGGACTGCCGCAACTGCGCGACGGCGTCGACCTCGCCTGGTATAGCGGTCTTACCACCATGGTTGACGCCTGCGAGGTCCAGCAGCACGCCCCTTGTCATCGGTCCAGCGTGACCAAGAGTCCGGTGTGCGTCAAATCCCGAACAAGGCCATGGTTTCTTCTTATTCCTTTTTGGGTCAGGGCGGGCAGGCGCTCTCGATTATCCTTGCCGACAACCAATCCAGGCCAACGTCCGACGTCGATCGTGCATGCCGCACGAGGCTGAACGTAAACGGATCAATGGCGAGTGGCGTTTTCAGGACCGCAAGCCCGAACTGATCGGCGTATTTGGCGGCGAGCCGGGCCGGGACCGTTGAAGAGAGATCGCCGCTCGCCACAACGCCCATGGCCGTCATGAACATCGGGACGCTGGCGACAACCCGGCGCCGAAGCCGGCGCTTCTTCAGAGCCTGATCGACCATCCCATGAAATCCACCCCTGAATGAGACGAGGATGTGATCGAGCGATAGGTATTCTTCGAGCGACATCGCCGCGTGGTGAGCGACCGGATGGTCTTTCCTGACAACAACGACAAAGTCTTCTTCGAAGACTGGCACGGCCCGGAACTCGTCGGGCAGATCCCAGACGCGCCCGATCGCCATCTCCATTTCGTTGGTGCGCAGGGCGTTCAGGCTTTCGGTTCCGACAGCGAATTGAAACGCCACCCGGCATCCAGGTGCCTCGGCACGCAACGTCCTTATCAGCGGCGGGGCAATCACGGCGCCGACAAGGTCGTTGCCGGCGAGCCGGAACGAGCGCGTGGATGTTTCGGGGTCGAAGTGCGTGGGAACCTTGAGTGCATCCTGGGCAAGTCGAAGAATGACTTCGACTTGTGGGAGAAGCTGTGAGGCACGCTGTGTCGGTTCCAGACCGTTCGGGCGCCTGACGAACAGGGGATCGTCGAAGAGTTCCCGTAGCCGAGCCAGCGCATGGCTGACGGCAGACTGGCTGACACCCAGCGTAGCCGCAACAAGCGTTGTCTTTTGCAATCGAACGAGATCCCGAAAGATCGTCAGCATGGTGAAGTCGAGCCGGCGCAGTTTCTGCTGATCGGTGTTGGCTTTGCTAGTCAACTGCATCTCCTACTTGCTGCACCAGCCATCCTGTTCGGCCATGATATCCGAATTGTTCATATCACATATCCAGCGATTTCAGTTGAACGAATAATGACTCATCCTATGATCGAAGGCGAGAGGTTCGGTCGTGGCAGTGGCCGGTCGCAAGAAGGGATCGCTGAACTTGATGGATAGTCCACTGGGCGCACCGACCAAGGTCGGATCGCTGGATCGAAGGCAATTGCTGGTCGCGACCGGCGCTCTGCTCTTGTCGGCGCAGGTCACCGTCAAAGCGCGGGCCGCATCTTCACTCCCCGACAAATTCATCAATGCCTGGCTGCGCATCGATCCAGACGACATGGTGACGATCATGCTCTCCCAGTCGGAAATGGGACAGGGCATCCAAACCACCCTTCCTTTGGTGCTCGCCGACGAACTCGGCGCCGACTGGTCGCGCGTCGCGCTTGAATGGGCCGATTTCGATCCCGCATACCGGCACCCGCAATATCAATGGATGTTCACCGGCAACAGCGAATCGATCTCGACCTTCTTCCCGATCATGCGCACCGTTGGCGCCGCCGCACGCGAGATGCTCGTCGGCGCGGCCGCGACGCGTCTGGGGGTTGCCGCTGCGAGCCTTCGCGTCGACCAGGGCCGCATCCATCATGATCCGACTGACCGGGTGGTGAGTTTTGGTTCGGTTGCCGCTGACGCGGCAAGGCTCGATATCCCAAAGGATCCTCATCTCAGGCCGATAAGCAGCTTGGAACTGATCGGCAAGCCGCAGCCACGCGTCGACATACCCTCGAAGGTCGATGGCTCGGCGATTTTCGGCATCGACGTGAAAGTGCCCGGCATGGCGGTGGCCGCCATCCGCCGCGCTCCTTCGCAAGGGGGATCGCTGGCGGCCTTCGACCCAACGGCGATCAAGGCTGAGCGCGGTGTGCTTGCCGTCGTCGAAATTCCGTCCGGCCTCGCTGTCGTTGCCAATGACTACTGGACGGCGAAGCGGGCTCTCGATGGCGCAGAGCTTACATTCAAGCCGGGTCCACTCGCCGGATATTCAACCAGTGGCCAAAGGGCCGAATATAGCGCGCTGCTGAAATCCGCGTCGTTCGACACGAAAGTCAAAGCGGGCGACGCTTCTGCCGTTCTGGCGGCTGCCGACAGCCCGCTGGAGGCTATCTTCGAAATCCCGGTGCAGGCGCACGCGGCGATGGAGCCGATGAACTGCACGGCCCATGTGACGGACGATCGGTGCGAGTTGTGGATCCCGACACAGGGCGTCGAGATCACCCACGCTGTCGCCAAGCAGATGCTGGGTCTCGCAGACGACCAGATCATCATCCACAGAACGTTGCTGGGCGGCGGCTTTGGGCGGCGGCTGCTCGCGGATTTCGCGAAGATCGCGATCCTGGTTGCAAAGGCCGCCGGCCGCCCGGTCAAGGTCATCTGGAGTCGGGAAGAGGATTTCCGCTACGACGCCTACCGCCCGCCAATGGTCCATGCAGTGAAGGCGTCTCTCGGCAATGACGGGTTGCCGGCGGCGATGACGCATCGTGTCGTCTCGCCGTCCCACATGCTCTACATTTTCCCGCGCGGTGTCATCAAGGCACAGGGCGACTGGGCGCGGCCGATCATGCCGCCGGCGGCATACGATGGCATGGCCGTCGAGGGCCTGACCGAGACGCCTTACGCCATTGCGAACTACGCGGTCGAACAACATCGCGTCGACACGCCGCTCTCGGTTTCCGTCTGGCGCACAACTGGCCACGGACCGAACAATTTCGTCCTGGAAAGCGTCATCGACGAGTTGGCGCACCGCGCAAATGCCGACCCGCTTTCGTATCGGCTGAGACTTGCCGCTTCCGATCCCCGCGCGGTCGCGGTGCTGAACGCTGTCGGCGCGCTGTGCGGCTGGCCGGCTGCATTACCGGCGGGGCGATTCCGCGGTCTGGCGCTCGCCAAAGCATTCGGCGGCTATATCGCGCAAGTCGTCGAACTCTCCGTCAAGGACAAGACCATCAAGTGTCACCATGTCTGGAGCGCCGTCGATATCGGCCAGACCCTCGACCCAGGCATTGCCAAATCCAACATCGAGGGCGGCGTGGTCTGGGGACTTTCCGGCCTGCGCACCGAGGTAACCTTCGCAGACGGCGAGATCGAGCAGACGAATTTCGATCAGTTTGACCCGCTGCACGTGTCCGAGACGCCTGTCATCACGACTCGGTTCGTCGAGAGCGGCGCCAAGCCGACAGGCGTCGGGGAGATTGGTCCGGTGCCGACGCACGCCGCTTTCTGCAACGCCGTGTTCGCCGCGACAGGCGAGCGCATCCGAGCCCTGCCGATTTCGCGCAGCGGCTACCAGCGGATCTGACGGGAGCAACGCAATGACACGATTTTCCGTCAATGGTCGCGCGGTCACGGTCGACGCCGAGCCGGACATGCCGCTGCTTTGGGCATTGCGCGATCACCTCGGCCTGACGGGCACTAAATTCGGTTGCGGCATCGCTGCCTGCGGCGCCTGTACAGTGCATGTCGATGGCCAGCCCGTGCGCTCCTGTTCCTTTTCGCTCAGTGAAGCTGAGGACAAACATGTCACGACGATCGAGGGACTTTCGGATAACCGCTCGCATCCCTTGCAGCAGGCCTGGATCGCAGAGCAGGTTCCACAATGCGGTTATTGCCAGTCCGGCATGATCATGGCCGCCGCCGCGCTGATCAACGACAAGCCGCATCCGACGGATGAAGACATCGATGCGGCAATCACCAATCTGTGCCGCTGCGGCACCTATGCCCGCATCCGCGCCGCGGTGCATCGTGCTGCGGGTGATGCGTGATGACTGGCCATCGGCTTGCGCTGGGAGCGCTCGTCGGCGTGACGATTGCCGCCGTCTCGGCGCTCGTGCAGCCGCTGTCGTCGCAAACGAACGGCGGCAGTACGGCCTCAGCCGACGCCTTCGCGACGGTCGCCCGCGTCATGACGAGCCCGCGTTGCCAGAATTGCCACACATTGACTGACTATCCGCGCCAGGGCGACGACCGGCATCGACATCTGTTTCGTGTGGCGCGTGGACCCGCGGATCATGGTGCGGCGGGCCTGCCATGTTCATCCTGTCATGGAAAATCGAACAATGCGGCCAGCGGCGTCCCCGGCGCCGACGAGAACTGGCGCCTCGCGCCACTCAGCATGGGCTGGGACGGCCTTTCGACAAATGAGCTCTGCGAACATTTGAAAGACCCGCGGCACAACGGAAACCGCACTGGCGATCAGGTCATCAACCATCTCAGATCGGCGCTTGTGAGATGGGCCTGGTCACCAGGTACCGATCGGACCGGGCAAGCACGAACGACCCCGCCGATCCCCTATGAGGAATTCGTGATGGATGCCGAAACCTGGATGAGGAGCGGAGCTGAGTGTCCGAAATAGCCAACCCTGAGGATCTGCCGGATCGCAACACACTGAACAAAGGCGCCGCCGACCGAGGTCGCCGCCACTTCCTGCAATATGTGGCCGGTGCGACAGCCGCCCGGGCCGGGTTGTGCGGGTGCGGCATTCATCCCGCCCTTGCGGCCAGCAGCACGACTACGACGCCTGGTGCGGGACCTGTGGTCGACCCTGGCAAAGGCTACCTTGTCCAGCAGATTGGCGATGGGCTTTATTGGGTTACGGATGGTGCCTACAGCACGATGTTTCTTGTCTCTTCGACCGGGGTGATCGCTTGCGATGCGCCACCCAGCCTTGGGGAAAACTACTTTAGGGCTATCGCGGACGTCACGGACAAGCCGGTGACGCATCTGGTCTACAGCCACGAACATGTCGACCATATCGCCGGCGCGCATCTGTTTGCAAAGGACGTTACGATCGTCGCCCACGCCCGGACAGCCGAACTGCTCTCATCGCGGAAGGACCAGCGGCGCCCGGCTCCAACTGTAACCTTCGAAACGACCTATACCCTTGAGCAGGGAAACCAACGCCTCGAACTGGCCTACAAGGGCATCAACCATTCGATCGACAACATCTTCATCTTCGCGCCACGCCAGAAGACCCTGATGTTCATCGACGTCGTTTATCCCGGCTGGATGCCCTACAAGAATCTCGGCGTCGCCGTCGATATTCCCGGCTTCGTCGAAGCACACCGCACTGTTCTTGCCTACGACTTCGAGACGCTGGTCGCCGGCCACGTCAGTCGTCCTGGAAACCGCGCGGATGTCGAGACCCAGGTCGAACTGGTGAAGGACCTCGTCGAGGCGGCGGAACAGGCCTACGCGAGCCTGTCCTTTCCCGCCTTCCTGAAGCAGCATCCGCCAGGGCGCAGTGGCAAAACAGCCTGGGACCTTCATCAGGGCTATGAGCAGGCCCTGGTCTCCCAGATGCATGATGGGGTGCTAACGAAATGGCGCGACAGGCTCGCCGGGACCGAAACCTACCTGCGCGACAATTGCTGGGCGATGCTCGAAACATTCGTCGTCCAGGGCAAGCCGGATATCTCCGGGCTGTAACGCAATACTGTTTGTGGATTCAACCTTCACGGCCTGCGAACCTGAGCAGGTATTGGCAATGGTCGAACGTCAGAACCTATCCACAGCAAAAGCCTTCGCAATTGCACGGCGGCAGGGCTTGACGTGCCCCACGGCAGGGCATTGACGAGGAGTTGACGGATGGCGAACGTTGTTATCGTGGCGGGCGGCTGGCATGGAGGCTGTGAGATCACGCCTTTCGCGCGCAAGCTGCGTGAACTTGGACATGAAGTCGTTTCTGCAGCTATGCTGGACCGACGTAGCAGACCAAAGTGGATTGTCACAGCCTTCGGAGTCACCCAAGCCAGGCGCGCATCAATGTGGCGCATATCTAGCCCGGATATCTCACACAGTCTTTCGGCGCGAGGCTGGCGGCGGAGATTTGCCGGCGCTTGAGCTGCGGGCAAAGGATGTCGGCCGCTTGGAGCGGACACCGCCGCGCTCAAGGCCGAGTGCGAGGCTGGCGACCGGGCGAAGGATCTGCTGGAAGCGTTCTCAACGACGCCTGCCACGACTGTCGCCGGCGTGGCGGGCAAGCTTGAGGCCGTGTTGCCCGAGGGTAAGGCCTGGGGGGAATGCTCCGAGTTCCGCTGGCCGCAAATCCGCTCCGCGCTTAGCGATCTGGTGCGCATCGCCCGGCAGAACATGCCGGAACAGTTCTTTTCACGGCGAGCAGCGTCCTAAGATCCTGAGGCGGCGGGCTGGCTGCTGTTTCCGCGGCTGAAAAATGGAGGCGCGATATTAAGATCCCGTCCAACCCAACTTCCGGCTTCAGCCGAGAGCCCCTCAGCTTGCAGTGAAGCGTCTGCCTCACGTCACCCTTCAACCGCCATGGAATTGCCAGCGCAGAGCCCTCTTGCGGCATCTCACCATCGGGCGGTGAGCGATCCCAATCTGTTGGATGCCTTCAACCGCGATGCCGCCGTGCAGAAACGGACCGTGCCTGAAGCTGCAGAGGCAGCGACTGCCCTGCGGGGAAAGACAGCCGCAACCGCAATCGCCTGGTGCGCGGTGTCGGCGTATTGCTACGGGCGGATACGGGAGTACCGGTTCTGGTTTCGGGTATTCGCCTATCTTTGCCGAAGTGGGAGCAGAGTCGGAGAAGGTTCGTCCAGGCTTTTCCCGATAGGGAAATCATGTTCGACGAGGGAACTGCCTGCTTGTCGAGAGAACGCCGGACCGAAGTCAGCCCGTCAAGGCCAGAGCCGCATCGCTGTGGCGCGTTAGGCGCCAGCCTTGACTGGCAGTCTTCGGCCCGGCGGCCGCTTTGGACGCAGGCAAAACTCCGGTACGAGCCGTACCGCTCTACCCCTCGGGGTACATTACTCCGGCAATTCGTCGCCCTTGATCGGCGCCTTCCCTTTGCCGGCCCGCTTCAGGATGTGCAGCGCCTTGGGGATGTCGGCACGGGCAGCGCGTTCCTGAAAGTAACGTTCCGTGCGCAGCGCCGAAAGCTTCTCAGCGACTGCCACATTAATGAACTGGTTGAGCGGCACGCCTTCGCTCTCCGCCACCTTGCGCGCCTCATCCAGAAGCGAGAGCTGAAGCCGCAGTGCGAAATTGCTTCTCCTCATGTCTTTTTCTCCAATCCTCTCAGCGCCTCACTTGGCGACAGGACCATGATACCGAAGCGCTCGGCCAGCTTGCCGAAGTCGCGTAGGTTGAACGTCAC
>NZ_JAMYPD010000050.1:0-29086 GCF_040320195.1 Mesorhizobium sp. M0768 | reverse complement strand
CTGGCGAGCCGGATGCATAACGAAAGGTGCACGTCCGGTTCTGCGAGGGGTGGTGAGAAACGGACCGCCGCAAGGCGGTACCGCGCTCGCCACCTACTCTACATGTTACCGTGTTCCGCGACGATCTCGACGAGGCTGCCTCCGTCGAAGAGCTTGAGGGACTGTCGAACAAGAAGCGCCGCGCCAAGCTCGACGCCATCCGGGACGCCTGCCGTGCGTATATCACAGGCCCGCTGCAAGACTTCCTCACCGCTCAACTTGCCGACATTACTAACGGCGCTGGACGGGTGGAGCTCGATGAAGCCGATGCCGATGGTCAGACCCTGCTGCTCTGGTATCCCGAGGTCGAGCCGCGTGATGGCGCCTATGTGCGACCGGCCATACGCCTCGAGTCCGGGGCGAAATCGGCGCTCGATCCCAATCGCCCCATCACGATCACGCCCTATGTCGCGGAGGAAGCGGCAGGCTTTGATCTCACCGTCGCCGACGTGACCACGATCGAGGCGACCCGCACCTTTTGGGACAAGGTGGTGATCGCCCATGGATTGCGCCGCTGGTACGAGCGGCGCGGCGAACTGCGGCAGGAAGGCCAGCGGGTGTCTCGGCACTGTTATGACCTGCACTGTCTTCTCGGATCCGAGACCGGAAAGGCCGCGCTCGGCGATCTCGATCTTGGCGCCGATTGTGTGCGGCACGCACGAATGTTTTTCGACCGTCCCGACTATGACCTCGCCTCAGCAGTCCCGGGCAGCTTCGCGATCGCGCCCGCTCCAAAGATGGTGGACGCGCTCACGCGCGACTATGCCAATACGGCGGCCATGATCTTCGGCACTCCGCCGAGTTTCGACGACATTCTGGAATCAGCACGGCAGATTGAGCAGGACATCAACACCCATTCCTAGTCGCCTGGTCGATCGCTCGAAGCTTCCCAAAACGGCGAAGCCTTTCCTCACGATAAGGTGGGGGGATCTGCTCGTGGCCGAATGACAGCTTCGTCCGCGATCATGCCATTCCGGCGGTCGAGGTGAAGGGCAAAGTCCCACCCGATTGAGACGTAGAACGCTCCATCGCGTTATAATCCGAGCCCATGCGCCGGCCGGCTCGGCCGCGGACTTTTCGGTCATTCGAAGTGCTCGAATTTGCGATCAGGCGTAGTCTCGGGCCGCTCGCTTACGCAATCTGCCGGCTAGAGATCGACGATTTCGTAGGCCATCTGGCCATCCGCTGGCCTCATCTCGCGTAGCCGGCATTCGGGATAGCGCTCGGCCACCAGCTTTGTGATTTCCTCACGGAATGCCGCATTCGACCTGAAACCGAACACCACGGCCTCCAGATCCCGCGCGCTGAATTCGACATACTCGCGCTCGTCGCCCGGCTTCCATCCATTGCCGGCAATGATCCGCCATTCGCGCTCCGGACCCCATTCGGCTGTCTTGGTGTAGAGGAACTGCGAGAGCAGATCGGAATCATTGAGGCCTCGCCGCCCAGATAGCCAGTCAGTGAAGCCCTGGTCGTCGAACAGGACGGGCTCATGATCCACATAGGCGACGGGGCGCGCTACCAGAAAGAGGCTATCTTCTTCACTCGGGGCGAACTGCAGTGCCGCGCCGTGGATGTTCTCGGCATAGTTCCCCCACATGGGCGCGATCGTGCCGGAGCAGGACAGGCAGAGCACCTTAAGTTTCGCAGTCTCGGCTGCTAACTCATCGCAGAGCTGCCGCAGCATGGTCTTGCGGTTGGCGACCAACTCCTCGATGCCGGGACGCATTGCTTTCTCGAAAGCGTCCGGCTCCGGTTTGCCGCGGAAGAAGACACGCATCAGAAGGAGCGAGGCGCCGAGCTTGTTGCCAGCAGGGAACGGCTCGGGGCCGTAGGCGCCTTCATAGATCTGGTCGAGAGCGCTTTCGATGACAGCCTTCTCGTCGATGTTGATAGCAAGCGCGATGCGGAGGTCGAAACCGTCGTTGAACAGGCCGGGCCTGGAGAACTGCAGGGTCTTGTTGCTCAAGATGGCGCGGGCGGCATCCTGCGAGCAATATTTATAGAGGCTTGGCGGCAGGTCGGGATGCGGTTCAAAGGTCATGGGTCTCTGCTTGTGGGAATATAGAGGGTGCAAGAAGCGGCGTGATGGTTTTACACCACCACGCCCGCGTCTGGCACTGCCGCCGGAAGCATTTGGCAACACCGGGCCGGGAGTGGGCGCGAACCGTTCCCGTTCCCGCGTGTCGAGAAGGTCCGTGGACGTGAAGACGCAGCCGTTCGGTTTCAGTGCGCGCCCGTGGCCACCATGGCTCGTGGCGTATACGGGGGTATGCCGTAGAACTCGGTGGGTGAAACAACACACCCGGTATCGGTGCTATGGTAACGACTAGTTGGTTGCTCGATACACTAGACTGGTAGGTTGAACGTTACGCACAGTGAGACTGTGGGCAGCTCCCTGCGTCCCGTTTCTCGCGAAGTGGCCTTACGCTACAACTGTAGCTGGTTCTTGGGTCAATGAATGAGGCTATATGGCAACGCTGCAGCAGACCATTGCGAAGAAGTTTCTTTCATCACTCGCGGACGGCAAGGAGGTCGATCTCGAGAAGATCGAACAAATCCGCAAGCTGCTGGCGGACGGCAAGAAGCCAAAGGCCGATGACTTTGTGAAAATCTTCTCGGCCCCGGTTGGCGGTGAGGTGAAGTGATTAAACTCGAAACCGCCCACATCGAAGAGGTCCGTGGAATCCGCAAGCTCGACATCGACTTCGGAAAGGGAACATTCGCGATCTCCGGTCCGAACGGCTCCGGCAAAAGCGGTGTCATCGACGCGATTGAATTTGGGCTCACCGGGGAGATCGGCCGTCTTACCGGTCGGGGCACGAAGGGCCTGTCGGTTTCAGAGCACGGCCCGCATGTCGACAAGGTAAAGTTCCCAGACGCTGCCTTTGTTGAATTGAAGGTTTTCATTCCAGCCCTTGGCAAGTCGGCAACGATCACGCGGAAAGTCTCCGCGCCGAGCAAGCCGAAGATTGTGCCTGCCGATTCCGACGTGAAGGCGGCGCTTGACGAAATCGCGGATCATCCTGAAATCACGCTCGCCCGGCGTGACATTCTGCGCTTCATCCTGGTCGAGCCGACGAAGCGTTCTGAAGAAATCCAGGCGATCCTGAAGCTGGAAGAAATTGGACAAACGCGCGCGGCGCTCAACACGGCGCAAAACAAGCTTCAGGCTGCGTACAAATCTGCATCGAACCTGGTGCAGTCGAGCCGCGATACGCTGCAGCGCCACCTCCAAATCGCGACATTTGGTGCTGCCGAGTTGCTGGCCGCTATCAATCCAAAGCGCGAACCGCTCGGCCTTCCGAAGCTTGAAAAGCTTGCACCTGACACGCAGCTGGATGCAGGCCTATCCGATGCCGACAAGCTGCCCGAGTTCAACAAGCTATCCGTGCTGCGCGATCTGAAGGCAATGTCAGATGCGCTCGGCACGCTTGCGGACATGGGAAAGGAAGATGCTGCAGCCATCTTAACCGGCATCGCGACGCTTGAGGTTGATCCGACTCTGCTCCAGGCGTTGCAGCGGCGCTCGCTGGTCGAGAAGGGTCTTGACCTAGTCGATAGCCCCGAGTGCCCGCTATGCGATCACCCGTGGCCGGATGAGGACCATCTGCTTAGTCATCTGAAGGCGAAGCTCGCAAAATCCGAGGACGCTGGCAAACTTCAGGCGTCTCTTCTTAAGAATGGAACCGGGATCGCCGGGTATGGTGACAGCCTGCTGGGTCTGCTCAGGCAGACTCTCAGGATCGCAAAAGTGGAAGGCGATGCAGCCTGTGCGGAGCTCGTAACCGCTTGGGGAACAGACCTACAGGAGCTGAAGGGGCAGCTTTCTAGTTTCGAGGGACTGATTGGCTTGAAGGAACGCCTGACCGACGGGTGGCCCAGGATGCCCGAGGGATTTCCATCCAAGCTTGCCACTCTCGCAGCCAAGGTTGACGCGAAACCCGATCAGAGCGCGGCAATCGAAGCGCAGACATATCTCACGACAGCGCAGCTCCGCCTTAATGACTACCGCGATGCCATGCGGAAGAACGGAGCGGCGAAGGCCGCGAGCAATTCCGCGAAGGCCGCTTACGAGGCCTATTGCCGCGTCATGGAAGACGAGCTGAATGCGCTCTATGAGGACGTACAGGACGACTTCAGCACCTTCTACCGCCTGATTAACGAGGACGATGAGGCAAAATTCACGGCGAAACTGACGCCAAGCGAGGGGCGGCTGGATTTCGGCGTCAACTTCTATGAGCGCGGTCTGTTTCCGCCCGGCGCGTACCACAGCGAAGGGCATCAGGACGGCATGGGGGTGTGCCTCTACCTCGCGCTAATGAAGCGCCTCTTCGGAAAGAACTTTACCATCGCGCTGCTAGACGATGTCGTGATGTCGGTCGACTCAGGGCACCGCTACCAGTTTTGCAGGCTGCTGAAGACACATTTTCCAGACACGCAGTTCATCATCACTACGCATGATCGCCTCTGGGCTGAACAGATGAGGTCGGCGGGGCTCATCACTGCGAAGACCTCGCTGGCGTTTCACAGCTGGACCGTGGACACGGGCCCGCTTGTCGAGTCGAACGCCGATATTTGGGACGAGATCGCTGCCACTCTCGCCAAGGGAAAGGTCGAGACGGCGGCCCATGGGCTGCGTCATCACCTCGAATACGCGTCGCGTCATATCGCGGACCATCTCGGCGCACGCCCGGTCTTTCGGGCGGATGGCAATTATGAGCTCGGCGAGCTCCTGCCCAGCGTCCTCTCGCGCGCCAAAGACCTGTACGGGAAGGCTGCGGATGCAGCCCAGTCATGGGGCAATGCCGCCGCAAAGGAGGCCGCGATTGAGCGCAAGACAACGCTCTCCGGCTCTAGCGGCGCAAGCAATGTCGAGCAATGGGCTGTCAACAAGGCCGTGCACTACAACGAGTGGGCTAACTTCGGAAAGAAGGACTTCGAGCCCGTTGTGGCGGCATTCAAGGAACTGCTGGAGTGCCTGCGGTGCAAGGACTGCCAATCTTGGCTGTACGTCACGCCGCGCAGCGGCAGTCCTGAGTCCCTGCGCTGCCAATGCAGCGCCGTGAACCTGAACCTCAAAGCGAATCACAAGTGACCTCACCGCTTAGTTGCGATCCCACCTCAGGAACGACAGTCAGGGTCACAAACGCTGGTTAAGCTGAAGGACCGCTTCCGGGGCGCAAAAATCCGCCGATTAAGGTCCGGATTGGGTCAAAGGCGTGAATAGCGTGGATAGAGATTTCAGTTTCCAACCGAAACGGGAAGCTGAAATAGCTCGCGGAATTGCCGGTGCAATGAAAGATTCAGCCCAGCGACCTTTCAGCCACGTCCACGCGAAAAATGACGGAATTCGGCATTTGCGCACGGGCTCGACGTTTCGGAAATACACGTCGAGGTAATCGACCTGCTTGGCAATCGAGTCGAGGCTGAGGTTGCCGCCGCTCGCGCAGGCGATCATTCCGCAAAACAAGTGTAAGAAGCGCGCCTCCCCTAGCTTTGCGGCGGGGATAACCCATCAGTTCACTTTTTGTTCTTTTCCGAAAACGCCTGGGGAGATATAGTCTGGCGTGTCCTAAAACAGATTCCTCAGGGAGCAGCGCGCAGATGACCATCCAGCCCACTAATACCATGCTGCAGGGGGACAGGATTCTCAATGAGCCGACGATCAGCTGCCCAAGCTGCAAGACGGAAATCAAGCTCAATGAGTCGCTCGCGGCCCCTTTGATTGCCGCCACTCGTGAAGAATACGAAATGCGCCTAGTGCAGAGCAATGCATCGATGGCTGCCAGAGAAGAGGAGCTTAAGCGCCAGCAGGCCGAGATCGCCGCCGCCAGAGAGGAGATCGGCAACCAGGTGGCAGAGCAAATCAAGCTTGAGCGTGCCGGAATCGCGGTCGAGGAGGCCCGCAAGGCAAAATTGCTGCTTTCGGTAGATCTGGAGGACAAGGATAAGAAGCTTGCGGAGCTGGAGGCGACGTTGAAGGCGCGCAACGAAAAGCTCACCGAGGCCCAGCAGCAACAGGCGGAATTCCTGAAAAAGCAGCGTGCGCTTGACGACGAAAAGCGAGAGATGGCGCTGACCATCGAGAGGAAGATCCAGGAAGGATTGGACGCCGTTCGCGTCAAGGCGAGGTCGGAAGCCGAAGACGGCCTTAAGATGAAGGTTGCGGAAAAAGAAGAACAGATCGCCGGCATGCAGCGTCAAATTGAGGAGCTGAAGCGCCGTGCGGAACAGGGCTCCCAGCAGCTCCAGGGCGAGGTGCTGGAGCTCGAGCTGGAAGCCCTCATTGCCGGCCGGTTCCCGATGGACGTCATTGAACCGGTTGCCAAGGGTGAGTTCGGCGGAGATGTCCTGCACCGCGTGGTCGGACCGGCCGGCCAGCCATGCGGCGCCATTTTATGGGAATCAAAACGCACCAAGAACTGGAGCCAGGGTTGGCTGGGGAAGCTCAGGGCCGATCAGCGGGCCGCAAAAGCGGATATCGCGCTTATGATCTCGGAAGCGCTGCCTCCCGGTGTGGAAACCTTCGACCTTCTGGACGGGGTCTATGTCGCCCATCCCAAATGCGCGATGCCGATCGCCATCATGCTGCGACAATCCCTTATCGAGCTGGCGAACTCCCGCCTCGCCCAGGACGGCCAGGCTACCAAAATGGAGCAGGTCTATGGCTATCTGACCGGTCCGCGGTTTCGCCATCGCGTCGAGGCCATCGTCGAAAAGTTCTCTGATATGCAGGAGGACCTGGCAAAGGAACGCAAGGCCACAACACGCCTGTGGGCCAAGCGGGAGGCTCAAATACAAGGCGTAATCGAGTCGACCGTCGGGATGTATGGCGATTTGCAAGGTATCGCCGGAAAGGTGATGCAAGAAATTGAGGGCTTGGAGGTTCTGGCCATCGAAGCATCTCTGCCCGGTGCCGAATAGGCAATCGGGATGGAGCCGATTGGCAATCTGGAACGGCTTGCCCAGACGACAGGGGGACGGACCAACACGCGCACGACGCGGGATGCGTTGCCATGACCGCTGTGCAGAACAGACATCGCAATAGTGCCCAATGCGCTCGTTGCGTTTGGCGCCAACCGCCACTATGAAACGGACAATTTCGTCGACTGTCTTTCAAGCCGTCAGGAGAGTTTCGTGACAAGCCTGCCGTGCCGATCAAGAAATCGGTCACTCCGGACTATATTGTCAGCCTTGAGGACGGGAAGAAGTTCAAGTCGTTAAACGCCATCTCGCGACCCACTACAAACCTGACGCCCGACGAATATCGCACCAAATGGGGCCTGCCAGCAGACTACCCGATGGTCGCGCCGAACTATGCCGCAGCGCGCTCGGCATTAGCCAAGACGATGGGGCTCGGCCGAAAGCCGAAAGAACCGGAAAGCCGGCGCCGGTGATGCGGACGCGCAAGAAGACCGCGGCCTGATTGCTGCAGATCCATCGGCCCATGTAGCCCGGACACAAAAAAGGCGGGAGTAACCCGCCTTCCACAGGCGAAGCTGGGTTGAACCGTACCAAGGGTTGCCGATCAGACACTCTCAAGTTTTGTTGCGAGAATAAAATTGAAACGGGCTCGGGCTGGTCAGACTTTCGCTCTGGCAAAATGACCCGGAAGTTACGGCCGCTTCGGCATATTCTGCAAGCGCGGCAGGTGTCATCCCGAGCGCAGTCTCAAAGAGTCGGCTCGGCACGACAGATCGAGCGGGACCTCAACACACGCCCTTAGGCGCCAGTGCGAGAACGTTGCCGTTCCCTGCCGCTGGCCGCTTTCCTTGCCACGCGCAGCTCCTCGATCGTAGGCCGCCTCCAAACCTGTCATCAATCTTTGATCCGGCACGTGAGGGCCAGGTTTTCACCAGTTCGGCCAGTGTAGCCGGACGCCATTGCCCCCAAACGCTATCAACCGAAGTTGGAACATCGGCATAGGAGGCTAGAAGGATCTCCGGATCGGCCGGCTCGCCATCGCACCCGACGAAAACGATCACGCCGTACGCAGAGGTCATCACGGGCCGACCAAAGGGCGGTAGATTCTGCGGATCGAGCGGATAGCGCCTGCGGCGTCGTTCGGTGGCACGCGCACGCGCGGCTCGTTCCTGTTCAGAGCCCCGATTAGCCTCTCGGCGCTTCTTGCGTTCCTCCGGCTCGTTGCGCTTGGCCGCCTCCTCGATGCGGCTCCAATGGCGGCGCAGGGCGTCATAGGACCGGTATGGAACCGTCCAAACACGGCGGTCGGAATCCCAGGAGGCAAATGGAACCTCGCGCATCTCATCAACGACTGTACGGGAATAGGGGGTCACCACTTCCAAATGGTCGTCAAGGCGCCGAAGGTACTCGGAGAGGATGGGATCAAAGGCAAAGGCGTCACGGCCCTTGAGATCGGCATAGGTCTGCGTCTGAGAACGCTCTCGTTCGAGCCATCGATCGAAACGCCGCGCCGCGGTTTTGCCCGGAACGAACCACGCCTTCAGATCGTCGTTCCAGCGGGCGCGAGGAAAGGTCTTTCGAAACCGCTCGACCGTCATGCGGTCGTAGGGAAATGCCGCCGTCGCGCCAGGACGATCCTTTCCGTTCGAACTTGCCTTGCTGTCGCTCATGGCTAATCAACGCGCCGCAATCGACAATCACTTTCTTCGACAACGTTTCAACCGAACGCTCGGTTCTGGGGAACCGTCGACTCGGCCTGTCGTCGACATCGCATTGTTCATTCGCTCCGCGCTTGTTTCGGGTAGTCGGTAGGGAGCGCGCCAAGCCAAGGCTCACCCTGAGGCACACCTAGCTCGTCCATGTTGAGCGCCGCGATCACACTCGACCTGATCGTCTGGCAGTATCGAAGAACACTCTGGTCGGAGATGTCAGTCCGCTCTCGGGTCACCACGTAGCGGGCCCGCACATAGTCGTTGTTTGCCGATAGTTTGCGGGACTGGGCAAAGATCTGAGCGGGTAGTTTCAGTCCCAGCGATTTGGCGCGAACGACCATCTTCTCAAGGTCATGGCCCAGGGCCCGCAGGGCATCGATGGTTTCTCCGGCGGAACGCATGTAGGTTTTGAGAAAGAGCTCAGCCGCATGGTAGGTCATCAATCGCACAGGCCCTGTTCCTCGATAGGCGAGCTTGGCGGCAGACAGGTAGTCATCTGCCAGAAGAAAAATGCCATAGGGAGTGGCTCCGGCCGACTCGGGAATCATCGTCACGCGCTTTCTAGCCGAGCCCTCATGAGGCAATTCGCGGCAGCATTCGGGTTGTATTGCAGCATTTGGGTTGTATTGTTGCGTTTCACGAGTTCTACAGTAGTCTGGAACTGACTGATTTTCATGGGGCTGCGCTGGAATTCCAGGACGGTCGTCAGCGCAAGGCGGCAGTCGTGGGGGGATAGCGCATGCCGACCAACAACTGGATCCGGTTTCTTCGGAACTATGGGCCCATTCCGACCAACGACAATATGTACGACGAGACCATTCAGCGGGCGTTGGCTCGCTTGAAGATGCAGCCTATTGAGCTGCCCGCCCAGCATCTTGCGTGGCTGGTCGATAATTTCAGGTCGGACGAGTGCCAGTCCATCATCCTCACGGGCACCGCCGGCGACGGAAAGACCTATCACTGCCGACGCGTGTGGCTTGAGCTCGGAGGCACGATTGAGGACTGGAACGCCGGAGAGAAGATCCAGCGCCTCAGCTTGGGCGCTCGCCAACTCATCGTCGTCAAGGATCTGAGTGAGCTTCGCTCCGACGAGAGTAAGCCGCTGATTGAGCAGATGGCGTGGGATGTCGCAGACCCCAATTCCCCCAGGGTTTACCTGATGGCAGCCAATCATGGCCAGCTTCTCGAAAAAATGAAGACCGCCGGCAGCGACAAGACGACAAGCGCTCTGGTCGAGGTGGTCGAGAATCTCCTGGTCGTTGGCCGCAGTGGGAACTCCGCGATTAAGCTCGATTTGAGGGATCTCAGCCGGTCTGCCGCCGCCGTGATGATCGATCAGGTCATTGACGCCGTGACGCTGCACCCCGGTTGGAGCGGCTGCGAGGATTGTCCGGCGCTGAATGGGGCAACCTGTCCGATCCGCGAGAACCGTGAACGGCTGATCGGGACCGGCGGCAACGGTCTCTTCCGGCGACGGCTGGGCAACTTGGTCGAAGCCAGCGAACAGAATGGTGGTCACTTTACCATCCGGCAGGTTCTATCCCTTGTCACGAACATCGTTCTTGGCCATCCCGATGCGCGCGACGGCCTAATGGCGTGCACCGATGTCGCCGAATTGGCAGCCGCGGGAACGGCGGAGCGTGCCAGTCCCTACCGCAATGTATTCGGCGGGAATTTGAAACCAAGCCGCGCAGAGAGAACCGAACCCTTTCGCAAGCTCAACCTGTTCGGCATCGGCTCGGAAACGAGCAACAAAGTCGACAACATGCTGTTCTACGGTGCCGACGATCCGGCGTTGGTGGAAACCTACCGAGCCCTCGTGCAAACCGATCAGGTTTACGGCGAGACGCCAGCCTATAAACGGGCGCAACAGTCTTACCTCGAGGGCGACGATCCGAGCGCTGTCGCGCGTTTCCTCGGGCTGCTTCGCGGGCAGCGTCAACGGTTGTTCTTCACCATCTCAGACGACCTGGCAGACACGTTGGACCTCTGGGACCTGACCGTCTTTCGGTACGCCGGGCTCTATCTCGAAACCAGTCGCGCGTTTGCCGAGAAGCGAGCATTGCCGCGGCAGGTGATGCCCATGCTCGTGCGCGGGCTAAATCGGGTGTTCACCGGCATGCTGATCCAGAACCAAGACGAGTTGGTGCTTGCAAGTTCGGGAAGCCAATCGCAGTCGAGAACCAATCCCCTGCTTGAGGAATTTGTGTCGGTCGCCCGTCGTGCTGGTGAGGAGGTGGCGCTGCTCGGTGACGGGGATGGAGGCATGAGGCTGGTGGTTCGGCTTGCGCGTGATGATCCGCCTGAAGTCACGCTGCAACTGTCGACGACCCGCTTTGAGTTCTTGGGCCGCGTGGCCGAGGGCGCATTGCCTACGAGTTTTTCGCTCGAGTGCCACGAGGACCTTCTTGCGTTCAAGGCACGGCTTCTGAGCGCCGTCGAACGGCGGAGGTTCCTTGACGGTGACGATCGCAGTGACGGGATCGTCCTCAAGTTCATCGACCTCAATTCCGATGGTCGTGCATCATCGCGTAGCGTGACGGTGAGACTCTAATGATGGAGATCCTGAAACGCCCAATTTCCCATGAGGATCGCACTGGACCCGCGTTCTGGGTCGATGAAGCGATCTGGGGGCATCGCCTGCATGACGAACAGACGCCCTGGCTGATTCTGCTTGAATTCCTTGGCGTGCTTCGATCGGAGCACGTTGCCGGCCGCGCCTTGGCGGAAGAGGAGTTCAACGCACTGTCCTATCGTCCGCAGACGCAATTGCGACTGCGCAATCTGATCTTCAACAATCCGTATCTTCTGACCATCGGGGCCGAAAAGCTTTCCGACGATGCAGCCTGGACCAAATGGCTGGAGTTGATGGAACAGAACGCCGGCGGCCTTGAGAGCCGCGACTTCAGTTACCTCCGTGGCCGCTTCGACAGCTTCGATGACTTCGCCTCTGTGGTGGGGTTCTTGCAGTCCTCCGCCATCGAAGGCACCAGCAATAAACGCTGGAGTTCAAAGTTCGTCTTCCCCTTCGGTCCCAGCGCGCTTTACGAGGATGCCGCTGTGACGGCGTCTGGTGTTTCGACCGACAGACGTTTCTTCGCTCGAACCGGCGAAGTTCTCTACCTGATGCTTTGCCGGTCCAAGCGAGCCGCCGAGCTCAAAGAACGGCTGGTCGCAAAGCTCTTTGAGCAACCAACCGTCTACGATCGGTTGGTCGCTGCGTTGCAAGGGGAGCCACAACTTGCCGAGCGTGATCGGCCGGGTTCATACTTGCCCTGCTCGACCCACCCGATCTTCGATCAACTTGCCGAGGATTGGATCGCTATTCTGGATAGCCCGATTTCGGTGTTCGACGCTCTGCCACACATCGTAACCATCACCGGGCTCAATCTTGTTCGGTACCAGCTTGACCGGGCGCGAGAACTCCTGGACTCGGTGCCCATCACGATGATCTGCGAGATCGTATCGCCACGAAAGACGGTGATCCGTGACCTTGCGGCGGACTCCTTTCAGGCGAACAATGCGCTGCCGGGTCTTGCCATTGAGCATTACGTCCGCAGTGCCGAATGTTCTCATGAGTGGCAGCACGCCGTTAAATCGGACGATGCCGTTCTCAGCGCCGCGGAGGTATTGGGACGCCAGTTCGACTGGCCGGACCCCGACGACCTACCGACCGGGATGAGCAATCCTGGCGACCTGATCGACGAGCTCGTCGGCAGGGCGAAAACCAGACACGCGCAACATGTAGGCAAGGTGCATTCGACCTGGGCGCGGCAGATCGGGTTGAGCTCGCGTCGGTCAAGCCGCCGCGTGCGCTACGCACCGACCGACCGGCTGCTCAAGACGCTGGTTGTTTGCTGCGTGAGCGAGCGTATGGAGTTCAAGGACTTCCTCGCCGCGCTACACGACCGCTATGGCTTTGTGATCGGAGATCAACAGGCCGCGAGCATCATCGGCGCCGGAAAAGCCGATCAGGAAGACTTTTCCGACAATGCGCGGCGGCTGGAGGAACGGCTGATTAGCCTCGGCCTCCTCAACCGGCTGTCGGACTCGGCCGCCTATGTGGAAAATCCGTTTCGCCGCGAGGTGCGAGCATGAACGCCCTCGATCTGATCGGCACGGCAGGCGCTGCGGCGCTCCAGGAGCGTCTGCAGGGCCTCGGGGCCGACAGCGGAACCGCTCGTTTCATGCTCGATCGCCTCACCGGACCGCAGGTTGCCGCGATCGTCAGGCAGCTGGTTTCCGACGTTTCGATCCAGTCCCAGGTCAAGATTGCTGTGCCCCGCGCACTTGTCGACGGCCAGGGTCTGCCCGACTCCGTGATCACCGATGAGAGGACCGTGGCGTGGCGGCATGCCGAGTGCGACCGTCCTGCGCTCCTTATCGCGAACACCGACGATGATCAGGGCGCATCGTTGCACGATGTGGCGTTGATCGGTGCCAAGGAACTCAAAGAGGGACCCGCCTATTGGGTGCTCCCTGCATCCGATGGACTCGGGCTTCCGGAAGAGCACATCGAAGCATGGCACATAGCCCTCAAGGCCTTGTCCAGTGTCGACGACTGGCCACTCGCGCAGCTCAGCAACTATGTTGCCATGACACGCGCGGCGATCGACGGCATGTCACTGCCCGTCGCGGACGCACTTGGCTGGGCGCTACCGGCACTGCAACTGCCGCGCGACACAGGATACTTCCGATCGCAGCGGCCAAAGGATCTGCAGCAGCAAAGCCGCTGGCGACGCCTTTATGACAAACTCATTACTGACCGGAGACCATTGCTTTCCAAGCAGCGACCCAACCGCCAGCCGATCGAAGCCGACGAGCTGCGGGATCAGTTCGAGACGGTTCGAGACGAGATCGCCGCCGAGCTGCACCCGACGATCGAGGCATTCGTCGACTCGCCAGCCGGGTGGCGTGATGCGACCGAAAAGCTTGCTGAGCTCGAGTGGGAACAGGACAATATTCTTCTCATCTTCTCGGGCCTCAAGCTCAAGAAGCTGAAGCTTCCAGAAGAGACCGCTCAGTTTTTCGACTACGAGCGTCCCGATCGCCTGAGCGATCCGGACAAGGCGTATCTCGGCGATCTCAAGGGTCGATCCCTCAAGGAATCCCGAGAGGACGATCGCGAGTTCTTCGAAGCTCATCGGGAGGATCTGGCGGCCAACAGACAGTTGCGCGCCAAATGGGAGAAGTTCGTCTACGGACGCCCTATCGAGTGCACGGATTTCCTCGATGGCTTGGTCCGCAGCATTGAGCGGCTTTTTGCCCAGCTCGGCACGCTAAAGATGCCTCGGCGGATCGAGATCCGATCCTCACGTCGGACCAAGACGCAATGGCTGGACATGAATGCGGACGTGGCCCGCGCCTTCAGCCTCAAATACAAGGCCCTGCGTCAGGTTCTCCCACAGGCGGTTAGCTGGGACACGCCGCACATTTTCGAGTTTGAGGCGCTGCTCGAAGCCGCAAGCAAGAGCCGCAAATTCCGCGAGAACGTCTCGACGTCGCGCGCAAACATTCAGATCAAGTTCGACCTCGCTCTGACAGTGGGAAGCGGCCCAGGTGCGGAGAAAAACACGGTCCAGTTGATCTGGCGGGCCGAGCCAAACGCGATCGGACTGGCGTTGCCCGATGACTTGGCCCGGCTCGAAAAGAACCCATTCGGCATTGCCGAAGTGTCACGCATGCTGGTCAGCAAGAAGGGAGCGATGCAGTCGGTGTCGCTCGCCGACGTAGGCACTTTGCAGCCGTCGTTCCGCCAGGATGCGGGATCGTTGGTTCCACGATCAACCAATGTCGAAGACTTAAGCAAGGTCCTGCCCAGGGCCATCAAGGCAGCCGTCGCGGGCGGTCGCATGACGCCGCCTGCCGGCGCGGACCTTGGAGAGACATGGACTGCGTTCGTCGCGGGCTACTCGGCTGCCATCGAAGATTGGCGAACGAACGGCATGGGGGGAACACCCCAGCTGGAACAGGCCGAGTTGTACGCCAGGCTGCTTGAGCAACTTCGGAGCTCGGCGCCAGGGGACCTAAACCGGCGGGACCTGTGGGAACCGATCCTCAGGATCGGCACGGTTCAGATTGCCGGTTCGACGCCGGCTGCGATCGTAGCGCCGTGGCACCCGATGCGAATGGCCGCGACGGCGGTCAAGATGCGATCTCTCTGCGGCCTGATCGATCACCTGCTCAAGGCGGAGGAAGTCAATTTCGGCGACCAGCGGCTCTTTTTTGCCGATCTCCGATCTGAGCTCGCGCACCCCTACTATCCGGAGGCAATACCGGGTTTCACCGGTGGCGAAGCGGTTCTCCTGACGGAGACGAGCACGCTCAACGACTACAGCTTCATGGAGCGGCCGGTTCGCGATCCCTCGGAAGCGTCCACCGATGTGGACCCGGCAGAGGCTGCGCGTGAGATCCTCGGGCTGATCGGCCGCTATCTCGACTTGCAGCCGCATGAGCGCGCCAATCTCAGCATCATGCTCTACAACTGCGATGCTGCTGGCCTGCCATTGGCCACGGTCAACGCGTTGGGGTCGGTCCACGAAGAAGAGGTCCACTGCAACGTCCTCGTCCGCCATCGAGACCGTTCCAAGCTCAACAAGGTCTATACCGATCTGCTGGATCAATCCGGCAACGACCCCGACGCCATCGTCGTCAGTGAAACCTCGCTCAACTTCATGTCGAAGCTGAGAATAGGGGTGATGCTTGAAGGCAGCACGGGGCGCCGCGCGCCTGACGAGCGAAGCGTGGACGTCGCGTTCCTGCATGATGTCGTATCGCGTCAGGCCAGGGAGGCCTGGTTTTCTGTCCCGCGCAACGACGACACGGACCCTTCAATTGCCGACCACGTGCCGCCTCGCTGGTCGTATCGCCGGGTCGTGGGAGAAGAACAACTCACCGCTACTAGCTATCTGGTTTCGCCCCGCCAACCTCGGGTCGGCTGGTCCTATCTCGACGCACTAGCGGCCGTGATCCGCAAACAGTCGCATCGCGACAACGAGCATTACCTGCCCGCGCGTCAGATTTCGCTGCAGGACCATGGCCTAGAGGCCATGTTCAAGGATGTTCACGGCCTGGCGGAGTGGGTCGCCACTTATGACGACCTCCTCGACAAGCGGCAGCTCATGGCGCAGGGCATCAAGGTCATCCGATATCGGCGCGAACGCACTCACGGCCGCAACATGGTGGTGTCCTCGACCTCGGACCTGCGCGTCCTGCCGGTGCTTGTCCGTCGACGCCTCGATCAACTCAGCCTCCGGCTTAGCGACGACCGTCTATCGGCGCTTGCCGAGAGAATGATCGCCGATGCGACGGCCATCTCTGGCGATGTCATATTGCGTGCGGCCAAGCGCGGCGTATCAGCGGGGGAGTTGATAGGCCTGGTTCTCAGTCGCGCACTTGTTGCTGAGGAGCTTTTGAAGCGTCCGGCATCGTGGTTCCTCCTCGACGACTACGCGCAATGGCTGGGCCAGCGAGAGGAAGGGATTGCCGACATCCTTGCGCTCAGCGTCGACCCGGGACCTGAAGGGCACCCAAGGCTTCACGCTGTTGTAACCGAAGCGAAGTATGTCGAGGCCAGTGGTCTGGCGGAAGCCAAACGTCATTCCAGCCAGCAGTTGCGACAGACAACGCGTCGGATCGAGGACGCGCTTTTCGGCGATCCGGGGCGGCTTGACCGTGACCTATGGCTTTCGCGTCTTGCCGACATCCTGCTCGATGAACCGTCGGCTCTAAGCGCGAGCTTTTCGCTCGAGGAGGTGAGGAATGGCATCCGAAATGGCACGGTGGAGATCGATCTAAAGGGCTACTCCCATATTTTCGTTTCGGGACCCGCAGACGCGGGTGGCTCGCCCGGCGATCAGGACGAAGTGACCGAGGTTCGGGGATTGCAGGAGATCTACACGCGCGAAGGTCTGCGGCAGCTGATCAAGGCCTATGAGGCCTCTGAACCGTTGATGCCGATCAGAAGCGCGCTGGGAGATCGCAGGCCGTGGGAAACATCTGAGTTTCGCGCGCCGGCACCACGCGTTCGGTGGACTACCAAGAGTGGCCCAGCCAGTGGTACCGGCGAGCCGGACGCAGCTCCGCCAAGCCCTCCGCCACCGAGACCCACGCCTCTTCCGCCCGAGCCCAACGTGAGCGCGGGAACAGCGACTGTTGCTGATGCCGGCGAGGCTCAGCCTAATGCCACTGGCCGCTCCACCGCGCCTGATCGGGAGGAGCACGAGGGGGCCGAACCGATCTCAGCGGATAGCGAGAGCTTTGCCGGCTTGGTGTCTCGAAAAGCGGGGCAGGTGCAGTCGGCGGCTGGCGAGGACGAACAATGGCTCGAGGCGACGGCCGGCCGGCTGCGTACGGCCCTTATGGGTTACAATCTACAGGCCAAGATCGCTGGGATGCGATTGACGCCAAACGCCGCCCTCGTGCGATTTGTCGGCAGCGACCGCCTGCGCGTCGAAGACATCGAGGCTAAACAGTCCGCCCTTCTGACCACACATGGCCTGCGAGTGATCTCGATCTCGCCGCTGCCCGGCGAGATCGTGGTCGGCGTGGCAAGAGCAAAGCGGCAGATTGTCTCGATGTGGGATCTCTGGGAGCGCCGTGCCCTGAACCGCAATGCCACCGGTCTCAACACGAGCTTCCTTCTTGGTCTGCGCGAGCTCGACGGCGAAATTCTCTATCTCAACCTGGGTGGGCCGTTCGCTGGCGTGTCACAACACGACCCGCACACGCTCATCGCCGGCGCGACGGGCAGCGGTAAATCGGTGCTGATCCAGGCGCTGATCCTCGACATCGCCGCGACCAATCCTAGCGCCCTAGTACACATTCATCTGATCGATCCAAAAATGGGCGTGGACTACTCCGCAATCGAGCGGTTGCCGCATGTGAAGGGTGGGATCATCATTGACCAAGCGGCCGCGATCGAAATGATGGAGGGGCTCGTCGTCGAGATGGACCGGCGGTACGAGCTGTTCAGGCAGAGCGGAGCTCGCGACATTCGATCGTTCAACATCAAGGCCGCGCCAGAAGCACGGCTGCCGATGAAGTTTCTCATCCACGACGAGTTCGCCGAATGGATGCTGACCGAGGACTACAAGGGTGCCGTTACATCGATCGTTTCGAGGCTGGGGGTGAAGGCGCGAGCCGCCGGTATTCACCTCGTCTTTGCGGCACAACGGCCCGATGCCGGGGTCATGCCTGTTCAGTTGCGTGACAATCTCGGTAATCGGCTGATCTTGAAGGTCGCGAGCGTCGGAACCTCAGAGATCGCACTCGGGACGAAGGGCGCAGAAAACCTGCTCGGCCTCGGGCACCTGGCCGCGCGGCTGAGCGGCGAGGCCTCGACCGTCTTCGCACAGGCACCATTCCTGTCCGATGAGGATATAGAAGACGTTGTCTCGGCGATCGCTGCTCAGGACGGCTGAGCTGGCAAAACCGGGGGCGGGGCAGGACCGAACAGGAGGACGAGGGCATAGATGACCCCGGCGCACGACATCGCGGCCGCGACCCACAACAGGAACTGAATGATCTTTACTGTTGAGGGCGGCCATTTCTTGTCCTTGTTCTTGAGCGAGACGGCGTAGTCGCCGTCGAGCCTGTTCAAATTGGTGATGTAGAGGCTGAAAGCCTGGCTGAAGCGACCCATGATAAAAACGCTGGCCACACTCACGACGGCGGCGAACAGGAAAATGCCGACGGCGATGAGCCGATCGCTCTTGAGCTGGGATGCCGCGAAGTACCACAAGCCGCCGATTGCCACTGAGAACAGCGGGGGAATCTTGTAGAGGATGTCGTTCATCGCTCTGAAGTGAGCGTATTGCTCCTTGTAGATTTCTTTGACGCTGACGTCGGTGCTTTCGGTCATGGGATACGCATCTCCTGTTCGCCCCGGCATGCTATCAGCAAATTGGCTGAGCCTCGATCGTGAGCCGATTTCGAATTTTCCCCGTTCCGGATTAGGTTGAGCTTGATCCGAAGACAGAGTCAGATGCGCATATGCCGATCTATCTTGATGGCCACTCGACAACACCGCTGGCGCCGGAGGCGATGGAAGCAATGGCACCTTGGTGGCATGCTCAGGTCGGCAATCCGCACTCGCCTCACCTGAGTGGGATGCTGGCGTCACAGGCCGTTGAAACGGCGCGTTCGGAACTCGCGTCCCTCCTCGGGTCGGATCCACAGGAACTCGTCTTCACGTCGGGGGCGACCGAGGCAAACAACATCGCGATAAGGGGCATTGCTCTCGCCGCGCTTGAAGGTGGCATCGGGCGGCGTGACATTGTCGTATCGGCCATCGAGCACAAGAGTGTGCTGTCGTCCGCGAGTTCGCTGCGGAGGGCCGGCTTCCGGATCATCGAAGCGCCGGTAAAAGTGAACGGCATCATCGATATTTCAGCTCTGGAACGGTTGGTCGGCATTGAGACACTCTTGGTGTCGGTGATGGCGGTCAACAACGAGGTGGGATCCATCCAACCGCTTGCCGATGTCGTTCGTATTGCCCGTGCGGCGGGGGCGCTCGTGCATGTCGATGCTGCACAGGGCGCGGGCAAACTTCCTCTCGACTGTGCGGAGTTCGATTTAGCGAGCCTTTCGTCGCACAAAATTTACGGCCCAATGGGCATCGGTGCGCTGTTCATATCATCGGCCGCTTCTCTCCGGCCGTTGCCGGTGTTGTTCGGCGGCGGTCAGGAGGCTGGGATCCGTCCTGGGACCGTACCGACGCCGCTCGTGGTTGGGTTTGGCGCCGCCGCCAAGGTCTCCAGGGCGCGGCTCGCCGCGGACGCCGCGCATTCAACGGGCTTATCGGCCCTGTTTCTCGAAGAACTACGCAGCAGGCAAGTGCAATTCATCGAAAATGTTCCTGCTTGGCAACGCGTGCCAGGCAGCTTGAGTCTGAGATTCCCCGGCAGTGACGCGATGTCGATAATCGCGAAGGCCGGGAATCGGATTTCGATTTCCGAAGGATCAGCTTGCACGAGCGGGCAGATTACTGCCTCGCACGTGCTCCTTGAGATGGGATTTACTCACCAACAGGCAGCGGAAACTGTTCGTCTATACTTTTCCCGCTATAATACCGAGATGGACGCCACGGACGCCGCGATCGCGCTTTCGGAAATAGTCGGCCGCTAAGGATTGCCAACTGGCGACCGTCTCCAGTAGCATCCACTCCCATGTTGAACGACCTTTATGATCCGGCCACCGCGATTCGCGTTTCGGGCCACGAGACCTTCTCGCTTCGGCTCTTGTGGCTCAAGAAGGCGTTCGATCATGCATCCGGCCCCGATGGGATCGATCGTAGAACATTTCAGGAACAAAACGCAATCGCCGCCTTCGGCGTCGGCAAGAATATGGCGCTCTCGATGCGTCATTGGGCGCTGGCGACGAAGATCCTGGTTGATAGCCCCACCCATCTTCATGCTACCCCTCTAGGCCGGTTGATTTTCACGGACGGCACCGGGCTCGACCCATATCTTGAGCATCCGTCGACCCTGTGGTTGATGCATGCCCACCTTGTGGGTGAGCCGCACGCCGCAACGACGTTCTATTACGCCTTCAACCTACTCAATCAGATTGCCTTTACCCGAGACGATCTCGTGAGGGCCATGGCGGCCATCGTTGAAGCGCGCGCAACCGCAAGAGCAACCGCCGAGACCCTCAAGCGCGACGTGGAAGTGTTCGTTCGCAGCTATGCGCCGCGTCACGCCGATGCAGGGGAAGACGCGGTAGAACCGCTGCTCGTGGAACTCGGCCTGCTGCGCGAGCTGCGCTCGACCGGGCAACTCGAATTCGTCCGCGGGCAGAAGCCCTCGCTGGAAGACAGTATATTTGCGCTGGTGTTGAAGCAGTTCTGGGAGCGTCACCACTCGCTATCCCCCACCCTCTCAGTGGAGCAGGTGCAGTATGACCCCGGCTCCCCCGGGCGCGTCTTCAAACTGGATGAGGACAGCCTCGTCGCACGCCTGATGAGCATCGGGGACGCAACCGGCGGGAAAATGGTGTGGACCGACACCGCAGGCCTCCGTCAGGTCGCTCTAGCAGGCCGTATCGAGGAAATCGACGAGTTCGACCTCGTCAAAGCCGGTTACCGTGGGGGGAGATCGGCATGACCAAGCTCGCCGACATCGTCAAGGTCGAACGCCGGTTCGCGCTGTCCGCTAGGATCGACACCGATCTCAACGGCACGCCGCCGCTCACGGGATACGTATTGCAGGCGAGCGTGCGCAAGTCGTTGATAGCCATGCTAGCGGGGATCGCGGAAGGGTCGCAGTTTGCGTTCACCTGGACGGGCCCCTACGGCGGCGGCAAATCTTGTGCGGCGCTGCTTGTTGCCAATCTGGTCGCTGGCAACAAGAAGCAACGCGCGCTCGCCGAAGGGATAGTTGGGCCAGACTTGGCGGAGCAGTTTTCCTCTGCGTTTCCTGGGCGGGGCCGCTCGTGGGATGTGCTTGCACTGACCGGCCGGCGCACGAGCCTGGCAGGGGCCTTGGCGGACGCGGCTGCGGAGCAATTTGAGTGGCCTCAAGCGACGCGGGAAGCAGCGCGCGACGAGCGAGCACTTATCGACGAATTGGAAGCGCGTGCTCGTCAAAAGGGAGGGTTGCTTATCGTCATCGACGAGCTCGGCAAGTTCCTCGAGCACGCGACGAGTTCTGCCGGCGACGTGCATATTTTGCAGGATCTCGCAGAGCGAGCAGCCCGCTCTGACGGTCGGCTGGTCGTTGTCGGCATCTTGCATCAGTCTTTTGAGCAATATGCCAATCGGCTGAGCCGGACTGGTCGAAACGAATGGGCAAAGGTCCAGGGGCGGTACCAGAACGTGCCCTTCGTTGCGCAGGCCGACGAGGTCGCGGCGCTTATCGCTCGCGCCATTGGTAGCGACCAAGCTCCGGCAAGCGCCAAAGCGATCGCTGGCCTGACGGCGCTAGCGATCTCGCACCGTCGCCCGGTCGATGTCGCCGGGCTGACTGAAATCGTTACCCAAACATGGCCATTGCACCCGGTCTCCGCTCTGTTGCTGGGACCGGTGTCCCGCCAACGGTTTGCACAAAATGAGCGGAGCGTCTTCGGTTTTCTCTCTTCGTCGGAACCCAACGGGTTTCAGGCCCACTTGGCGCGGACCGACGTCGACGGAAACGCCTGGTATGGTCCGGATCAGCTTTGGGATTACTTGGTTGCCAACTTTGGCAGCGCCCTTTCTGTTGGTCCCGAAAGCAATCGGATGACACTGGCCATGGAGGCCGTAGAGAAAGCGGCACTTTATGGCCCGCTGGTTGGTAAGCTTGCCAAGGCCGCGGCGGTCGTCGAGCTGTTCAGGAATGGCTCTGGGCTCGCGGTTGCCGACGACATCCTATCTCTTTGCGCGCCAGAGGCGAAAAAAGCCGACGTTACGGCGGCCATCGACGAACTGGTCAACCGAGCGATCCTCATCCGTCAGCCGCGGCTTGGTGGATATGCCCTCTTCGCCGGCAGCGATTTCGACCTCGATGATGCCATCTCTAAGGTCGCGCTGAAGCTCGACGCCGATGTTCTGGCTGATTTGCCATCACGGCTTGGCGTGGGGCCGATCGCAGCCAAGAGCCACTACTTTGCGACCGGTGCTTTGCGCACGTTCGACGTTGTCATTCAGTTCGCCGACGAGAGCCCGCAAAGTCCCGCTGCGTGGGCCAAGAGGACCGCTGCGGCATTGGCCAAGACGAAGCGGCGGTCGGCGGGTCTTCTCATTATGCTGCTGCCCGACGCGCGAAGCTTCGAAGCGCCGGTCAAGGTCGCCGCCAAGCAACTCAGTGTCGAATTGGAAAACCTAGGAGTCCTGGCCGGCGTGGCCGCGAGTGAGCAGGTCTATCTGCTAAGGGATCATGCGAGCGACCTCTATGCTCTGGATCGCATCGAAGAGACGCATCCGCAGCTCGAGGGTGATCGGATCGCCCGCCGAGAATTGTCGGCACGCAAATCATTGATCGCCGAGATTGTACGCAGCGACTTGCTGAAGGCGTTCTCTTTGGCCCGCTGGTGGGCATTCGGTGACATCGCAAAAGATGCATCCGGCAAGAAACTCGATGGCAGGGAACTGACCGTCTTGGCGTCGGCCCTTGCGACGACTGCTTTCAGCAGCGCACCCGTCATCCAATCCGAGTTGCTCTACCGGGATAAGCCCTCGACTGCCGCCATGGCGGGCCTGAGGACCTTGATGCATGCCATGGTTTCGAAGTCGGACGTGGCAGACCTCGGGATCGAGAACTTCCCGGTCGAGCGCGGGCTCTACCTGACGATCGTTCGGCCATTGGGCCTTCATCGGCAGGATGATAAGGGCGTGTGGCGCTTCGCCGATCCTGCGGGGGACGAGGCGGGCAAGACAATGAAGCCTGCCTGGACGGTGCTGGGTGAGAAGCGGGTGAACCTGGCCGAACTCTTCGACACCTGGGCAGCGCGGCCATATGGCATCAAGCGGGGCGTGATGCCCGTACTGGTATTGTCCTATCTGCTGGCGCACAGAAACGCGGTTGCCGTCTACGTCGACGGCGCTTTCCAGCCGGCCATCGACGATATCGTCGCCGACCGCATTCTGCAGGATCCTGCAGCCATCGAGTTCCGCCGGATTTCGCGCTCCAAGCGCGATGACGCGTTCGTCCAGCAGCTCGCCGCGCTTCTTTCGACCGAAACAAGCCCCGTTGAAGCGAAGGCCCTCCCGGTCGCATCGGCGCTCTATCAGCGTTTTCATGCCCTTCCGCTGTGGGCGCAGCGCACTCAGACGCTGGCCGAAAATGTTCGCAAGGTCAGGGACATTGTGTTGAAGGCCAGCGACCCTGAAGCGCTGCTGTTTTCAGACCTCGCGTCCACCCTTAAGGGAGAGCCCGATCCCGGGGTCAGCGTGGTGGCCGCACTGAACAAGGCCGAACAGGCCTATCCAAAAATGCTGGAGACGCTCCGCACGAGCTTGGCCGAGCATCTTGGGGTCGACCCGATGACCTTTGAGGGAATTGGGCCGCGGTCTTCTACCGCCTCGGGCGTCTCGGCCGAGTTGCGCGTCGATGCCTTCATCATGCGTGCGGGCGCTTTCGAGGGAAATGGCGGCGACATCGAAGGATTAGCGAGCCTGCTCGTTCATAAGCCGCCGCGTAATTGGTCCGACCGCGAACAAGAACAAGCCATGTTCGAAATGGCCAAACTCTGCCTGCGCTTTCGCGAGGCAGAGACATTCGCCGCAGTTCGTGACCGCTCCCCCACCTCCCAGGCCATTTCGGTCATGGTCGGGTTGGACCCGAAGGAAAAGCCGCTCTTTCATGCTTTCCAAGTGTCAGAACAGGAGCTTGCGGCTGCAGACATGGCGGCAGACGACTTGATGGCGCAGCTTCGCCTAAAGGGCATGCGACCGGCCGTCGAGCTTGCCGCTCTCGCGCGCATCGTGGAACGCCTTTCCGAAGGCAACGGATTGGAGCCAGCATGACGACTGCAGTGCGTGAGCGTCATATTCTTGGAATTTCAGGTGGCCGCGACAGCGCCGCCCTTGCCGTCCATATGCGCCAGACTAGGCCGGACCTTGAGCTAGAATACTTCTTCACTGACACCGGCAAGGAGCTAGAAGAGGTGTATTCGTTCCTCGACAAGCTCGAGGGGTTCCTGGGAAAGCCCATTACCCGGCTTAATCCGGACCGGGATTTCGACTTCTGGCTTAAGGAATACAATCACTTCCTGCCCTCCCCCAAGACTCGGTGGTGCACGCGGCAGCTCAAGCTCCGTCCGCTTGAGCAGTGGCTGCGCGAAGACCTCGATGCCGGGGTTGTCGTACATTCCTACGTGGCCATCCGGGCTGATGAACCCAGTCGCGAGGGCTATCAGGCGACCCATGGCAACATGCAGGTGCACTTCCCTCTGCGGGAGGACGGCATCAGTAGGGCTGGAGTGATCGAAACGCTTGAGAGCGCCGGCTTGGGCGAACCCGAGTACTATCGCTGGCGGACTCGCTCGGGGTGCACATTCTGTTTCTTCCAGCAAAAAATCGAGTGGGTGCGCCTAATGCGGGAGCACCCCGATTCTTTCGAGGAAGCCAAAGGCTATGAGAAGACTGCTCGTGACCATGGCTCGCCGTTTACCTGGAGCCAGGGCGAGGGACTTGACGAATTGAGCGCGCCTGCGCGCGTTGACGAAATCGAGCGCGAGTTCGAGCAGCGCCGTGCGCGCCTACTGGCTCGGCGGCGCGTGAACCCGCTTGCCGGCAATATTGTGCCCACGATCGATGACGTCTACGGGATCGACGAGGCCGCGGCAGGATGTGTGATCTGCCACAAGTGAGCGCGTTGACCCGAGGGCAGTTGGGCCGAGGGTTGGGCTCCCTGGGAACACGCCGATACTTACAGGGCGACCGGCGAAACCGCCTACTACGCTCATTCTGCTCGTCGAACTAGATCAGAGAATCTTTCGGCGAGGTATGGTCGAGCTCTGAGCCGCGCCTCCAGATGGCTCGGGCCCCAAAGGTCTATCCAGTGGCCTTTCTGCGCCAGCCCCTCGCAGTAATTGAACAGATCGTTCGACCACCCGGGATACGCAACAACCAAGATGCCATCGGCGCCATGCCTCTCGATCGTATCGCGTACGTCCCGGACATCGCTTTTGCCAACTGTCTTTTTCCGCGACTTCACTTGGACGACTATCTTTCGCCTCTTCACCGCAGTTTCATAGTGCACTTCTCCCCCCGGCAATCCGGGAGGTGTCAGCCACAAGGCAACGAGATCTCGTCCCTGATCACGTTCGAATGATGGGCCGGCCGCCCGGACCCATTCGAGGCCTTGTTCCTCGGAAAGGATCGCTTCGACTAGAGCTTCGAAGCGCGCCGGATTTAGCGGCGTGCTCCACACCCAGCGAACGCCAACAAGAAAGATCGCCGACTGTTTAGCATTCTGGTGTTCCCATTCCTCACGGAGCTGATTGTATCGTGCCGCGTCAAATCTACCTGCGAGGGCGACAATGGTGCGCTGTCCGATGAAGACGCAGTGGGTGTCGACCGGAATGACAATGCTCTTGTCCGATTCCGGGGTACCATCGACCCGACGAAGGATCTCCAAGCCTCGCTCGACAGTCGCCTGTGGCACGCAGTTCACAAGGCCATGCTCGGAATAGATATTGTGGCCTGCAAAGGTAACCGAGCTCGGGCCATAGTACGGCACCAATTCATCGAGCGCCTCACGCGCACCAACATCGAGGCGCACGATCGAAACCGAATTGTCCCCCGCGACCAGATATTCCCAATTCGGGTTCTCTCTTGTCACCCAAATCCATTCGCTGCGCCCAGGAACAATATCCTCAAGGCCCACGATCCACTCTGGCTTCGGCTCGTCCCACCAACGCGGCTCAACGACGTTCGCGGGGCCGAAATGGAATGCCTCCCACAAGATATGTGCTATCCAAGCTGTATGCGCTGCCAACCGCGGGCCGACAAGCTCGCTCTCCCCTTCGCTCAAGGCGGAACTATACGGCTGCGTGAAGAACATGAAGCGGCTGTAAATCTCGGGGGTTCCGGTCCACCCGACGTCAAGCCAGACTTCGGGAGACGCTGCGCCTGTTGCTCTTAAGGCCGCCGCCCACATCAGTCCGAAGATGTCATGCAAGTCAGTTCGGCCGCCGCCGCCATCCCATTGAGACGAGCTAAGGCGCACCGCTCCATAGAAGATGACACCGCTGGAATCTCCGCCTTTGATCAAGCAGAACGGGAAGTGTTCATCCTGCGCGCAAGGCTGCAACGCGAAGAGTTTGTCGATAGACTCGGCGCTTAACCTGGTTTCCACAATACCCCCAGCTGGAATATATCCTAGCTTTTCCCCAAAGAGACCAAGAACTCGGTGAGCTCGGAGTATTGGTTGGCACTGCTGATAGGCACGATCTGAACCTTCAAATCCTTGAACCATCGGTCCTGTTCTACTGCGGTCAACTGCTCCTTCGCCATCACCGCATAGTGGCTTGGCCCAGAGTCCTGGGGGTAGGCGTCCGCTATGTAATTCAAGAGCAATCTCGTCTCGGGGTCGTTCATTGATGCGCCCACGAACACCATGGAAAACATGGTGAACATGCCCGTCAACAAATGTTGGTATGCCCTTTTTCTGTAGAGCGTTTCTCTGTAGTCCCGCTCCGTAAGGATAATCCCGTTGCCCGCGCGCTGGGCGTCGCCGTGGGCTTTGAGAATGAAGAATTCTTGCGCAAATAGCCGACGCTGGAGTTCACCCTCGTCCTGGTAGGTTAGCACCGAGACATCGTCGTCAACCTCGGCGCGATAGGAGCGCTCTATGATAGTGTCATAATTAGTCGTGATGATGAACGGCAGTTTATCCAGTTTTACCAACGCTTCATGAAGAGCCGTTGGCTTGGGCTTGGGTGCTTTGAACGTATCTTCCACGACCTTAGCGAAATAACTGCCGAGATCCTCTTTTAGACCGGACGCTATCATGAGGTATTTACTCGGGTCTGAGATAAGTGAGCGGTATTCGCGGGCCTTATCAGCGGCAACGACGTTCTGCTTCTCTGCGACAGCCACCATGGCTTCGAGGAACTGCGGCCAAGTCGGCAGCCCGGCCCCCACAGAAGCACCGGCGCCGACCAGAATAGCCGCTTTCTTGCCGCAATAAGTCGCCCGAAGATTGTCGGGAATGCTCTTTGCGTCGAATGCCATCACGACCTCGCGTCGATGTCGGGGCAGAACGCCCGAAGCGCCTCATTGCGCGTCCGAAGGCTTTCCTTCGTGCCGGCTTGGGTGCGAAATGCTTCGATGTAATTGTATAGGTGCCGATCGAGTGTCGGTTGCGCGCTGTCGCGGCTTAGAAGGACATCCGGCTGCGCGTTATGCATACGACGCCTGGCCTCGAACAATTCGTAGGCCTGAGCCAGCTTCACCGGGTCCACCGCGGCTCCGGCTCGCTGCCGTTGCGATATCAGCAGGGAGAGGTCCACAAAAATCCACTTCTGATTTATTCGATAGCAGAATTGTTGGTTCACCTCGTCAAGAACGTTGAGGACGGCACCGGCGCGGGACGCCAGTTCGAGGATCGAATCGGTGTCGGTCACTTCCATAACCATGCGTTTCAAGTCCGGGGCCTTCAGATCTCGATCGGTCCCATACTGCAACACTGCAAAGACGTGGGTGATGTAATCCAGATGCTTCGATCTGGCGGACGAAATCCGGCAATGCCCGAAGAACTCGTGTGACTCCGCGATCGATGCCATGATGCGGTTGAGAGGATGCAACATCGCATTGCGCAGCTCTGCAGGATTTAGCGGCACGCCCATTTGTAGGCGTGAGAACAATGCAGCTATGTCGTCGTTCGTGCCTGTAGATATTTCGGCGACGCTGACCTCGAAGGCATCGAAACGGTCTTTTAGATCTTGGTGCAATTGATCGTATCTTAGTCCCGCAATGGCGCGCCCGTCGACGGGAGCCAGCGGCTCGCTGTATTCAAGGGGCAGATCTCCTGAACGAAACTCCCACAATGCGCGCAGTCGCTGCTGGCCATCCACGGCATCATGAGTGAATACCGCATCGCCATTGCGAACGCGCAGGTAGACCTTGGGTATGTCCATACCCCTCAGAATGGAATCAACCAAAAGGACTTGGCGAGGCGGCTTCCAAGCCGGTCCTCGCTGCCATTGCGGATTGAGATTGATGTTCTCACGCTCGCTGAATAGTCGATCGACCGTCCAGGTGCCCTGATGGATTTGCAATTTCTGACGCCCCCCGTCTGACTTTGTTAAAGGTTTAGGCCGCGATGCTCAACCATCGAGGCCACAACTTCCGTCGCCGGGTTCGGATTTCTCGACTTTAGTGTGGATTCCGGCATCATCCTTCTGTCGAGCCGGAACCCGCGAAGCTTCTTGGCCACTTGGGTTTGCGGGCGCGCCGTGGCGGCGAAGCCTTCACCGCCACGCAGCTGGCCGGATAGAAGCACAATCTAATAGTCTTAGAACTAGGGCTCTTTGCGGGTCGAGAGAGCTGCCCGCAATGCGGACACCTACATTCCTCGAGCTCGGCTCGAGGATGGGAGGAATAGAGGTTGGGACGCACGGCCCGCAGGATCCGGATGGCCGCCTCCATAGCGTCGACCCGGCTCGTACCGACGGCGAGCTTGTCGGCGAGAGAGGGGCTGAAGTCCGACCTCTCTTTCTCGGTGACGTTCCGGAAATCAAAGCCGGGCTGACGACGACGATGCGAAACCCCGAGGTCGCGATCCCGCGGTCGATCTGCTGTGAGATGCTATCGCCCAGCTCGACTGAAAACTTGTCGTACCAAGCCGCGACACAGCTTGCGCAGCGCCTCGGCGAGCGGCCGTGACCTGCCACTGAATTTTCATCCGGCTGCAGTTAGAGCCTCGGCGGGTTTTACGCCGTATGGCGCGGGTTGAGCAACGGGTGATCGGCGGAGCTGGTCGGGG
>NZ_JAMYPD010000049.1:0-30148 GCF_040320195.1 Mesorhizobium sp. M0768 | reverse complement strand
CGCGTCATCCGATGCTGGCCTCCACTCCAGCCAGCATCTTGAATCACAAAACCGACTGATCCGGAATCCCCTTCGATTCCGTCAAATCAGGAACCGCTCTAGCTTTTCGAGGTGTGCAGGTCCTGCCAGTCCGGGGAGGAAGGACGAATGGTTCGCTCTCCCGCTTTAAAACGAATGCCGGCGATCAAGGCATCGACACGCGTAAAGTGTCCCGGGCACTCACACCATCAATGAGGAAATGCCATGCGCGCAGTCGCTTTTTTCGCCGCCGTGTCCGTCGCCACCTTTGTCACTACCCAGTCTCAGGCACAGGATGCCGCGGCGGGTGAGAAGGTCTTCGCCAAATGCAAGGTCTGCCACGTCGCAGACAAGGACCAGAACAAGGTCGGCCCGTCCTTGAACGGCGTCATCGGCCGAACGGCCGGGACGCATCCGGGGTTCAGCTATTCCAAGGCCATGACCGAGGCCGGCAAGTCCGGCGTCAAATGGGACGAAGCCACGCTGACGACCTACCTTCGCGATCCCAGGGCGATGGTCAAAGGAACCAAGATGGCGTTTGTCGGTCTCAAGAAAGACGAGGACATCGCCAACGTCATTGCTTATCTGAAACAATTCTCAAAATAACACGGTACCGCCGGCCGTTGGACTGCGCTCGGCCGGCGTTGGCTGGGCTGCGCCTGGGGTCATGCAGCGTCTTGCAGCCTCTGCATCGCGGACGGCAGATCGAACAGGCTGTCGCAAACGAGGTCGGCGCCAAGCTCTTCAACGGGAATTTGGCTGTATCCGCCACGCAGCAGAATGACGGCCATGCCGGCGGCGCGGGCGGCGGCCACGTCGGCGCTGCTGTCTCCGACCATCAGCGTGTCACGAGGTTCGACCTGAAGCAGGTCGAGCGCCAGCAACAGCGCGTCTGGCGCCGGTTTCAAGTATGTCACCGCGTCTCCGCCGACGATCGCGCCGAGATATTCCGTCAGCCGAAAATGCAGCAGGATTTCGCGCGCCGCCAGCTGCGGCTTGTTGGTCACCACGGCCATGGCTATTCCGCTCAAATGCAAGTGCGTGAGAACCTCCCTGACGCCAGGCATCAGCCTCGTGCGGCCGGTCAGATGCCTGCGATAGATCGGCGCCATGACGCGGTTGGCCTCATCGAGCGCGCTGCCGAGGAGCGGCGTGCCGGAAGCCGCGAAGGCGCGTTCGACCAGTTTCCTGATGCCGCCGCCGATCATGGCCTTGACCTGATCCAGCCGCAGCGGCGGCAGATCGTGGCCGGCCAGCAATTCGTTGACGGCGGCCGCTATATCAGGTGCCGAATCGACCAGTGTGCCGTCGAGGTCGAACAGGATCGCCTTGGGCGAGCGAAACGGCCTGCCTGCGCCGACGTTCATGCAGCATCCTTCCACTTGATCGAACAGCCGATCGAAGCGATCTGGTCAAGCGGTCCGTCGCCGGTTCGGGCAACCTGCTTCATCGCCTCGAACAGGTCGCGCCTCAGCCTGGGCGATTCGGCGTCGCGTCGCGACGCGTCCAGCCGGCCGCGGTATTGCAGCGTCAACTCGCTGTTGAGCCCGAAGAAATCCGGGGTGCAAACGGCTCCGTAGGCACGCGCCACCGTCTGGTGCTCGTCGTGGAGATAGGGGAAAGTGAAGCCGTTCGTCCTGGCAAAGAGCTTCATGTTGTCGAAGGAATCAGCTGGATAGGCGTCGCTGTCGTTGGAGTTGATCGCGACAAAGCCGATGCCTTCGGCCTTGAGGTCATTGGCGTCGCGCACCATGCGTGAAATCACCGCCTTCACATAGGGGCAGTGGTTGCAGATGAAGGCCACCACCAGCCCGTTCGGGCCGGCGTGGCTTAAGATCGAATGCGACGTGCCGTCGGCGCCTGGCAAAACGGCGTCGATGGCTCGCCAGCCGAAATTGCAGACAGGTGGGATTGCCGCCAAGTTTTCCTCCGATGAAATGTTTGCCCTCCGATGAAACGGTTTACGCCGCTTTCCGGATCGCCCCGTCGGCCGCCTGCCTGATGGCGCCGATATTGGCGCGATAGGCCGCCTCGGTGCCGCCCTTAAAGATGGCCGAGCCGGCGACCAGCACATTGGCGCCGGCCGCGGTGACCAGCGGAGCGGTTTCGGGCGTGACGCCGCCGTCGATCTCTATGTCGATCGGACGATGGCCGACCAGCGCCTTGACCCGCCTGACCTTGTCGACGACCGCCGCGATGAAGGCCTGGCCGCCGAAGCCCGGATTGACCGTCATCAGAAGCACCAGATCGAGCCGGTCAAGTACATATTCGATGACGCTTTCCGGCGTTGACGGGTTCAGCGACACGCCGGCCTTCTTGCCGAGATTTCTGATTGCCTGCAGCGAACGGTCGAGATGCGGTCCGGCCTCGGCATGCACCGTAATGATGTCGCAGCCGGCATCGGCGAAGGCGCCGAGATAGGCGTCGGCCGGCGCGATCATCAGGTGGCAGTCGAAGACCTTGTCCGTTCGATTACGGATCGCCTTGACCACCGGCGGACCGAAGGTGATGTTGGGCACGAAATGGCCATCCATCACGTCGAGATGGATCCAGTCGGCACCCGCCCGGACGACCGCTTCGACCTCGTCGCCGAGCCGCGAGAAGTCCGCGGAAAGCACCGAGGGCGCGATGATTGTCTTGCTATCCATGGTCGTCGGCTCCCATTCTGTCGTCCGTTTCCGGTCGCTGCACACCAACCGCCGTCATCTTGTCAGCGCGCCTTCGTCTCCGGTTCGCCTTCGAGCTTACCTTCCGCGAACACGCGGCTGCCGCGAATATCGGATTCCTCGATGGTGATAAGATCGATTTTCGTCAACGCCCGGTCGCGCGATGCGAAAAGCCGGCCGGCCTGGCGAAGCCGCGCCCGGTCGAGGCTATTGCGAACGGAGCGGGCGTTGGAGAAATGCGGCAGCCGCATGCGGATCGGGAGATACTCTTCGAGCGCCTTGGCCGCCGCTTCGCTGAGACGGTAATTCTGTTCCGCCAGCATGATCCCGGCGATTGATTTGAGTTCGCTGACGCCGTAGTCCGGAAAATCGAGGTGATGGGCGATGCGCGAGCGCATGCCGGGATTGCTGTCGAAGAAGCGGTCCATCTTGTCCTTGTAGCCGGCAAGAATCACAACCAGATCGTCACGGTTGTTTTCCATGCATTGCAGCAGGATTTCGATCGATTCCTGGCCGTAGTCGCGTTCGTTCTCGGGCTTGTAGAGATAGTAGGCCTCGTCGATGAAAAGCACCCCGCCCATGGCGCGCTTGATCACTTCGCGGGTTTTGGGCGCGGTGTGGCCCACATACTGGCCGACGAGATCGTCGCGCGTCACCGCGACCATGTGGCCTTCGCGGACATAGCCGAGACGATGCAGGATTTCGGCCATTCTGAGCGCCACGGTGGTCTTTCCGGTACCGGGATTTCCCGTAAAGTTCATGTGCAGCGTCGGCGCGCCAGAGATCAGCCCGAACTTGCGGCGAAGCCGGTCGACCAGAAGCAGCGCCGCGATCTCGCGGATGCGGGTCTTGATGGGCTTCAGGCCGACGAGTTCGCGGTCGAGCTTGTCCATCACCTCGTCGATGTTGGAGGCCTCGAACTCGGCCTGTAGATCAACCGATTCGCCCTGCGCGGCAGCGCTCTTAGCTATCGCGTCCAGCATGGTTCGCCTAGCTCCGTTCGCCTTCGGGCCTGTCGGTCGCATAAGGCACGATCGAATAGCCCTGACTGCGGCCGTCACGCTCTTGGCGCAGCAGCCGGAACCCGGGTTCATTGGGTGGCCGGTTGACGATGAATGACATGCGCGGTGCTTCCCAGCCCTTGGTCGAATCGAAGGCGGTGACCCGGACATACATGTTGGGCATAGCTTTCCGGCAATTGTCGACTTCAAGCAGGATGCCCGCCGGGTCCCTCAGGTCGAACATCGGGTTGCCGTACATTTCCCAATAGGTGTTTCGCGGATGTGGATCGTCCGTGTACTCGACGCTGACCGCCCAGTGGTTTTTCAGTGCGTATTTGATCTGCGCCGAAATCTGCTCATCGGTTAGCTCGGGCAGGAACGAAAACTGTCCCTGCGTGACCTTGTTTCCGGGATTGGTCATCATGGCGACGGTTCCTTTCGTCTAGAAGCTCGGCGTTGCGGTTGGCACGAAGTCGGCCGTGTCGGTCGATTCGTAGTTGAAGGTGACGTCCTTCCACGTCTCCAGGGCCGCCTTGAGCGGCGTGCACCATCTGGCTGCCTGTTCGAGGATTTTGGTTCCTTCGCGCAGATAGTCGCGGCCCTCGTTGCGGGCGAGGATCATCGCCTCCAACGCGACGCGATTGGCCGTCGCGCCGGCCTGGATGCCGTCCGGATGGCCGATCGTGCCGCCGCCGAACTGCAGGATGACGTCCTCGCCGAGATAATGGATCAACTGGTGCATCTGGCCGGCATGGATGCCGCCGGAGGCGACGGGCATCACCTTGTTGAGCGAGGCCCAGTCCTGATCGAAGAACAGCCCGGTTTCGAGGTTCTGCGGCGTGCGCTCCTCGCGCAGCGTGTCATAAAACCCCTTGATCATAAGCGGGTCGCCTTCCAGCTTGCCGACCACCGTGCCGGCATGGATGTGATCGACGCCGGCCATCCGCATCCATTTGCAGATGACGCGAAAATTCATGCCGTGGTTCTTCTGGCGCGAATAGGTCGAGTTGCCGGCCCGGTGGAGGTGCAGGATCATGTCGTTGCGGCGTGCCCACTTGGCCATCGACTGGATCGCCGTGTAGCCAATGACGAGGTCGATCATGACGATGCAGGAGCCAAGCTGTTTTGCAAATTCGGCGCGCTCGTACATGTCCTCCATCGTGCCGGCGGTGACGTTGAGATAATGGCCCTTGACTTCGCCGGTGGCGGCCGACGCCTTGTTCACAGCCTCCATGCAGTAGAGAAAGCGGTCGCGCCAATGCATGAAGGGCTGTGAGTTGATGTTCTCGTCATCCTTGACGAAGTCGAGGCCACCTTTCAGCGCCTCGTAGACGACGCGGCCGTAGTTGCGGCCGGACAGGCCAAGCTTCGGCTTCGTCGTCGCGCCGAGCAGCGGCCGGCCGAACTTGTCGAGCCGCTCGCGTTCCACCACGATGCCGGTCGCCGGGCCCTGGAAGGTCTTGAGGTAAGCCACCGGGATGCGCATGTCCTCGAGCCGCAGGGCCTTGACGGCCTTGAAGCCGAACACGTTGCCGATGATCGATGCAGTCAGGTTGGCGATGGAGCCGGGCTCGAACAGGTCGAGGTCGTAGGCGATATAGGCGAAGTACTGTTGCTCGATCCTGGTGCCTGGACCTGTGTTCGGCACCGGCTCGGATTTGAATGCCTTGGCGCGGTAGAGCTCGCAGGCGGTCAGCCTGTCGGTCCACACCACGGTCCATGTCGCGGTAGAGGATTCACCGGCGATGGCGGCGGCCGCCTCCTCGTGGTCGACGCCGGGCTGCGGCGTGATCCGAAACACGGCGATCAGGTCGGTCTCCTTGGGCCGGTAGTCCGGCTCCCAGTAGCCCATCTTCTTGTAGGGGATGACGCCCGACCTGTAGCGTTCCTTGCCTTCCTTGAGCGTGCCTGCTGAGGGCATGTCGATCTTGTTCATGGCAGGTCTCCTGTTTGCCGCTCAGGCGGCTTTCGCGGTTGCGATATGGGGGTCGAGCTTTCCTGCGGCGTAACGTTTCGCCATCTCATCCATGGCGATCACCCTGATCTTCGACGCGTGGCCTGCGGTGCCGAAGCGTTCGAAGCGATCGCGGCAAAGGTCGCGCAGGGCGTCCATGGCGGGTTTCAGGAATTTACGCGGATCGAATTCGCGCGGATCCTCCGTCGCAACGCGGCGGAACTGCCCGGCCATGGCCATTCGGCAATCGGTGTCGATGTTGACCTTGCGCACGCCGTAGCGGATGCCGCGCTCGATTTCCTCGACCGGGACGCCAAAGGTCTGGGGCATCTCGCCGCCATAGTTGTTGATGATATCCTGCAGTTCCTGCGGCACGGAGGAAGACCCGTGCATGACCAGATGCGTGTTGGGCAGCTTTTCGTGAATCGCCTCGATCACCTGCATGGCCAGGATGCCGCCGTCAGGCTTGCGGCTGAATTTATAGGCGCCGTGCGAGGTACCGCAGGCGATCGCCAGCGCGTCGACCCGGGTGGCGGTCACGAAGTCGACCGCCTGATCGGGATCGGTCAAAAGCTGGTCATGGGAAAGCGCACCTTCGGCGCCGTGCCCGTCCTCGGCCTCCCCCTGGCCGGTTTCCAGCGAGCCGAGCACGCCGAGCTCGCCTTCGACCGAAGCGCCGACCCAATGCGCCATGCGTGCGACACGTTCGGTGATGGCGACGTTGTAATCGTAGCTGGCCGGTGTCTTGGCATCCGCCATCAGCGATCCGTCCATCATCACCGAGGTGAAGCCGTGGCGGATCGCCGACAGGCAGGTGGCTTCGTTGTTGCCGTGATCCTGATGGATGCAGAGCGGAATGGCCGGATGGATTTCGGTCAACGCCTCCATCATTTTGGCCAGCATGATGTCATTGGCATAGGAACGGGCGCCTCGTGAGGCCTGGATGATAACCGGCGCATCGCAGGCCCTGGCGGCCTCCATGATGGCGAGGCCCTGTTCCATGTTGTTGATGTTGAAAGCCGGCACCCCGTAGCCGTGCTCGGCGGCATGGTCGAGAAGCTGGCGAAGGGTGATGCGGGCCATTGTCGGTTTCTCCTAGATGATGAGCTTCAGCGCCGCTGCCGCGACGGCTTCGGGCGTGATGTCGAAATGCCGGTAGAGATCCGGGGCAGGGGCGCTGGCGCCGAAACCGGCCATGCCGACGAAAGTGCCGGTGTCGCCGATCCAGCGGTCCCAGCCGAGCCGTGCTGCGGCTTCGATGGCAATGCGGGGCGCCGAGCCGAGGACGGCCTTGCGGGTGCCGGCGTCCTGCTCCTCGAAAAGCTCCCAGCACGGCATCGAGACAACCGCGGCGGCGACGCCGTGCTCGGTCTCCAGCCGTTCGGCGGCGGCAACCGCGATCTCGACCTCCGAGCCGGTGGCGATCAGCGTCAACGCGCGCTGCCCGACTGGCTCGCGCAGGATGTAGGCGCCCCGGCTCGACCGGTTCTCGTCGCTGTGTGGCTCGTCGCAAGGTGCTTGGCGCAGCATCGGCAGGTTCTGGCGCGAGAGCACCAGCACGCTCGGCCGCTTCTCGCTTCTCAGCGCCAGTTCCCAGCACTCCGCCGTTTCGATGATGTCGGCCGGGCGGAAGACGTTGAGGTTTGGCGTCGCCCGCAGCATCGCCAGGTGCTCGACCGGCTGGTGGGTCGGGCCGTCCTCGCCGAGACCGATGGAATCATGCGTCATCACATAGACGACGCGCTGGCCCATGAGCGCCGAGAGCCGCATCGCGCCGCGCGCGTAGTCGGCGAAGCACAGGAACGTGCCGCCATAAGGCACGAAGCCGCCATGCAGTGCGATGCCGTTCATGGCTGCGGCCATGCCGTGCTCGCGGATTCCATAGTGGATGTAGCGGCCGGCGTAGTCGCCCGGCGCGATGCGGTTCATACCCTTGGTGATCGTCAGGTTCGAATGCGTCAGATCAGCGGACCCGCCGACGGTCAGTTCGGTTGCGCCATTGATCGCAGCGAGTGCCATTTCCGAGGCTTTTCGCGTTGCAACCTTGGTCGCCTTCCCGACATGCTCCTTGCGGAAAGCGTCGAGTGCTTCGAAGACCGCGTCGGGCAGGGCGCCGGCGACCGCGCTCTCGAAGGCTTGCCGCCGTGGTGAGGCGGCAAGCCGATTCTCCCAGGCGCGGCGTGCCGCTTGACCGCGGCCGGCAATCTCGCGCCAGGCGAAAAGGATATCGTCCGGCACCTCGAACGGCGCGAAGGCCCAGCCAATGTTTTCGCGCGTCGCGGCGATCTCCGCATCGCCCAGCGGCGCGCCATGCGTCTTTTCCGAACCACCCAGATTTGGGGCGCCCTTGCCGATCACCGTGCGGCAGGCGATCAGAGACGGCTGGTCCGATTGCTGCGCCGCTTCGATTGCCGCCGCAACGGCTTCCGTGTCGTGGCCGTTCACCGACTGGACATGCCATCCAGCGGCTTTGAACCGCGCCGGCTGGTCCATCGATGTCGACAGGGAAGTGGGCCCGTCGATCGAGATCGCATTGTCGTCCCAAAAGACGATCAGCCGGGAGAGCTTCAGGTGACCGGCAAGATCGATCGCCTCGTGGCTGATGCCTTCCTGCAGGCAACCGTCGCCGGCGATTGCGTAGGTGAAATGGTCGACGAGATCGGCGCCGTGGCGGGCCGCCAGCATGCGCTCCGCCAGCGCCATGCCGACAGCGGTCGAAATGCCTTGTCCAAGCGGGCCGGTCGTCGTCTCGATGCCAAGCGCATGGCCATATTCCGGATGCCCGGCGGTGCGGCTGCCCAGCTGGCGAAACCGCTGCAACTCCTCGATCGGCATGTCTTCGTAGCCGAGCAGGTAATGCAGCGCATACTGCAGCATCGAGCCGTGCCCGGCCGACAGCACGAAGCGGTCACGATCGGGCCAGTTGGGGGCCGACGGATCGATGTTGATGAAGCGGCTGAACAGCACCGTCGCGACATCGGCCATGCCCATCGGCATGCCCGGATGACCGGAATTGGCCTTTTGGACGCTGTCCATCGCCAGTGCGCGAATGGCGTTGGCCATGTCGCGCTCCGAGACGGCGGCGACGGGCTTCAGTGCTGCTGCCTGGCTGTTCATGGCGTCCTCCTCACGACACACGGTTCTTGCGTTCGATCAATTGCAGGATGAGCGGCGTCAGGATCAGCTGCATGGCAAGGTCGAGCTTGTTGCCGGGCACCACTATGGAATTCGGCCGCGACATGAACGAGTCGTGGATCATCGAAAGCAGGTAGGGGAAATCGATGCCGCGGGGATTGGCGAAGCGGATAACCAGCATCGATTCGTCGGGCGTCGGAATCCAGCGCGCGATGAATGGATTGGATGTGTCGACGATCGGCACGCGCTGGAAGTTGATGGCGGTCTGCGAAAACTGCGGGACGATGTAGCGGACATAGTCCGGCATACGGCGCAGGATGACGTCCATCACCGCCTCGGTGGAATAGCCGCGCGTTGCGCGGTCGCGATGGATCTTCTGGATCCATTCGAGATTTATGACCGGCACCACGCCGATCTTGAGATCCGCGTGCCTGGCCAGGTTGATCTTGTCGGTGACGACGCAGCCATGCAGGCCCTCGTAGAAGAGCAGGTCGCTCGGCGGAAATTCGCGCCATTCGGTGAAATGTCCCGGCGGCGTGCCGTACTGCTTCTCCTCATCCTCATCATGGATGTATGTGCGGGTCTTTCCGGTTCCCCGGCGGCCATATTCCTCGAATACCTCTTCGAGGATTGCCAGTTCATTGGCCTCGGCGTGGAAGTGGGTGAAGTTCGGATTGCCCGCCTTTTCCTCCTCGGCCACCTTCGCCTTCATCGTGGCCCGGTCGTAGCGATGGAAAGCATCGCCTTCGATGAAGGCGGCCCCGATGTTCTCGCGCCGGAAGATCAGCTCGAAGATGCGCTTGACAGAGGTAGTGCCTGCGCCCGACGACCCGGTGATGGTAATGATGGGGTGCTTTGCCGACATGGTCTTCAGGCCCTGAAAAGGCCGCGGCGGCTGAACAGCGGCGCGCGCTCGCCGATGGCGCTCGGCTCGGTGTGGTAGCGGGTGATGCGCGCGACTTCCCGCGCCGATCCGAAAACCATGGGCACGCGCTGGTGCAGGCTCTCGGGTTCGATTTCGAGGATGCGGGTCATCGTGTCGGTGGCCGCACCGCCCGCCTGTTCGACGAGATAGGCGATCGGGTTTGCCTCATAGACGAGGCGAAGTCGCCCCTGCCTGTAGCCCTTGCGCTTGTCGCCTGGATACAGGAATACGCCGCCGCGCATCAATATGCGGTAGCAGTCCGCAACCAGAGAGGCGATCCAGCGCATGTTGAAGTCCTTCTCACGTGGGCCTTCGGTGCCTTCAAGGCAGTCATCGATGTAGAGCCGCACCGCCTCGTCCCAGTGCCGGTAGTTGGCGGCGTTGATGGCGAACTCCTGGGTTCGCTGTGGGATGATCCGGCTCTCGTAGGCCTGGACGAAGGTGCCGAGCCTGGTCGAGAGAACGAAGACATGGGTGCCGCTGCCGAGCGACAGAACCAGCGCCAGCTGCGGCCCGTAGATGAAGAAACCGGCGCCCAGCTGGTTCACGCCTGCCTGCAAAAACGAGGCGGCCGGATTCCCATCCGGCGCACCAATTGCAGGGAGAAGCGAGAAGACCGTTCCGATCGACACGTTGGTGTCGATGTTGGAAGAGCCGTCGAGCGGGTCGATGGCGATGGCAAGAGGCGCTTGCCTGTCGAGCAGCACCGGCTGCTCCAGTTCCTCGGAAGCGTAGAGCGCGACCGGAGCGTGGCGCATGGCGTCGAGGAAGATGTCATCGGCGAAGACATCGAGATCCTTCTGGATGTCGCCGTCAGCATTGGCGCCGCGGGTTCCCGCAAAGGCGGTGCCGAGCACCCCTTGATTGATGGTGTTGCGGATTGTGGTGGCCGCCTGCGTCAGCTGACGGATGGTCGCTACGACCGCGGAGCGCAGTTCGTCCGGCTCGCCAAGATAGGAGTTCAGAAAAGCGTCGAGTGTTGCCGCTGGCATCGTAACCTCCCCATCCAGCCGCCTCTCCTCGGGTCGGCCGGATTGGGAAAGGAGAACAAACGACGCTGGATAAGTAAAATTCAATAACTTTACTCAGGCAGTAAAAAAATTTTAGTATGCCGTATGAGAAACCTCACGCTCAAGCAGTTCAAGACCGTTCAGGCAATCATCAGCCACGGAAAAATCGTCAGCGCGGCCAAGGTGTTAGGGCTGTCTCCTCCAGCGGTGACGATCCAGTTGCGGCAAGTGGAGGAGGAGTTCCAACTGGCCCTGTTCGACCGGACGTCGGACGGCATGCGTCCCACTGCCGCAGGTCTGGCCTTCGTCGAGACGGCACAGGCCATCGAGGAGCGGCTTCGTCTGCTCGAAGACAAGATGGATGCGATCAAGGGCGTGCGCGCCGGCAGCTTGCGGCTCGGCGTCGTTTCCACGGCCAAATATTTCGCGCCGCGGCTGATGGCCGCCTTCATGAAGGAACATCCCGATATCGACATGCGCCTTGCCATCGGCAACCGCGCCGAGACGATCGACAATCTGAAGAACCACGACATCGATATCGCGCTGATGGGACGCCCGGCCAAGGAAGTCCCGGTGCGTGCTTCGGTCTTCGGCGATCACCCGCTGGTCATCATCGCACCGCCCGACCACCCGCTGGCGTCGGCACGCGACATTTCCAAGGAGCGGATCGCCGAGGAGCATTTCCTCATTCGCGAGCCCGGCTCCGGCACGCGCATCTCACTGGAAATATTCCTGAGCGACGTGCCCGGCCGCATCGACGATCTCGGCGTCGAGATGGACTCGAACGAGACCATCAAGCAGGCGGTGATGGCCGGGCTCGGCATCGCCTTCATCTCTGCCCACACCATCGCTGCCGAAACCGAAGCCGGCCGGCTGGTTATCCTCGACGTTGTCGGCATGCCGATCCGCCGGCAATGGTTTTCGGTGATGCGCAGCGATCACGCGATCTCGCCGGCGATGGCGACCTTCCACGGTTTTCTGATGCGCAAGGGCGCGATGTACCTGCCCCTGTTCGGCAAGCTCTATCCGCACGAGGAACCGAACAGTAGAGGTCGCGCGAGTTAGCCTAGTTCAACAAGTTTCGGTCGTAGTAGGGACGTGGCGTGCAAATACAGGAGAACGGCGGTGGCGCTGAGCGGCAGCTTCGACTCGACTAACCCTAAGGCTCGAATCATTTAGGATGGAAGTCCGAATGGAGCGATGCAACCGCTTGTCCGTATGGCTTAGCTGCGCCATGAGCGGTCGCTAAAGCGATCAAGGCCGAGCGACCGGAGTCGACCCCTAAGCCGACCGTCGGAAGGCGGGCTGCAAGGTCCGCATCCGGCTGGTCAGCGGGTACCGCCCGAAATGGCTGCCTTTGGAGAGCTGTCTCGGACGAGGGACGGCTTTGCACCTCTTCCGGCACATGGTCCGGCAACCGTTGCTGTTCGTGTGTCAAGTTCCTCCGTCGAGTCCTCGTGGATGTCACCAGCGGCGGCTTGATCCTGCATACGGCAGGCTGGTCAATCCGACTTGCCGAGAGCTTTCAGGATGAATCGGATCTGCTCGCGCAGGCCCGCTTCGGTGTCTTCGCCGTATTGGACGCAGTGCTCGATCAGGATCGGATGGAGGAACGGCGTGAACGCGGTGTGGACGGCACGCGCCGCCGTAGCGGAATCGTCGACATTGAATTCGCCCGATTCGATGCCCTCGCGGATAATGACCCCTAAGGTAGTTACCACGTGCTCGATATGCGCCTTGATGGTCGCCCAGTTCTCCTGCATGGCGGCGACAATCAGGTCGTGCATGCGCCTTTCCTTGACCAGCGTCATCTTCTTGTGATGGTGAACGGCGGTCAGTAGCTGACCCAATTTCTCCCCGGCCGACGCGTTCGTGCGCGCGATTGCGAGGGCGACGTCAGCTACCTCGTTCAAAGCTTTCCCGCAGATGGATTCTTTGATTGCGTCCCTTGAGGGGAAGAAGCGGTAGATGTTTGCCGTGCTCATGCTGAGTTCGGAGGCGATGTCGGCCACCGACGTTTTGTTGTAGCCGATGCGGCGAAAGTGCCCCTCCGCCACCTCCAGGATGCGCGCGCGCACCTCGTCGGGATCAGTTCGCATTCGGAGCGGACGATTCATGGATGTCTCCAGGACTGATGAAACGGATCTGCCGGGCTCGCCCTGGGCGATCATTCGTAAGCGGCAAGATCGTCCGGCTGGCCCTGCATATGTTCAGGCAAAACCGGCGGGCGAGAACTTGAACCGTCTTTTCCGACAACAGTGCCCTATTCGGCAGCCATCGCTGTTTGCAATTCCGGTTCCTCGGTCGAAGCCTCATGGGCCACATCTGCGGTCGGCTTGATCCGGAACCACGCGGCATAGAGAGCGGGAAGGAAGAGCAGGATCAGCACCGTGCCGGCCGCCGTGCCGCCGATCAGCGTATAGGCCATCGATCCCCAGAACACGGAGTGCGTAAGGGGGATGAAAGCCAGCACGGCGGCAAGCGCCGTCAGGATCACCGGCCTCGTGCGTTGCACGGTGGCCTCAATGACGGCGTGATAGTCGTCAAGGCCGGCAGCACGGTTCTCCTTGATTTGTTCGGTCAGGATCAGGGTGTTGCGCATCAGGATGCCGGCCAGCCCTATCAGGCCCAGAATGGCGTTGAACCCGAAGGGCTGGTTGAAGGTGAGCAACATCGGCACGACGCCGACGAGCCCAAGCGGTGCGGTCAGCACGACCATGGCCATCGTCGAGAAGGATCGTACCTGCAGCATGATGACGATCAGCATGGCGGCGATCATGGCCGGGAAGATCTTGCCCAAAGCAGTGTTGGCCTTCTCAGCCTCCTCGATCGATCCCCCCATTTCAATGTTATAGCCGGCCGGAAGGGACGCGATCAGCGGCTGAAGGGCTTTCATGATCTGCTTTGAGACCTCCGGAGGCTGAGTCGCTTCGTTGATATCCGACCGGATCGTGACGACGGGCGTCCGGTCGCGGCGCTTCAGGATCGGCTCTTCAAGACGGATCTCCGAATGACCGATCTGGTCGAGCGGAATCTGGCGGCCGTCCCGGCTCATTAGCGAGAAATCCGCCAGACGCGCCGGATCCAGCCGCTCAGCCCCAGCGCTGCGCGCCACGATGGGGACATTGCGAATGTCCTCGCGGACCTGCGTGACAGGGATGCCGGTGAGGAGGAACTGGAGCTGCTGGCCTACTTCCGCCGGCGAGAGGCCGATGAGGTTCAGTCGATCCTGGTCAGGGATGAAGCGCAGTACGGGCGTGCGGTTGCCCCAGTCGCGGTTGGCCTGCCGCACGTCCGGGACGCCCCGCATGATATCGAGGGCCTTCTCGGAAATGCTATAGAGTTGCGCGGGATCAGGCCCCGTGACCCGGAACTCGACAGGGAACGGCGTATAGGGTCCGAACACAAGCTGCGTGACGCGGACATCGGCTTCCGGCGCGAGCCCCTGCGATACCGCCTCCCGGAGCCGGTGCTTCAGCGCCTCGCGCGCCTCCGCGTCCGGTGTCAGCACGACGATCTTGGCAAAAGCAGGATCAGGCAGTTCCGGCGCCATGGCGAAGAAGAAGCGCGGAGCGCCCTGACCGACGTAGCTCGTCACGATCTTGGCTTCGGACTGGCCGTCCAGCCAGTGCTCCAGCTTCTCCACTGTGGCGGTCGTCGTCTCGATGCTGGTGCCTTCCGGCAGACGAACCTCGACCAGCACTTCGGGGCGATCGGATGTCGGGAAGAACTGCTGTTTCAGGCTGCCCATGCCGACAACCGAAAGTGCGAAGACGATGCCGACGACACCGCAGGTTACGAACTTGTGGCGCACGGCAAAGATGATGAGCCGGCGAAGGCGCCGATAGTTCGGTGTGTCGTATATGGCGTGAACGCCGCCTTCGACCGGTTTGATCGCGGGCAGCATCTTGACGCCAAGGTAGGGCGTGAAAACCACGGCGACGATCCAGGAGACGATGAGAGCGAACCCTACGACCCAGAAGATATTGCCGGCGTACTCGCCGGCCGTCGAGCGTGCGAAGCCCACGGGCAGGAACCCAGCGATCGTCACGAGCGTTCCCGACAGCATCGGCGCCGCGGTATGGCTCCAGGCATAGGCCGCCGCCTTGATGCGATCCATGCCCTCTTCCATCTTCACCACCATCACCTCGATGGCGATGATGGCGTCGTCCACGAGAAGACCGAGCGCCAGGATGAGGGCGCCGAGCGTGATGCGATCGAAGAACCGGCCGGTCTCCAGCATGATGAGGAACACGGCGGCAAGCGTCAGCGGGACGGCGGCCGCCACGACGATGCCGACGCGCCAGCCCATGCTGAGCAGGCTGATCAGCAGCACGACACCGAGCGCCATCGCGAACTTCAACATGAACTCGTCGACCGCCGAGGTGATGTTGACGGCCTGGTCGGACACCTTGTCGAGCGTTATCCCAAGCGGCAATGTTAGTGCGATGGCCGCCGTCCGGTCCTCCAGCGCCTTGCCGAGCGCGCGACCGTCCCAACCCTCCTGCATAACGGCCGCGAGCATGATGGTGGGCTCGCCCTGGCGTCGGATGAGATAGGTGGGAGGGTCCTCGTAGCCGCGGCGGACCTCGGCAACGTCGGAAAGCTTCAGCGTCCGCCCCCCGGCAACGATCGGCGTGTCGGCGATAGCCTGGACACTGTCATAAGCGCCGTTGAGCCTGATGAAGACCTGCGGCCCCTGAGTATCGATCGAGCCCGCCGGTGTGACGGTGTTCTGCCGCTGCAATGCGACGATGATATCCCGTGCCGACACGCCCAGCGTTGCCAGCTTGGCATAGGAGAACTCGACGAATATCTGTTCGGGGCGCTCACCGAGGATGTTGATCTTCTTGACGCCGGGCACGTGCAGGAGGTCCTGTCGAATTGCCTCGGCCTGCCTGGCCAGCTCACGCATCGGCATGCCTCTGGCCTTCAGCGCATAAAGGGCGAAGCTCACATCCGAATATTCGTCGTTGACGAAGGGGCCGTAGACGCCGGGCGGCAGGTTGCGGGCTTCATCCCCCAGCTTCTTGCGGGCCTGGTAAAACTCTTCCTGCACGACGGATGGCGGCGTGCTGTCCTTCAGCGTGACCGTCATATAGGCGTAGCCCGGCCGCGTGGTGGTCTCGACCCGATCGTACCAGGTGAGCTCCTGAAGCCGCTTCTCCAACGGCTCGGCGACAAGGTCCTGCATCTCGCGGGCCGTCGCGCCCGGCCATGCCGTCGTGACCGTCAGGGTCTTAATGGTGAAGTCGGGATCCTCCGCCCGCCCGAGCATAAGGAACGCGTAGGCGCCAGCCGCCACGAGCAGGAGGATGAAGAACAGGGTGACGGCCCGTTCGCGAACGGCGATCGCTGAAAAATTGAGGTTCATCGTCAGTTGCTCCCGCTTTCGGAAGCAGACCTGACGCGAGCGCCCTCCTGCAGAAGATGAGCGCCGAGCGAAACGACCGGATCTCCCATGTTCAGCCCGGAGACCACGGCGCTTTCGCTTGTCACACGAACAAGGCCGACAGGTCGGAAGTGTACGGTCGAGGTGGCGCGATCCAGGGCCCAAACGCCTGTCTTGCCGCCATCATCGAGCACAGCTCCGAGCGGCACCTGGACTTCCGGCTGGCTCGCCTGGCTTGTGATCCGGATAGTCACGGTCGCGCCAAGCGGTGCTGCCGCGGCCTCCCCGTCGAGCACATAGCGGGCCTCATAGGTACGGGTCTGGGGATCGGCGGCATCCGACAACTGCCGCAGATGCGCCGTATGGCGCCCATCGGCTGCATAAACGGCGGCCTCGGCCACAGAGCCGATCGCCGGCCGGATCGTTTCGGGAAGCGCGACCACCGCTTCACGAGGGCCGGCCTGGGCGATCCGAACCACTGTCTGACCGGCGGAGACGACCTGTCCGGGCTCGCCGATGGTTTCGACCACAGTTCCATCCGCGTCCGCCACCAGGACGGAATAGGCCGCTTCGTTTTCCGCGACTTTCGCTTCCGCTTCGGCGGCGGCGAGTTGTGCGGTCGCGGTGTCCAACGCGGCCTTCGCCTGCTCGTAGCGCTGCGGAGTTGCTGCCAATTCCTTCTTGACCAGAACGGCATAGCGCTTTTCGTCCGCGCTCGCCTGAACCAGCACAGCGCGTGCCGCGGCGACCGCATTGCGCTTGGCGGTGAGCGCGAGAGCCAGATCGGTGTCGTCGATCCGCAGAAGCGGTTGGCCCGCCTTGACCCGTTCACCGACGTTCACCAGGCGCTCGATGATCTTGCCGGGTACGCGAAAACCAAGATTGCTCTGCACCCGCGCGGCAATCGTGCCCGTGAAACCGCGTTCGGATCCAGCCACCGGCGCCGCCGTCACCAATCTGACGATCGGCGCTTCCAGCCTCGGATCCGCCACTGCGGTTGCCTGCGTGCGAATGGGCAGCGTGACGAATGCGGCCACCCCTAACCCCGCGGCCAGGACGCTGCCCAGCCCAATGACAAGTCGCTTTTTCATGCCCATCGCCTCATGCCGAAACAGATTGCGTTCATTCTCTATGCTGTGTCCTGCGTCGACCGGCAGCGGCCGGCTGCGACCTGCGCGGCGAGTCAGTCCGGTAGCGCGTCGGCGCGCGGATGCTTGTCGGTCCCAGTCGCGACTGTCACCTCCTCGCCGGACCTCGAGAACGCGTAGAGAGAGCCCCGGTAGCCCGGCATGGAGAAGGCAACGGAGTCGCGGTCGGCGAGGCCCATGACGACGCGCAGCGGATCGCCTCCGCCCTTGGGCGCGAAGGTGGCGGTGACCTCCAGGAGGTCGCCGTCGATTGGGACGTAATAGAGCACCATGTCGAGGCGTCCGTTGTGCAGGCTGCCGGCTTCGATTGGGCGTCCGACGGTAGCTTCCTCGGCAAACGCTGGGGTCGCCAGAAACACCGCGGTCAGGAGCGAAGCGCTCAGGATCTTGCGGATCATTTCGTGTCTCCTTTTTTAGATTGTATTCGCCATCTATATAGCAGATAGATTACGAATGCAATCTAAAAAAGGAGATCGACGATGCGTGTGAGTCGCATACAGGCCGCGGAAAACCGCGAAACCGCAATCAACGTGGCAAGCCGCCTTTTGCGGGAGCGTGGCTTTGACGACATCGGCCTCAAGGATCTGATGAAGGGTGCCGGGCTGACCCAAGGCGCCTTTTACAAGCATCGCATCAAAGGAGGACTTGGCGGCACAGGCGTCCAAGCGGGCGATGGAGAGTGCCAACCACCGATGATCGGCCGCGACCGCGGCAAAATCCGATGATCCGCTTGGCGCGGTGATCGCGTTCTACCGGGTAGATTCTGACATCTTGATCCGGTGAAACCTTAGTGGTTTTCTGTCCGCTGGTCGGATCCGTGGCGCTGTCGGGAAGACCACTGAGCAGGACGCCCGCCAGCACAACGCGGGTCTCGTTTTCATGCCAATCTCAGTGCGGCCAAGAGCGGAGCGGTCGGGGTTCTGCGGATCATCTCTCATCTTCTCTTGATAGATTGCGTTCGCCCTCTATATAAGGTATAGATTAAGAACACACGCTAAAAGGGAGATTACCGATGCGCGTAAGTCGCATTCAGGCTGCGGAAAACCGTGAAACCGTTATCAATGTGGCAAGCCGCCTTTTTCGGGAGCGCGGTTTTGACGGCATCGGCCTTAAGGATCTGATGAAGGGTGCCGGGCTGACCCAAGGCGCTTTTTACAAGCAGTTCGCGTCAAAGGAGGACCTGGCGGCGCAGGCGTCCAAACGGGCGATGGAGAGCGCCACCCACCGATGGTCGGCCGCGACTACGGCAAAACCCGAGGATCCGCTTGGCGCGGTGATCGCGTTCTACCTCAGCATGGACCATCGCGAAGAAAGGATGGACGGCTGCCCGATCGTGGCGCTCGGTTCGGATGCCGCCAGACAGGGCGTGGAGGTGAGAGCGTCGTTCGAAGCCGGGATCAGGGAATATCTTGAGATGTTTGGTAGTTGGGTTGGCGAGGCCGACGGCGAGCGGCCCGGCGACAAGGCCATGGCCATTCTCTCGACAATGGTCGGTGCGGTGCTCCTTTCGCGCGTCGTCAACGACCCCGACCTCGCGCAGGCATTTCTGGATGCGGCGACAGAACAGGTTCGCGAAGCAGCCGGCGCTTGAACGGCGTGTGCAGCGCTGGCGGCGCACCCAAATTGATAGGAAAATAGATGCGACGGATTGTTGTCACAGGCATGGGAGCGGTCACGCCCCTTGCTGCCGATGTCGAAGCGTCCTGGTCGCGTCTCCTGGCCGGCCGCTCAGGCATCCGGAGGCTTGCGGATGATGTGGTATGCGACCTGCCGGCGAAGGTCGGCGGGGTGGTGCCCTCCACAGAAGAAGATCCGGACGCTGGTTTCGATCCGGAAGCCATCCTTCCGCCGAAGGATCAGCGCAAGGTAGACCGGTTCATTCTCTTTGCGCTGGCCGCGGCACGAGAAGCGCTCGCCCAAGCAAGATGGGCCCCCGTCTCGGAAGCGGATCGCTTGCGCACCGCCACGATCATCGCCTCGGGCGTCGGCGGGTTCCCGGCCATAACCGAGGCGGTGCGCACGGTCGACCGCCGCGGCGTCCGCCGTCTATCACCTTTTACGGTGCCGTCCTTCCTGGTGAACCTCGCGGCAGGCCACGTCTCGATCCGCTATGGCTTCAAAGGTCCGCTCGGTGCACCCGTGACGGCGTGCGCGGCCGGCATTCAGGCGATCGGCGATGCGGCTCGCCTAATCCGCGCCGACGAGGCCGATATTGCCGTGTGCGGCGGGACTGAAGCATGCATGAATCTTGTCAGCCTCGGTGGGTTTGCCGCGGCACGCTCTCTTTCGACGTCCTTTAATCACCGTCCTGATGAGGCCTCCCGACCGTTCGACAAGTCGCGGGACGGCTTCGTCATGGGCGAAGGAGCCGGCATGCTGGTCATCGAGGAATTGAGCCACGCGCTGGCGCGCGGCGCAAGACCGCTGGCCGAGCTTGTCGGCTACGGCACGACGGCGGATGCTCATCACGTCACCTCCGGTCCCGAGGACGGCGACGGTGCGCGCCGGGCCATGGAGATCGCAATCGCCCAAGCAGGGATTTCGCCCCGCGAGGTTCGTCATCTCAATGCCCATGCGACCTCCACGCCGGTGGGCGACCTGGGTGAGATCGAAGCGATCAAGAGCGTGTTCGGGCGCGATTTCGCGATAGCTGTCAGTGCAACGAAATCGGCGACCGGACACCTGCTCGGAGCCGCCGGCGGGCTCGGAGCAATCTTCGCAATCCTGGCGCTCAGGGATCAGATGGCACCGCCGACCCTCAATCTGAGCGCTCCCGATCCGGCCGGCGACGGGATCGACTTCGTCGCAAACCGGGCCCGGCCGATGGCGATGGGCTATGCAATCGCCAATGGCTTCGGCTTCGGAGGCGTTAATGCCAGCGCGCTGTTCCGGCGCTGGACGGATGATCTGGCCGGCGCGAGTACCGGAGGCGCTCATGATTGACGCCTTTCGCTCCGACCTGTCGTGCTTCTCCCACGCCAATCCAAAACGAAGAAAAAAGTGACCTCCATGAACAAAACCAATCTAGGCGTCGCCCTGGTGACCGGGGCATCCAGCGGTATCGGGCACACAACGGCCAAAGCCTTGCAGAACGCGGGCTTTCGCGTGTTCGGAACCAGCCGTCGCGCGGTCGTCGACCGATCCGATGGCGTTACCATGCTGGCCTGTGACGTGACCGATGACACGTCCGTGGCGAAACTTGTCCAGGACGTGCTGGCCGAGACCGGGCGCATCGACCTGCTTGTCAATAATGCCGGCGTTGGCCTGCTTGGTGGCGCGGAGGAGTCCTCGATGGCCCAGGCCAAGTCGTTGTTTGACGTGAACGTCTTTGGCGTTATGCGGGTAACCAAAGCGGTGTTGCCGACAATGCGCCGCCAAGGCAAGGGCAGAATCGTCAATTTGAGCTCGGTGCAGGGGTTCATTCCAGCTCCCTATTTCGCGCTTTATTCGTCGACCAAGCATGCCGTTGAGGGCTACTCCGAATCGCTCGACCACGAACTGCGTCCTTTCGGAATTCGCGTCGTGCTGGTGGAGCCCGCCTATACCCGCACCTCATTTGAAGAAAATCTCGCCAGGCCGGATCAGTTGCTCGATATCTATGACTCTGCGCGCGCCGGCATGAATGCAGCTGTGCGGAAAGCGATGGAAAAAGGCGATGCGCCGGAAGTGGTGGCCAGGACCGTTTTGGTGGCTGCGACCGATCCCGCTCCGAAGGGGCGCTATGCGGCTGGAAAAATGGCGCGCCAGGTCAGTTTCCTGCGCCGTTTCGTCCCCGCATCCGCATTTGACAAGAGCCTGCGTAAGCAACTCGGGCTCCCGGTTTGATGACATCGACGAACACCCGTGAAGATCGGAATCATCGACGCTGGAAACGTCGGCACCACATTGGCGCGGCGCAACCTGACGCGATTGCTCTGGAGAACGCCCTGCGGTCGTTGGCGTTAGATTAGCGCCATGTTATGTTGCGGCGCGAAAGAGCGGGGGCCACGTCCTTTCACACCCGTAAGCGATCTGTATGTGCGACCCCTGCAGACTGGTCGGAATCACGGAAACCTCCCGGGCATGGGGTTCGGGATCGATGGGGACAAGGGGTAATGCTTTACACGCTCGTTATGATGGTCTGTCTGACGGCTGTGCCGCAGACCTGTGAACAACGCGAACAGATGGTGGACGGCCTGGCGATGAATCCCGGGACCGCCTTCATGCAGGCGCAATCGCTGGTCGCCCAGTGGATCGAGACGCATCCCGGTTATTTCGTTCAGCGCTGGCGCGTGCTGCCCGGCCGTGGATCGTGATATCCGCCGCGAGGATCGAATGAGGTTCTATTTCTTCGCGGCGAGCGTTTCCGAGACGGCCTTGGACAATTGATAAAGCCGCTGCTCGATTATCGTCGGCACTTCACAGACGTAGGTCAGTGATTGGACGCGTTCATTGAAAATTCGCGTTGCGAATTTCAGCTGTTCGGTTCGCCGATCGATCTCTTCGGGATCCGCATCGGGCTTTGTCCGCAATGCATCGACCTCGGACGCTTCCTTGCGCAACGCGGCGGCCATTTCGAGCTGCTTGTGGGCGTAGCGGGAAATGCCGGAGATCACCTGCGAGCGCTCGGCGTCCAGGTGGTCGAACATGCCTTGCACCATCATCGCCATTTTGGGTGCAAGTTGCTCGGCCGGCAAGGAGGCCGCGAAATCCCTGATCTTCTTTTGAGCTTCCGCAATCGGCATCCGGCGAGCTGCCACTTCCTCGATCAGGGCGGAGATGGTGGGGTCCTTCGACCAGTCCTTCGCGGCTGAAGGAAGGTCCGGTCCGCTCCAGATCTGGCCGAGCGAGAGTTGCGGCACCTTGCGCTGCATGCAGGGCCAGTCTGGATCGGGGTTGGCTGCCATGGCGTTGACGCCCGGCGCGAGCATGGCGACCAGAGCCAGACCGCGAACATGGATCATTCGCGCCATCAGGCATTTCCTCCCGTGTCCTGTTTGCGGGTCATCAGGCCGCGCGAAGGGTCGTAGGCGATGATGGCGGCGGCAAGGAACAGCAGCGTGCAGCCGGCAACGACGCCCAGCGACAGCCAGTCAACCTGGCCGTAGAAGGCGAAGCGGATCAGTTCGACGGCGTAAGTAAATGGATTGGCGAGGCAGATTTTGTAGAGCAGGGGGCTAGCCTCCTGGATACGCCACAAGGGATAGAGTGCCGGAGAAGCGAAATAGCCGGGAAAGATGACGAAGTTCATGATGCCAGCGAAGTTTTCGAGCTGCTTGATCATCGAAGACAGAAGCATGCCGAGCGCGCACAGCATCATGCCTGACAGGAACAGCGCCGGCAGCACGGTGAGATAGCCAAGAGGCGGCGCCTTCACGCCCCAGAACCAGGCAACGATCAGGAACGCGTAAACCTGCGCGATCGACACGGCGACACCGGCGAGCATCTTCGAGATCAGTAAAAACCAACGCGGGAAGGGGCTGACCAGCAGGGTGCGCATGTTGCCCATTTCGCGATCATAGACCATCGACAGCGAAGACTGCATGCCCGAAAACAGCAGAATCATGCCGCACAGGCCCGGCGTGATGTAGACCTCGTAGAGCACGTAGGTCTTGTAGGGCGGGATGATCGATACGCCGAGCACCTGCCGGAATCCGGCGGCAAAAATGAACAGCCAGACGAGCGGCCGAACCAGCGAGGATATAAAGCGCTCGCGCTGATGCAGGAAGCGCAGGCACTCCCGCACGACGATCCCTTTGAGGCAAACGAGGTAGTGGCGGAGCCCAAACTGTTCGAACTTCACCGGCGTGAGGGCGGCGACTTTTGCGGGCATTGCGGGAGCGCTCATGGCGACATCTCCGCGATGCCGCTTGTCTCGATGCGGTTGAGCCTGGAAAAGGCGTCGCGGATCGAACTGGCACCGCTCGTCGCAACGACATCGGCCACCTTACCCTTGGCAACCAGGTCGCCCTGCCGCAGCACGACGACATGGTCGCCGTCTTCGACCTCATCGATCAGATGCGTCGCCCACAGCACACCGATGCCCTCGGTTTCGACGAGTTTGCGGATGGTGGCCAGAATGCCCGCACGCGACTGGATGTCGAGACCGACCGTCGCCTCGTCGAGCAGCAGCAGGGAAGGGCGGTGGAGCAGCGCCCGCGCGATCTCGATGCGCCGCATTTGGCCGCCGGAAAGACTGCGTGCCTTGTCATGCTGACGGCCCTGCATGTTGACTGTATCGAGCAGCGCGGCAATGCGCTGCCGGGCTTGGTGTCCGCCAATGCCATGCAGCGAGGCGTGGTAGGAGAGGTTCTGGTGGACGCTGAGGTCGAGGTCGAGCGTGCGTGCCTGGAATACGATGCCCACACGCCTGAGCGCTTCGCCCGAAGCGCGGCTGACATCATGGCCGAAGATGCGGATCGATCCGCGGCGGGTGCCGTAAAGATGGCTGATCAGTGAGAACAAAGTTGTCTTGCCGGCCCCATTGAGGCCGAGCAGAACGGTGAAAGTTCCCGGCGCGATCGAGAATGAGACGTCCTGGAGCGCTCGCTTCGGACCATAGGAATGGCTGACGCCGGCAACATCGAGCGCTGCCACCTCCTCTCCAGCTCCGCTTGTCCTCACATGCTGCATGCCGCTGGCTCCTTCGGGGCGCGCTGGTCATCTAGTGCACTTGCAACATCCCCGCGGCAAATATTCATCACGTCGGCCTCCCTGATCATTGCTGCGGTCTAGTGGGGCGATATGGCCACGCCCCAAGGCTGCTGGCCCACCGTAACCGATTGAACCGGCTCGTCCGTCGCCGTGTCGATGAAGGTGATGTCGTTGGAATTGCCGTTGGTGGTGATCAGCGTCTTCTGATCGGGGGTGAAGTCGAGATGCCAGACGCGCTGGCCGACCAGGATGTATTTTTCCACCTCGTAGGTTTCGGTGTTGATGACGGCGACGTGGTTCGCTGGGCCGAGCGCGACATAGGCTTTCTTGCCCTCCGCGCTGATTGCGATGCCGACCGGCTGGATGGTTTCGGGCCGCAGTCCCGCAATCGCGAACTGGATCTTCTTCACCACCTCGCGTTTGAGACTGTCGATGACGCTGACGGTGCCGCCGATTTCGGCACTGACCCAGATCTGTGATCCGTCGGGCTTGAATTGCGCAAAGCGCGGACGCGTGTCGACCAGGACGTTGTCGGTCACCTCATGGCTGCCGGTGTCGATGAAATGCGCCATGCTGGTGGTTTCGGAGGTGTTGACCATGGTTTTGCCATCGGGACTGACGGCCATGCCCTCAGGCTCCACCCCGACGGGAATCTCGGTCATGACCTGCTTGCTCTCCACGTTGATCGCGGTGACGAGATTGTCGTCCTCGTTGGCGACGTAGAGCGTCTTGCCGTCGGGCGAAAGCACGAACAGTTCGGGATCGGGGCCTGATGGCAGCGTGCCAACGATCTGCAGCGTCGCGGTATCGATGATTTCGATCGTATCGTCATCGCTGGCGCACAAATAGATGAACTTGCCGTCATGCGAGATGGTGATACCGCGCGGCCTCTGGCCGACTTCGACGGTCTTCACCACTTGCATGGTCGCCGTGTCGACGACCGTTATCGTATTGTCTTTCTCGTTGGACACATACACGGTGTAAGCCCACGCCGGATTGGCCATGAAGCCGAGAATGGCGAGTGCGCAAGCTCGTCTCTGCACGAAAATTCCTCCCGATTGGTTCTACTTAAGGACGCATTTCGTTTCCGGCTGATCGACGCCGAGCGTATCGAGCTCGGAGATCTGGTGGAGATAACCCTCCTGTGGCGATGTCGAGACCACGGATTTGGTGTCGCCGAGCAGGATTGGCTGGCGAAGCTGATGGTTCCACTTGCGGAAGGTCAGCTTCTGTCCCTTGAAGGCGGCGACCGAGAAATCGTCCGAGCGGATGTAGTCGCTGATCTTCTTCGGATCGTCGCCATTGGTCCGCGTGCTGGCTTCGCCCACCGCCCGCACCGCCGTCCAGGCCGACATATCCTTGGACAGCATTCGCCGGCCGGTCGTCCTCAGGAAACGGCTTTGCATTTGAATGCCACCCCATTGCTCGCTCGCGGGATGCCAGGACGATGCGACAAGACCGGCCGTGCCAGCGACCAGCCGCGGTGTCCAGGTGCGGTAGGGCACATAGGTTCCGAACACCTCGCTCTCATCGGCGACAAGCACCACGTCATGCTCCGGCAGATCCTGCGTGAACACGGAAATCTGCTGCTGTATCTGCGTGGCGCCGGTGTCGGTGCGGCGCGCCGTGCCATTGTCTTTGAACTCCTTCTCGGCGACGATCTGACCGCCGAAGCGAGCTGCCGCGCGGCGCAACGCGGCCGCATAGAGATGATCCCGCTCATGCGAACCATAGAGCAGCACCCAATTCGGCCATTTCTTTACCACGAGATACTGCGCCAGCGCGTCAGCCAGCATGCTTCGTGTCGGCGCCACATGGAAGATGTTTATGCGGCAGTCTTCCTCGCGCAGGCTGTCGTCTGTGGCACCGACATTGAAGACCAGAACGCCCTTGTCGCGGGCGATGTCGGCGATCGACAGCAATTGCCTGGCCGAGAGGTCAGCGACAACATAGCGGTCACCTTTGGCAATCAGATCGTTGAACGCCTGAACCGCGTCGGCGTCCGGCTTGACCTCGGCTATGTCGAGGCTGAATTTCTGGCTGAGGAACTTTCCTGTCGTGTTGTTGTCGCCGATCGCCACATTGGCGCCGGCGACACCTTCGTCGCGTGGCGGCAGGTCCAGCAGGGAAAGCGCCAGTTGCGGCGCGTAGGCCCGCAAATAACCTATTCTGATTTCGGTTATCTTTCTTTCCGGCCTGTCGGCAGCGAGCGGTTGCTTGCCCGTCACTTCCTGGGCCATCACGCCTGTAAGGTTGGCGGTCTGGAAAAAAAAGCACAAAAAGGCCGCGAGAGTGCCTGGCACCGCGCTCGTCATCGATAAAACTGCCCATTCTTGCACTAAAGTCCGATTGTTCCCGGACCAGCGCGAATTCAAGGTGCCCACAATGAGCTTAGCGGACGCCACAAGATTTATCAAAGCCCCGCAAGTGGACTTACGTGTCTGCTTTAGTCCTATTCCTTTTCGCGGGGATACGGCGATGAATGAGCGTATTGCGGTCTCATCCGCAGCAATGGCGGAATGAGAAACTCTATGGGTCGTCATGGGAGGATTGCCTGATGAAAACGCGCGCCGCTGTCGCCGTTGCCGCCGGAAAGCCGCTGCAGATCATGGAGGTCGACCTCGAAGGTCCCCGCGATGGCGAGGTGCTGGTCGAGATCAAGGCAACCGGCATCTGCCACACCGACGAGTTCACGCTGTCGGGCGCCGACCCGGAAGGCCTGTTTCCGGCGATCCTCGGCCATGAGGGCGCCGGCATCGTCGTCGACGTCGGCAAGGGCGTCACCTCGGTCAGGAAGGGCGACCATGTCATCCCGCTCTATACGCCGGAATGCCGGCAGTGCCCGTCCTGCCTGTCGCGCAAGACCAATCTGTGCACCGCCATCCGCGCCACGCAGGGACAGGGCTTGATGCCCGACGGCACCTCGCGCTTCTCGATCGGCAAGGACAAGCTGTTCCACTACATGGGCTGCTCGACCTTCTCCAACTTCACCGTGCTGCCCGAGATCGCGGTGGCCAAGGTCAATGCCGACGCCCCGTTCGACAAGATCTGCTACATCGGCTGCGGCGTCACCACCGGCATCGGCGCTGTCATCAACACGGCCAAGGTCGAGCAAGGCGCGACGGCGGTCGTCTTCGGCCTCGGCGGCATCGGCCTCAACGTCATCCAGGGCCTGCGCCTTGCCGGCGCCGACATGATCATCGGCGTCGACCTGAACAACGACAAGAAGGAATGGGGCGAGAAATTCGGCATGACGCATTTCGTCAATCCGAAGGAGATCGACGGCGATGTCGTGGCTCATCTCGTCAACATGACCAAGCGCGGCGCCGACCAGATCGGCGGCGCCGACTACACGTTCGACTGCACCGGCAACACCAAAGTCATGCGGCAGGCGCTGGAAGCCTCGCACCGCGGCTGGGGCAAGTCGGTCATCATCGGCGTCGCCGGCGCCGGCCAGGAGATCTCGACGCGGCCGTTCCAGCTGGTCACCGGCCGCACCTGGATGGGCACCGCCTTCGGCGGCGCGCGCGGCCGCACCGACGTGCCGAAGATCGTCGACTGGTACATGGCCGGCAAGATCGAGATCGATCCGATGATCACCCACACGCTGAAGCTCGAGGACATCAACAAGGGCTTTGACCTGATGCATGAAGGCAAGTCGATCAGGAGCGTGGTGGTTTACTGACGAGGAGAAAGCCGCCGGCAAACCAGCCAGCGGCCGAAAAATGCAGATGTTCAACCAGGGAGGAGACAAAAATGCCGGAAAAACTGCATCCTAAAATCGACAATGGACTGCCACGGGAAAAGGCCGACTTTGCCGGCGGCACGCTGGTCTGCGCCTGCACCAGCAACCCGGTCAAGGTGAAGGTCAAGGGCCAGATCGCCCACAACCATGCCTGCGGCTGCACCAAATGCTGGAAGCCGGAAGGCGCGCTGTTCTCGGTCGTGGCGGTTGCCGGTACAAATGACGTGACGGTGACCGAAAACGGCGACAAGCTGAAGATCGTCGATCCGGGCGCGCTGATCCTGCGCCATGCCTGCACCGGCTGCGGCGTCCATATGCACGGCCCGGTCGAGCGCGACCACGCTTTCAAGGGACTGTCCTTCATCCATCCCGAACGCTTCCAGGAAGACGGCTGGTCACCGCCGGGCTTCACCGCCTTTGTCTCTTCGATCATCGAGTCCGGTGTCGATCCGAGCCGCATGGACGGCATAAGGTCACAGCTGAAGTCGATCGGGCTCGAACCTTATGATTGCCTCAATCCAGGACTGATGGACTATATCGCCACCTGGACGGCCAAGAGATCCGGCGCGTTGCCGGCCTAACGACTGATCAGACACTTTGGGGGCCGGACGAAATCGCCCGGTCCCAAGCGTTGGAACGAACGCAGGCGAGCGCGTAGACGGACACGCTTCGCAAGTCATTGCTGACGTGCTGTCAGCCTCGGGGGGCGCTGGGCTCAACGGGAATACGCTGAAATTGGTCCAACCGGATCGTATAGCTTCAAGATCAGCGACTGCGATCAGTTGGTTCTGGCTTGGCGCGGCCCAGATCGTGGACTAGCTTGGATATCGCGGGCAATGTCGCGCCCAAAGTGCGATGGCGGCAAGGTGGTGCTCCTTACCAGTACGATATCGAGCGCCTAGCGGGGCTCGAACGGCAGCACCATCAGCTTGCTGCGTTTTGTCCAGGAAACCAGCCCGTACACCAGCGCGACCCCAGACCAGCCGATACCATCGGTGCGGCCGCGGACAGGGCGGGCGTCGGGGAAGCGTCGTGTGGCGGCCGGCAACAGCGCGAAAGCCGGCGGTCACTGGCTGTCACGCGAAGCCGGAAGTCGGTCACGACCTGTCTCTGTTTCAATCGATCCGTCGCCGGCACATGCGGCCGATTTGGGCCACCGGGCAAGGCAATGCATTTCAGAGCGGCCGCATCTGCCGCGTGGCGCCGCGGAAATTATGGCACATTCTGCTTTAGCCGGCCAAGATGGCAATGTACTATTTGCCAATAAGCTGGCCATGGTTGCAGGACTATTCTAGGCCAGACCAAACCGAAATGAAGCTGATGACCGATCGCGCCAGGTTCCTGATCATTGACGACCATCCGCTGTTTCGCGAGGCGCTGCATAGTGCCGTGCAGATGGCCTATCCGGAAGTCGACACGGTCGAGGCACGCTCGATTGCCGAGGCGCTCGAGCTTCTGACGGATGCCAAGCCGTTCGACCTGGCGCTGCTCGATCTCAGTATGCCCGACGTGCATGGGTTTGACGGGCTGCTGCAGCTCAGGACGCGTTATCCGCGCCTGCCGGTGGTCATCGTCTCCGGCTATGAGGAACCGAAGATCATTTCCGAGGCGCTGTCCTACGGTGCGGCCGGCTTCATCCCGAAATCGGCGCGCAAGAGCGACCTTGCCGCCGCCATCCGCTCGGTGATGGAAGGCGCGATCTATGTTCCCGAGACTTATGAAGGCCGGCCGCGCGACGCCGACAGCACCGACCGCGCCGAGATGGTGCAGCGCCTGGCCACGCTGACGCCGCAGCAGCTCAAGGTGCTGCAGATGCTGCGCCAGGGCCTGCTCAACAAGCAGATCGCCTATGAGCTGCAGGTCGGCGAGACCACCGTCAAGGCGCATGTCTCCGAAATCCTGCGCAAGCTCAACGTCTACAGCCGCACCCAGGCAGTGATCGAGGTCTCAAAGCTCGACAACGCCGAGCTGTTTCGCGATCCGGCTGGGTTTTGAGAGGGCTCGCTAAAAAGCGCACTGTCACCGTAGTCGACCGCATTCGTGTCACCGCAATCGGACTAAGCGACGGCTCTCACGTTCCTGACACCAGCTAAGCAACCCGCGCCTCTCCCTTCGTCATCGGCTTCCCGCTCGGTGCGGTGAAAACGCTCGTGTCGCCGACCAACCGCAGCAGGAAATAAAAAGTGGGTATGCGGACCACTATCTGGCACCTCCGTGGGCAAGAGTTGGGTTCATCTCGGTCAGGGCACATTCCAGCGGATGAGCGTTTCCGAATTGGGTACTGCCAGTGCAGGTCGCGAAGACCTCTCTAATCTTTAATAGTCAATACCAGCTGTTAGCTCGTGGGCGCCGCGGCATTGCTTGCGGCGCCCAAGTCACGAGCTGCTTTCTCGATTGCGCCACAGCCCTCATTGCGAACTAGAGCCTTTCACGTTTTGATGGAAGCGTAGCCGGCGTTTGCGAAGTAGTTGTTGCATTCGGTTGCCTCGATCGTTTCAACGAGGTGACCGATGTGGCGCCA
>NZ_JAMYPD010000048.1:0-30584 GCF_040320195.1 Mesorhizobium sp. M0768 | reverse complement strand
TCCCCACGCCGCGAGATATGACCATCATAATCGACTTCGCCGGATTGATAGCGTCGGGTTGTCAAACCCAGCCATGCGCCGACAGCGCGCGATGTCTTGAAGTTCGATGGATCCTCGATGGCGCCGATGAATGAAGTCGCAGTGATGGTGCCGACGCCGGGGATCGACATCAACAGCTGGCATGCGTCATTGTGCCGGGCGTTGGCGACGAGCTGCTGTCCAAGTTCAGCAGCGCGGGCGCGCATGCTGAGCCAAGCCTCGAGAAGGGGCAGGACAATCCGGGCAAGCTCTTCCTGACCGGCCAGCAGGCGCCGGACGTCGGCTTCGAACTTGCTGCCCTTGCTTCGCGGAATGATCAGCCCGAACGTCTTCATGAGCCCGCGGATCTGGTTGGAGAGCTCGGTCGTGATCTTGACCAGCCGGCTCCGCGCGGCCACCAGCGTGCGGCTCAGCATGCTGTCATAGCCCTTCACCCGCACCTCGCGGTAGAAGCCGACCTCGGCCAGATGCGCCAAGCCGTCGGCATCGTTTGCGTCCGTTTTGTTCGGCGCCATGTCCAGCGCGGCCTTGGCATGCCGGGCGTCGATGCAGATCGCCGGAAGTCCTTCGGCGCTCAAGGCATGATAGAACCACACCGACAAGGGGCCGGTCTCGAACACTACCCGCTTGGCCGCTGGCGCCCGCTTGCGGAGAACGTCCGCGACCAAGCTCGGATCAGAGGGACATTTGCCGCGCCAGATCCTTTTGCCGCCACGCCGCACAGAAATCGCCGTCTCTTTCAACGACACGTCGAGACCGATATATTCACTCATGGTTGTTCTCCGTTCGATGCTTGGGCCCGGCGTCCAGTCGTGAGCCCGTACTTCCATCCTATCGGGGAACAACCACCCGCTCTTCAATATGTGACCGTTTCCGGCTTCAGGGCGACTCGCTCCGCGATTACCCCATGTTTGAAATTTGAAATATGCGAAAGCGCCTATCCCGGTTTGCTCGTCTAGGCGAAACCGCCTATGTGCTCAGCGGAAAGCATGGAAGGCACCCAATGTCAGATCCGATTCAGTTGCTACCATTCGCCTTGTTGACAGTCCTCACAGCAATCCCCGCGTGGGTGCTGTTTGGGCGACTAAGAATGTCTCGGGCGTGGGTGCTTCTCTCTGTGGTCCCGTTGGGAATGATAATCATTCTCTGGGTCGTCGCGTATAAGCGCTGGCCAATTCAGGAGGCAGCAATTGCCCACCGGACCTAGGGGCCAGAAGCGCCCCGCCGATGTGATCGGCAACGCCGTCCGCGTCATGCGCATGCAAGACTCCTGCGAGGAAGTCGAGCTTCGGTGGCCAGGCACGCCGCCACCGCCTGACTACGATGGACAGTCGTCTTAATTTCAAACTGAGACACTACCCTTCCACAGGTCCGCGAACCTGCGACGCTGAATTGGACATTCCAGATGCCGAATGTCTCTATGGGTTGCTGCACGCTACACGATTTCCGCCGTCGCGGTCTTTGCCTCCGAACAGGTGACGCACCGCCGGAACCGCCGGTCGAAATGCGTCACCCGAAAATCATGGCCGTTACGCGCTTTGCCGTGCCCTACGCCGCCTGAACGATCTCGACCAGTTCAACGTCGAACACGAGATCGCGTCCGGCCAACGGATGATTGCCGTCGAGCTTGACGCTGGTGTCGTCCACGCCGACGACTGTTACCGGCATCGGGCGCCCTTCCGGGGTTCTGACCTGCAATCGAGCGCCGATATCGACATTGATGTTGTCTGGTACGCGGGCGCAATCGACGGTCATGACCGCTTCGGGGCGGTGGGGGCCATAGGCGGCCTCGGCGGGAATGGTGACGGTGCTTTTCGCGCCCACCTCCATACCCTCGACATGGGTTTCGAGACCGGCGATCACTTGTCCTTCACCCAACGTGAATTGCAGCGGTTCGTTGCCGGAAGAATCGAACTGAGTGCCGTCAGCCAGGCGGCCATTGTAATTGATGCGCACGGTGTCGCCATTCTTGGCCTGTGTCATGATAGCCATCCTTTGAAAGTTTCGAGGGGCCGGCCAGAGCTCACGGTCCCGTCCTCGATCATCCACACACTTAGGTGCGCGGCGCGAAACGCTAAAACTAGGGACCTGGCTGCCGATGTAAACCCCGATTGCGCCGGCATGACCCGCCGGCGTTCGTCGCCTTCGGCAGCAGTGCACCGGTCCAGCAGTCATGCCGGCTCAACCCATCCAGGCGGCGTGCAAATGGCGGCTAGATCAGGTTATGGCCGCCATCGATGCGGATCGTCTCGCCGGTCGTGAAGTCGCTTTCCATGAGGTAGAGGTAGGCGGCGGCGACGTCCGCAGCGGTCGGAATTTTTCTCGATGGCAACCGGGCAGCCATGTCGGCAAAGAAGCTGGATTTGGCTTCTCCAACAATGTCCCACATCGGTGTATCGACCCATCCGGGCGACACGACATTGACGCGCGTCGGGGCCAGTTCGAGCGCCAGGGCGCGGGCGAAGTAGCTGAATGAACCGGCAATCGCGGAGACGACCGAGCCTCCCGGCACCGGCGGCCGATCCTTATTTATTCCCGAGGTGAAGGTCATCGAGCCGCCGGCTTTCAGGGTGCGCACAGCGTGCTTGGAAAGCATGACGGCGCCAATCAGCTTGTTATCGACGAAGCCTCGCACAGCCTCCATGTCGGTACTGCCGATGGGATCGACGGGCGGCAGTGTTCCGGCGGTCGATACGAGGTGATCGAAGGGACCGACCTCGTCGAACAGGCGAGCGACGTCCGCTTCGTCGGTCATGTCGGCGACCACGCTGGTCACGCGGCCCGCATTGAGCGTCCGTTCGGCAGCCAGCAGTTTCTCGGGCGAGCGTCCGACGATCACGACCTTCGCTCCGCCGTTGAGAGCAGCTTCCGCGACGCCGAGACCGATGCCGGAACTACCGCCGACGACGATGACTTTCCTGTCCACGAGCGATGTCATGAGGGTTCTCCGTTCGTTGCGATTGCGGTGAGGGTCAGGCCTTGCCGGCATATGCGGCTTCGAGGTCGGCGATGATGATCTTGCGCATCCCGTACATCGCCTGCCGGACGCGGTTGGCCTTTTCGCGGTCCGGATCGGCACTCAGCCGCGGCAGGATTTCCGGGATGACCTGCCAGTAGACGCCGTATCTGTCGGTGAGCCAGCCGCAGGGTTGTGCCCTGCCGCCGCCGGCGGTGAGCGCCTCATAGTAGTAGTCGGTCTCGGCCTGGTCCCTGGTCTCGATGTAGAGCGAGAGCCGCTCGTTGAAGGGCGGCTGCGGCCCGGCATTGAGCGCAGTGAGGTGCAGTCCTTCGAGCTCGAAATCGAAGATGGCATGCGGGACCGTCTTGTTGGTTCCGGACACCCAGTCGGTGTATTCGACGGTCTGGAGCGCTTTGCTGTTCTTGAAGACCCGAGAGATAGAAATCGCGAGCTTGCTCCGCGTCGGTGTTGAACCAGAGGAATGGGTGGATGGTGGCCATGTCCGTTCTCCATTAATTCCTTGCGACAGCGATCTTTTGCGAAGAGCCTGTCCGCTGTTGCTTTCGTTCAGGCTAGCGGTGGTCCGACGGCCGATAGACCGAGCCGTCCCAGTCGCGGGCAAATCCGAGGTCTTCGAGCCGGCGGGTGGAGAAGCGTGCAATCTGCCGCCCAGTCCGGCGCCGGCTGCTCGAGGCGAGGATGCGGCCGGCCATGCCGGTCAGGTCGTCGACGATCGGTTCAACTCGTTTGGCGTTCATGGTGCTCTCCCAGAGTGGCGGCAGTTTTGGTTTCAGCAGTTGCCCCGCGACTTTTGTCAGCGAGAGTATCAGTCACATCAAATTCGCCTTTTGCAGCGACGGTGAATGACTGATTACGCGAACAAACATGCCGGCTTCTGGCCTGGACGACAAACGACTTATCGGCGACAATGTGTGAGCGATGCTCACACATAGGTCTCGGTCCATGCCCCGGAAGCTGCCTCCCCTCACCACCTTGCCGAGCTTCGAGGCCGCGGCGCGCCTGTTGAGTTTCTCCAAGGCGGCAGAGGAACTTCATGTCACCCACGGCGCGATCAGCCGGGCGATCAAGAACCTTGAGGATCAGCTCGGTGTGCAGCTGTTCGAGCGCGGTACGCGTTCGGTGAGTCTGACAGCCGTTGGCGAGCCCTATGCGCGGGCGGTGCGCGAGGCGCTCGCCCAGTTGGCCACCGCCACCGCTGCAGCAACAGCCCGCTATTCGAGCTCGACATTGAACGTCAGCACCTCCGATGGCTTCGCGGGGAGATGGCTGGTGCCGCGCCTCTATCGCTTTCACCGTGCGCATGGCGACGTCGATGTGCGGGTTTCGACAAGCGGGAAGCTGACCAACTTCCTCGGCGACGGCATCGATGTCGCCGTCCGTTATGGCAATGGAAACTATCCGGGGCTCACGTCGGAGTTCCTCACCGGCGAGGAGGTGTTTCCAGTGTGCAGCCCAAAGCTTCTTGAGGGTGCACATCCGCTCCGCACGCCTCAGGACCTCAAACACCACACGCTGATCCGTGACAGCTTTCCGATCGACTGGGCGACCTGGCTGGCTAGCGCCGGGGTCGAGGGCGTGGACCCGCAGAGCGGGATTACCTTCGACTCTGCCACCTTTGCCATGGAGTCGGCCGCACAAGGCGAGGGGGTGGTGCTCGGCCGGACCATGCTCGTTGCGGCCGACCTTGCCGCCGGGCGACTTGTCCGCCCCTTCGGCTACGCCCTGAAATCCCCCTCCAGCTTCTATTTCGTCTACCCGCCGGAGGCGATCCGTCAGCGCAAAGTCAAGGCTTTCAGGGATTGGCTGCTTTCAGAAGTCACGCCGCAAATGGACTGACGGGAAGGCCGGACCGGGTGATGCACCGACTTCCGCTTCGGGTCACCGCAGGACTGTCAGCCGCGCCGCGCCGCCTCGATCGCTGCAACGTCAATTTTCTTCATCTCCATCATCGCCTCGAATGCGCGCTTTGCTTCATCGCCGCCGGCGGCCATCGCTTCGGTCAGCACGCGCGGCGTGATTTGCCAGGAGATGCCCCATTTGTCCTTGCACCAGCCGCAGGCACTTTCCTGGCCGCCATTGCCGACGATGGCGTTCCAATAGCGGTCGGTCTCCTGCTGATCGTCGGTGGCGATCTGGAAGGAGAAGGCTTCGTTGTGCTTAAACGCGGGCCCGCCATTGAGGCCGAGACAGGGGATGCCGGCGACCGTGAACTCGACCGTCAGCACGTCGCCTGCCTTGCCGGACGGGTAGTCGCTGGGAGCGCGGTGGACGGATTTCACCGAACTGTCGGGAAAAATCTCGGAATAGAAGCGGGCCGCAGCCTCGGCGTCCTTGTCGTACCAAAGGCAGATCGTGTTCTTTGCGATTGTCATTGCTGGTCCCTTTGCTTTCGAAATCAATCTGGGCTTTTGAAATCAACCCGGGTTGCATCGGCGTTGCACCGGACATGGAAATGCGCTCGTGCCATCGACGTTCCGACAGCAGCAGCTGCCCGGAATCAAGGTACCACGGCTGGTGCTTTCAGGACCAGATACGGGCAGTGACTCGAACCGGCGATGGTCCGCCTGGTCCGACCGGCGGCCTCACTCTTTGCGTAGGGCAGCGCCGCTCTGCTCAAGGTCGCGCTGGCTTTCCGTTGGCGCGCCGTTGCCTCAGAAGGCGCATGAGCAAGTTCCGTCTGTCCTTGCGCGGGACGAGTTCGATATCGCTGACAAGTTTTGCGCCGCCCTTGTGCCGCTCCAATGTGATCTTGCGGCTGTGGAAGGCCTCCAGCTCGGCGCGGTGCGCTACGCTTATGATGGTGACCTTCGGCAATTCGCGAATAATCATCTCCATCATCTTGTCCTGGCTCTTCTCATCGAGTGCCGACGTTGCCTCGTCCAGCACGATGATATCGGGGCGGTGCAGCAGAAGACGCGCAAAGGCGAGGCGCTGCTTTTCGCCACCCGACAAGGTCTGGTCCCATGGCGCGTCCTCCTCGATCCGGTCGTTGAGGTAGTCGAGCCCCACCTTGTCGAGGGCAGCCTTGATCTTATCCAGCGTCCAGTTGTCGGCGGCGCCTGGATAGGCGACAGCGCGGCGAAGCGTCCCGGTCGGGATGTAGGGCCGTTGCGGCAACATGAACAACCGTCTGTCGGCGCGGATGTTGACGCTGCCGCTACCCCAAGGCCACAGACCCGCGACGGCCCGCACCAGCGTACTCTTGCCCGAGCCGGATTCGCCGGCGACGAGCACCCGCTCGCCTGGTTCGATCACGACCTCGGTTTCCTTGACCACGGCGGTGCCGTCGTCGAGCGACACGGAGAGATTGTTCAGGCTGAGCATCGCATCGCCGCCGGTCTCGCCGCGCTTTATGCGTCCCAGCGTGTTGCTCTGTTCCGCCCGCTCGAGCCCGTCGAGCGACATCATCAGCGAGGCGATGCGCCGTGCACAGGCGTTCCAATCGGCGAGACGGGGATAGTTGTCGACCAGCCATCCGAACGCGCCCTGCACGATGGCAAAGGCCGAGGCAGCCTGCATGACCTGTCCAAGTGTCATGCTGCCTTCGAGGAACTTTGGAGCGCAAAGCAAGACCGGCACGACAGGCGCAAACAGGCTCGACCCCTGAGACACCAGCGCCGTGCGCATGTGCTGGCCTGCAAGGAGCGCCCATTGCCTGAGCACATGGGCAAATGTCTTGTCCATGCCGCTGCGCTCCTCCTCCTCGCCGCCGAGCAATGCGATGCTCTCGCCGTTTTCCCGCACGCGCGTCAGCGTGTAGCGGAACTCGGCTTCCGCCTGATTTTTTTCCTCGGAGAGGTGGACGAAATGGCGGCCAATGACCGCCATCGAAGTGGACGTGATCGCGGAATAGAGCACCGCGGTGATGACCAGGAAGCCGGGAATGGTGACGGTCGAACCTGCAATCGTCAGGGTCAGGGCGCCGCCGATCGTCCAGAGCACCACGATGAAGGTCGAGGCCGACAGAAATGCGACGATGACACCGGCGATGAAATCGACGGGCGATTCGGTGGCAATCCGCAAATCCTCGGCGATGCGGGCTTCGGGGTTGCTATGATCGCCGCCGACGAGGTTCAGCTGATAGTAGCGGCCGCTTGCGAGCCAGCGCGCGATGACCGCGGTGGTGAGCCAGGACCGCCAGCGGCGCTGTATCCTCATGCGAAAAAAGACTTGCGCCACCACAAGGCTGGCGCTTCCGATCACGAGTGGCAGGAATACGGCGCTCAGCCAATATACGGTGTGGGCATTGCGTTGCTCAATGGCGTCGAAAATTGCGCGATTCCAGACATTGATCCCATACTGGAAGCCGACATTGGCGACGATCAGGACCAACAGCCCGATCGTCAACGGCCAGGCGACCCTGTCGCCACTGCCGCTCCAGTAACCGCGCGCGCTGATCCAGAAGCGCTTAAGCAGGTATCTCTTGCGCGCCCGCTCGGCCTCTTCAGGTGTCAGCTCAGGATCGGGTTCGGTGACATCCGGCGGCGGCGCGGGCTGGCCGACGACCTCTGACGCGACTTCGACCGTCGATTGTTTCTCGTGGCGCGACTTCTCGGCATCGCGCGTTCGGGCGCCGTCAACCGATTTCAGCTTAAATTTAGCCTCGGGCATCCGGCGATAACGGCTTAAAAATCAGAAGGTTTCATAGCGTCCGCTCGAGATCCCAGATGCCAACAACGCCAAGGCTTCTCAGCTGTTCCGGTGCTCGCAGCAGCCTATGGCCGTTCTCGATGACAGGCTTTGATCGTCGCGGGCAGTTAACCGCAGGTGCCGGCTACGGGGTGGAATCCGGAAGTCTGCTGGAATGAGGTTAAACGGCGACCCTTGGGATCAATCTGCTGGACGAGCAGTCTCGACAATTCGCTTCAGGCTCTCAAGATTTGTTCGCATTGCCGCGTTCGAAGAAGCTGGACGCAAGCGGCGCGAGAAGTGCCATCGGCCCGGGAAGCCCTTTCCCGGTAATCGAAGCCTCGAAGTGGAGATGCGTCCTGTGGCCCGTCGGCGCCAGCCGAAAGGGGTAGGTGAATGGTGTCGGCCCGCTCAAGCTGGACAAAGTCAGTAGTGCATCGACTTCGAACTCGGTGATCTCCACGATGTTTGCGAGGAGCTGCCCGGCACTGCTTTGCCGGCGAGCATCCGCTGCTCAGCCTGAACGTGCCGTCGCTGAATTCCGGAACAAGGGTGCGATTTTGTCGTTGAGCCAGAAACTGGGAGCGACCCGCATGTCCGAATTGCCGAATGAAGAGATCGAAGGGCGGCTGAACGCCCAGCGCGAGACTTTGGCGCTGGTCGTCGCGCTGCTTGCCAGCAAGGATACGGCACCCGAGCGAATATGGGCCGAACTGGAGGCCCGATTTCAGTTTCAGAACAGTCAGGAGGACCCCGGCGTTTTGCCTAGCCATGCGTTTGCCATCGAAGCTGCGAAGATGCGGGAGTTCAAGCTGATCGCCGAAGAGGCGCAGGCGCGCAATGCGGAATGGAACGGCAGGGACAAGCCCCAGGGCGCCAGCTGAAACCCCGGCGAGTGGATGCAGGACCGGCTATTTTACGATGACTGAGCAAGCGTCAGCTTTGCTGCAAAAGTGTACCTGCCAACTCCTGCCATTCCTCGTCAAGCGTTAAGGTCGACGGCGCCGCGTTGCTGCGGCGATACCAATATTCCGCATTCGACTGGTCGCCTTCCTTGCGGTGGAGATAGGCATGCACGTGCATGCCCGCCGTATCGTCGCGCTGCTGCGCGCACTCGTGCGCCTTGACCCAATCGCCCTTTGCATCCCACCACAGCGCCTGCAGGGCAGGGCTCAAGCCGGCTGGCGGCTGTGGTTTCGCAATCGAGTCTCTGAAGACTTGCAGATCCATTTTCCACCTTGGCGACGGTGCAGCCGCCGATAATAACCGCGCCGGCAGCCGACCGCTAGCGCGCATCGGGCGGTATGACCGGAATGGATGTCGGCAGCGCTGAGCGCGGACGGCCGATAACCGCGCGGCCGGAGGCTTGGTTCGATGAGGTGCATGAAATAGTGCGCACCATGATGCCTGAGACAACGAGGATGAGTAGCGAGCCGATGACAGCCTCCGACCAGCCGCGCCAATTCTACCACGGCACCCGGGCCGACCTTAAACCGGGAGACCTGATCGAAGCCGGCCACAGCGCCAACTACGGCGCGCGAAAGCAGGCAGCCTGGGTCTATCTAACCGGCACTCTGGATGATGGACCATCTCGAACGGCTGAGGGCACAAGGCATCGAGGCAATCGATTGATCGCTGAGTCCTGCGATTGCCAAGCTTGACCTGGCTGACGGTCGGCAGTCTCATTTCTGCGTCGCAGCCGCCGCAAAATACGGCTCCACGTCCGCAATGGGGCCGCGAGTTGTCGTTGCTTGCAGGGCTGGAGAGCGGATGCTCCTTTTCATCTGGCCGCGAACGTGATGATCTCTGGGCTCGAAGGGCCAAGTGGGCTGCCGTCAAAGTCGCCGAATTGCTGTTCGATCCGTAGCCCCGCGTTCCCCAGCAGGCTCGATAAGGCGTCCGTCTCGAGGAATCGCAAGGTGCTGCGACTAACTTGCGGAAGGCTCGGATGCTTTCCGCCGAACCTGTGGGTGAATGTCACCGTCTGTCCGTCGAACGGCATGATCACCTCTGTTGTGATCTGCACCAGCGATCCGTCAGGCAGCTCAACGACGACCGCATTTTCGGGTGTCCAGTGCTCCCACGCCCGCACCGAAGGGTTCCGCGTTTCGAACGCGAAGCATCCGCCTGGCACAAGGGCGTGTCGGACAGCCGCCATGAAATCCCTCAGGTCTTCGTCACTGACAAGGGCCTGGAATGCATGCCCCGTCATCACAATGAGATCAAACTCGGCTGTCCAGCCGGTCGATAGGAGATCGCCGAGAACCCATTCGATATCCGCGCGCGTTCGTGCGCGATCCAACACGCCGGGTGCTGGGTCGATGCCGCAGAGCCGCCCTGAATGTCCAGCCAGGCGTGCCTCGTGAAGGAGGGTGCCCGTTCCACATCCGACATCAAGCACCGCGTCTGCTGTTAGAATGGGGGGCAGGTAGAAATCATAGTCGTCGCGCGCAGATCTCGGGTGCCAGGCATCGACGGCAGCGAGATACGGGTCGGCGAAAAGGTGGTCGACCATAGGCGGTATTCCCAATCAACTTTGACTGTGCGAGCGGTGTCGCCGCGAGCATATAGCCCATAAGTCGCGTCGATCGTTACCGCACGACCTCGCGGTGGCCGCCGGGCAGGCGGGTGGCGATGAGCTTGTCGATGCGGCGGCCGTCGAGGTCGACGACCTCGAAGCGCCAGCCTTGCGCGTCGACGCATTCGCCGGTCGCCGGCAGATGGTGCAAATGCGACAGCACATAGCCGGCGACGGTTTCGTAATCGCGGTTCTCAGGCAGGTCGATGCCGAGGACCTCCGCCATCTCGTCGGCCTGCATGTAGCCGGCGAGCAGCCATGAGCCGTCCTCGCGCTTGACGGCGTTTTCCTCTTCGCCGGCGTCGAGATCGGAACGGAAGACGCCGGTAATCGCTTCCAGTATGTCGGCCGGGGTGACGATGCCTTCGAAATGGCCGTATTCGTCATGCACCAGCGCCATCGGCACGTCGGATTCTTTCAGCGTCGCAAGCACGTCCAGCGCGTCGGCCTGGTCATGCACGATTGGCGCGGCGCGCACGTGCCGGCGCGGGTCGAGAGCGCGGCCGCCGAGCATTGCGGCCAGCACGTCGCGGGTCTGGACGACGCCGATCATGGCGTCGACGCCGCCGTCGCCGGCCGGCAGGCGCGAATGCTGGGTGTCCATCAGCAGCTTCCTGATGGCCGCCTCGTCGGATTGCAGATTGATCCAGTCGACCTCGGTGCGCGGCGTCATCACCGCGCGCACGGCACGGTCGCCGAGCCGCATGACGCCGGCGATCATCCGCCGTTCGTCGGATTCGATGGTGCCGTGGTGCTCGGCTTCGGCGACCAGCATCTTGATCTCCTCGTCGGTAACCTTATCCTCGCTCTGACCGCGCTGGCCAAGCAGCCACAGGAGGGCGCGGCCGGAAAAATCGAGCAGGAAGACCAGCGGCGCCGAGACGCTGGCGAGGATGGTCATTGCCGGGGCGACCCTGACGGCGACCCGTTCGGGGTCGCGCAATGCGATCTGCTTGGGCACCAGTTCGCCGATGATCAGCGAGCCATAGGTGATGAGGGCGACGACGATGCCGACGCCGAGCGGATCGGCTAGGCTTTCGCGGATGCCGGCGGACGCCAGGGAGGTGGCCAGCCGCTCGCCGAGCGTGGCGCCGGAAAAGGCACCGGACAAGACGCCGACCAAAGTGATGCCGATCTGCACCGAGGACAGGAATTTTCCCGGATTGGCGCCGAGCGCCAGGGCCCGGCCGGCGCCCTTGACGTTGCGGTCGATCATCGTCTTGAGGCGCGCCGGCCGCGACGAGACGATGGCGAGCTCGGACATCGACAGAAGGCCGTTAATGCAGATGAGGACGACCACGATGGCAATTTCAGCATAAAGCATGCCGGGTCCATAGCATTGCCGCGCTGTTTTCGAAAATAGGACGGTCGCGCTTTTTAAATTTAGCGAGCCGGGCAATCAGGCGGCACTCCTGCCACATCCCAGGGCGGCGCGGCAAAATGCTCGATCAGGGCGTCGACGACGACGCGCACCTTTGGCGCGAGATTGCGTGTTACCGGCCAGATGGCATGCACCACGGTGTTTTCGACAAGACTGTCCGACAGAACCATTTCGAGCTCGCCGCGCCTGATGCTGTCGGCCGTCAGCCATGTCGGCAGATAGACGATGCCGCAGCCGGCCAGTACCGCATCGAGCATCGGTTCGCCGTGGCCGAGCACCAGCCGCGCCTTGGGCGCGAATTTTTCGAGACGGCCGTCGACATGCCTGACGGTCCAGGGATGGACCGTGCCGTCGCGGCCGTAGCCGATGAGGCTGTGCCTGGCCAGATCCTCGATCGATAGCGGCCTGCCATGGGCGTCGAGATAGGCGGGGGCGGCGCAGATGGCCGAACGTTGGGCATAGATGCGGCGCGCGGCGATCGACAAGCTGTCGTCGAGGTCGCCCATGCGCACCGCCAGGTCGATGCCTTCCTCGATCAGGTCGACGCGCCGGTCGTTGAACGAGATTTCCATCGTCAGGTCCGGGAATTTTTTGGAAATGTCGAACAGAACCGGGGCGACGCACCGCCGGCCGAAGGCCAAAGGCAGGTCGACGCGCAGCCGCCCGGAAGGCACCTGCTTGCGCGAAGCCAGCAGTGACTGCGCGGCTTCGATCTCGGCCAGTGCCCTGACGCAGGCTTCGTAATAGCTCAGGCCCTCGCTGGTCGGGCTGAGGCTGCGGGTGGTGCGGTTGAGCAGGCGAACGCCCAATCGCTGTTCCAGCTGCGCGATCGACTTGCCGACCGCCGATTTGGTGACATGCAGCCGCGCGCCGGCGCCGGTGAAGCTGCCGGCCTCCACCGCGTGAACGAATGCGACGATGCCTTGCAAATTGGCTGATTCCAATGAAGCGCCCCTATTGTAGAGTTTTGCTCCTTAATCTGTTGCAGAACATGCCACATGGAAGCACTTTTCTCCATAGTGAAACGGCGTAAATGTCTCGCGCAATCATCAACCACGGAGCGCGAACCAAATGAGCACCGAAAACAGATCCTGGCAGATGAACGGTTTCGGCCTGTCCAGGTTGAAGCCGGCTGATGGAAAGCTGCCCCAAGCCGGGCCGCATGATCTTCTGGTACGCGTCACTGCGGTATCGCTGAATTACAAGGACAGGATGATCGTCGATGGCGTGCTGATACCGGACCTCAGCTTTCCGTTCGTGCCGACATCGGACGCGGTAGGCGAAGTAGTCGCCATCGGCAGCGAAGTCAGCCGCTTCGGCATTGGGCAGCGCGTGCTCGGCCAGGTGATCGCCGACTGGCCGGACGGCGACGCCCCGCCGGTGCTGCACAAGCATACGCTTGGTTCGTCACTGCCCGGCATGCTGTCCGAGCATGTGCTTTTTCATGAGGATGCCGCCGTGGCGGCGCCGCCGTCGCTCAGCGACGTCGAGGCATCGACGCTGCCGATTGCGGCGCTGACGGCGTGGTTCGCGCTGGTCGAGGCGGCCAAGCCGATCCCGGGCGAAACCGTTCTCATCCAGGGCACCGGCGGCGTGTCGCTGTTTGCGCTGCAATTTGCCGCCGCCTTCGGCCTGCGCGCCATCGTCACCTCGAGCAGCGACGAGAAGCTCGAGCGGGCGAAGGCGCTCGGCGCCTGGCAAGGGATAAACTATCGCAGCCGGCCGGCGTGGGACGAGGCCGCGCGTGAGCTGACAAACGGCGCCGGCGTCAGGCATGTGCTGGAAATGGTCGGCGGCGACAATGCGCGGCGCTCGCTCAATGCGCTGGGCGCCGACGGCCGGCTGTCAGTTATCGGCTTGCTGGGCAGCATGGAGCTCAATTTTCCGATCTTGCCGTTCATGCGCAACCGGATCGTCGTCCAGGGCATATCGATCGGTCACCGTCGTGCTTTCGAACGGATGAACCAGGCGATCGAGATGCTTGCCATCAAGCCGGTAATCGACAAGGTGTTTGGCTTCGACGAGGTGCCGCAGGCGTTTGAGCGTCTGGAGACAGGACCGTTCGGCAAGATCGTGATCACCGTGCCCTGAGCCCGTCGGGACGAAATGGCTGTCAGACGGGAAGGCCGATTGCGCGCCTACGGCAGTTGCAACAGGACCCCGATGATGGCCCTGCCGTCGGTGAAATAGGGATCGCCTTCGCCGTTGCGCCCGGTCTTCGTGGCGCCGACGCCTGGTATCTCGCTGGTCGAGATCAGCATGCCGGCGGCGGAGAGGTCGTGCATCAGCCCGTCGCGCTCGGCGTCGACGTCGGGGCCGATATGATGGGTGATCGCGCCGGTGTCATGGCTGAGGCCGACGCCCCGGTCGAAGCTTGCCGAGCCGAGCCAGAGCGGCCGGCCGTCGTCTCCGGTCGCATGGGTCTGCCAGAAGCGGACGTGGTGGCGCCGGTCGGCGCTGTCGCCGACCGGCTTTTCGAAGGCTAGGTCCTGGGCGCGGCCTTCGAACAAAAGCCGGCTGACCGGCGCGTCGGGATAGGGGCGGTTGAACAGCACGCTTTCGCCGATCTCGATCGCGGTCTTCAGCGTGATGGCGTCTGCCGTATCCCAGCCGGCGACGGCAAAAGCATGGACAAGCTCCTTCTTGGTGCCGACAAGGCCGACATTGATCGGATCGCCCGGAATGCCTTGCGGCGTGTGCGTCACCATCTCGAATTGCTGATTGCGAAAATTGCGGTCCCGTAACGTCCAGAACTCAGGCGCGGCGAAATAGGCGAGCGAAAGATAGGCGGCACAGCATGCCACCAGCCAGGTCGTTGCACGTCGTCGAAGGCTCCGTTGGCTCAAGAGGCACCACCCAAGCGTCTGCGCACCATCTTAACCGGCGCAGCAAGTCTTGGGCAGGGGCTGCAATCAGCGGCAGGCGCGATAGCCGTTCTTGCGGTTCTTGATGTCGAAATGGAAATGGTTGCGGTGGTCGTAGTTATAGCCGGGGCCGAGCACGGTGGTGAAATACTGGCAGCCGTCGGCGCGCACATTGTTGAGGAAGCCGCGCGTGCGGAAGGCGAACAGGCCGGGCTTGCGGACGTCGATGTCGTCGCCATTGTTAAGCTCGATGCTCATCACGTCGAGCGCATTGCCCTTGCCGTGTTCCGACAAAACACCTTCGCCGGCAATCCTGCGGCAGGAATAGCTCGAGCCCTGGTGGATGGTCTTGACGCCTGAAAAATAGCGCCAGCGGGCCGACGGCACGAGTTCGTTCCTGGTCCAGCCGGCAAAGCTGGCGGCCATGTCGCAGGTCAGCGTCGCGGCCGGCTTCATCTCGACGCTTCCGATGGCCGAGACCTTGACCGGATAGTCGATGCCGCACTGGCCTTCATGGATCGGCGCAACGTCGGTGTAGACGACGCCGAGGCGTTTCAGTTCCTTGCGGCAATCGATCTCTGTGGCCGGCATCTGTTCGGCCGGCGACATCGGGTTGTCCAGGCGCGGATAGGCGGCGGTCATATAGGGGTTGGACGGGACGAGGCGCTGCATACCCGAATATTGCGGCCCGGAATCTTGCGCGCCGGAATATTGCGGGTCGGAATATTGCGGGTCCGAATTGGGCGGGACGGCAGCGGTCTGGCTGCCGACATCGACGGCCGGCTGCAGCGACAGCACGCTGCCGGTATTGCAGGCTGAGACCGCCGCCACGGCAAGCAGGGCGGCAAGCCTTCCGGCCATGCGCGCGCATTCTGTGTGCCGCGCAGCGGCAAGCGCAGCGCGAAATAGCCCGGCCATCGGAAGGGTTCCTGTCCCCAGATGGCACAGACTCTAAACCTGAAGAGTAAAGGAAAAATCAGCGGCGCCGTTCACGCCTGCGGCCAAATTGCGGCGCCCAGTACCGGCGGCCGGCGTCATTGGCAAAACGTGCCGCCATTGCGGCGCGGCTCGAGATCGAAATGGAGATGCAGCGAATGATCGGCATCGCTGCCGGGACCAAGCACGGTCTTGAACGGCCCGCAGGCCGCCTTGCGCACTGTGTCCAGGAATTTCGCGTCCTTTTCCGGCGGCGCCGGGCCGACATCGATCTCCTTCCCGTCCGAAAGCGTGAAGCTGGCGATGTCGAGCGCGTTGCCGAAGGCGTGCTCCGACAGTTTGCCGCCGGCGTGGCGCGGCCGGCAGACGAAGGCGGAGGCCTGGCCGATCGATTTGACATCCATGCCGAACTCGGCCTTTGCGGCAGGCTGGATGACCGAAGCAGCAAAGCGGGCGGCCGCTTCCGCCATCTGGCAATTGAGCTCTGGGTCCGGGCCGATGGCGATGGATTTGCCGAGCGTCTTCAGCACGATCGGGTAGGGGATCGAGCAACCGACCGCCGTATCATGCTCGGGCTTGCGCTCCTCGAAATCGACGCCCATCGACTTCAGCCGCCTGCGGCAGGCCAACTCCTCCGGCGGCATTTCTTTCCCGGCAATGGCGACCGATCGAGGATCTGGAAGGATTTTTTGCTCCGCCTTCTCGTCTGCCTCGGCGGGGTTTGGTGGCGCGACCGATGGGTTTGCCGGCGGCTCGGCCTGCGCCGGCTTTTCAGGCGGCTGCGGCGCGATCGCCGGCGGCTCCGGCTGCTCGGTCTTGGACTGGCCATTTTGGGGCTGATCGTTTTGAGGCTGACCGTCTTTGGGCCGCTCAGCCTCCGGAGCGGGGCGTGGTTCGGGGACCGGGATCTCGGTTGGGGATGGCGAGGTGGCTTCCCGGTTGAGCTGGGGAACCGGTGCGGTTTGCGGTAGTTCGGGCGCCTTGGCTAATGCAGGTCCCGCCAGCAGCGACGCCGCCGCAACGGCGAGCATCAGTCTGCACAATCCGGAAAAACCAAACGCCGCCATCAGCTCGCAACGGCCAGAATGCAGGGAAGTTGCCTTGGACGAAGGTTCGAGGCGATCACAATCGGTAACCGCGCCGTCACGCGCCGATCGCTTCCAGGCCTTCCTCGAGCCAGTCCGCCAGCAGCGGCATGCCGAGCAGATATTTTGCCGTGCGCTTGTTGGCGCGCTCGCGGGCGGCGGACAGCGCGTCCGTCCATTCCGTCGCGTCATAGTCGCCGCGGCCGACCCAGGCCAACGCAATCAGTTCGGCCGCTTCGTCGACATTGAGATCGTCGATTAGCTCGCGCAGTTCTTCTTCGGTGAGATCTTCGGAGCTTTCCTCGGCAAGGCCGTCATGATGGTGGTTGTCGTGCGCGTTGCCGTCGAGCTCTACCTCGTGCTCGGCGCCATCGGCATAGTCTTCGTTGACGGCGGCGCTGAGCGCCTTCGCCTTCAGGATGAACAGGCGCACGGTGTCGGGACCGATCGAAAGCTCCCAGTCTCGTTCAACGCGTTGCTGCACCGGCCGTCTCCCTGCTTCGTGCTCGGTCGGCCCGATGATAGCGGATTTGCAGCGCTCGTCACGTTATCTTGCGCGGCGGCGTTGATCGTGAAGCATGATTTCCGATGCCCTCTCTTCCCGGGATAAGATGGCCTTGCTGGGAGAGATCGCGGTTTTGAGATAGGATGGCATTTTCCGGGGGACGAAACGGCTCCGGCCGGTCGTTAGTGTTGCATTGTCAGGTTCAAAGGAGAGTTCGATGCGCAGACGATTGCTGATTTACGCCATGGCCATCGCCGCCCTGCCGCTGATTGCGGCTCCGGCGTTTTCGGCTGGTGAAGGCGGGGGAGGTGGTGGTGGCGGCGGCGGCAATGGCGGCGGCGGCCAGAGCCAGTGCAAGAAGGGGCAGGCGTGGGACAAGAAACAGAAGAAATGTGTCTCGCCGAAGCAAGGCATGCTGGATGACGACAGCATCTATGATGCCGGTCGCGCGCTGGCGATGGATGGACGCTATGACGAGGCGATCGCCGTGCTCAGCCTCGCCGCCAACAAGCAGGACCCGCGTATCCTCAATTATCTCGGCTATTCGCACCGCCATTCCGGCCGCGTCACCGTCGGCCTCGGCTATTACGAGGAAGCGCTGCGCATCGACCCGAATTACACGCTGGTGCGCGAATATCTCGGCGAGGCGCACCTGCAGATCGGCGATCTTGCCGGGGCCCAGGAACAGCTCCGCGAAATCGAGAAGCGCACGGGCAAGGGATCTCGCGAATACGGCATGCTGTCGGAGCAGATCGATCATTTCATGAGGAGCTGATCCTCCGGAACGCTGCTCATAACCGGCTGTGAGCGATCGCAGCCGGTTTTTGCTGTGCTGCACATGTTGGCCACAACCGAGATTTGGCATCACGGTACACGATACGATCTTGGAAACCCCCGCTTGACGTGGGGTCAGCCGTGCAATCGGCGGATGATTTTTCAAAAACCGACTTTTTGGACGTGAAAAACCCGCGAAGATTGCTATATCTTGCGAAATTGTGGTGAGACGGTTCCGTTAGCCCGAGGCTGCCGGACCGTTTTCTTTTTGTACCATCGACAAGGTCGCTCCCGATTGCGGGGGCGGCGGCAGGAAAGGTCAGGCATTATGAACAAGGTCCCGATGACAGGCGAGGGGTTCGCGTCATTGAAGGAAGAACTGCGCTGGCGCCAGCAACAGGAGCGGCCGCGTATCATCGAGGCGATTTCCGAAGCGCGCTCGCATGGCGACCTCTCCGAAAATGCCGAATATCACGCGGCAAAAGAGGCACAGAGCCTCAATGAGGGCCGGGTCAACGAACTCGAGGACCTGATCGCGCGGGCCGAGGTGATCGACGTCACCAAGCTCAGCGGCGACAAGGTCAAGTTCGGCGCCACCGTGGTGCTGGTCGACGAGGATACCGAGGAGAAAAAGACCTACCAGATCGTCGGCGACCAGGAAGCCGACGTGAAGTCCGGCCGCATCTCGATTTCGTCGCCGATCGCCCGCGCCCTGATCGGCAAGGAAGTCGGCGACGCCATCGAGGTCAACGCACCGGGCGGCGCTAGGGGCTACGAGATCGTCCAGGTGCAATTTATCTAGGGGATTGGCGCTGCTCTGCCTTCTCCCACAAGGGGAGAAGGGAAGGGGCAGCGCTGACCTTTCCGATTGAATTGATTGAGCAAATCAGCGGTCACCGGCCTGACCAAGCGTCTGGCGCTCCACAAGCCTCTCGGCTTCCGCCATCACCTCCGGCGGGGTGACGCTGTGACCGGGCCTGGCCAGCAGCGTCGATGAGAATGGCCCACGCGGGCCGGTCAGGCCAGGCTCGGTAGCGAGGAATATCGCCACCGTCGGCAGGCCGAAAGCGCTGGCGAGATGGGTCAGGCCGGTGTCGGCGCCGATGACCAGCGCCGAGCCGCCGATGACGGCGGCGATCTCGGCAAGCGGCGATCTGGGAAACACCACGGTTTGCGAAACGGCGCCGGCGATCGCTTCGGCAACCGCCTTTTCCCGGTCGTTCGACCAAGTGGTGACCGGCGTTATTCCCTTGTCCACCAGCAGACGGGCGGTTTCGATCCAGTCCGCGACCGGCCATTTCTTGTCGTCGCGGCTGGTGCCATGCAGCAGGAAGGCGGTCTTTTCACCGACAAGAATGGATCTTCCGGCCGGCGGCGCGATGCCGGAGTCAAGCCGGGAAAAATCCGGCTCGTAGCCGAGCGCCAGCCCGAACAGGCGCCTCGTGCGCTCGATGGCATGCAGGCCGCGCGGCACGGGATATCGGTGGTCGTAGAACAAGGTCGCCGACGGCTCCCGAGCGCTCGACCGATCGAAACCGGCGATCGGCGCCGCCGCCAGCCGCGCCACCAGCGCCGATTTCAGCAAGCCTTGCGCATCGAGAACGCGGTCGTAGCGGCAATCGCGCAAGGCGCGGCGCAAGCCGATCACTTCCCGCCATGTGCCGGGCTCGAGCAGCTTCCTGCGCCAGCGCCGGATCGCCACGCTGTGGATGGTTTGGATGGCTGGATGCAGCGCCACAATCCCGGCAAATGCCTCTTCGACACACCAGTCGAAGGAGATATCCGGCTGAGCGTGGCGCGCGTCCTCGATCGCCGGGAAGGTGTGGATGACGTCGCCCATGGACGATGTCTTGATGATCAGCACTTTCATGCGGCGGCCGGCAGCAGCCGCTCCGCCGCCGCCACGACGCGTTCGACCTCCAGCGTCTTCAGGCAGTTGAGATGACCGAGCGGGCAGATTTTTTTGTGACAGGGCGAACAGGACAGGCCGAGCCAGACCAGTTCGCGGCGATCGGCGAGCGGCGGCGTGTTCTCAGGCGAGGTCGAGCCGTAGACGGCGACGACCGGCGTGCCGACGGCGGCGGCGACATGCATCAGCCCGCTGTCGTTGGAGACGGCAAGCCTCGCCGCCGCGATCAGGTCGATGGCATCCTCGAGCCGCGTCTGGCCGGCAAGATCGACGGCGCCCGGAGCCAGCGCGGCGATTTCAGCCGTCACCTCAGCGTCGTTCTTCGATCCGAACAGTACCACGCCAAACCCTTTCGCCATCATCTCGCGGGCGAGCCCGGCATAGTGTTCGCTCGGCCAGCGCTTGGCCGGACCGAATTCGGCGCCGGGCATGAGTGCCACGAATTTCCCCGCCGTCAGCCCGAAACGACCGAACAATGCTGCCTGGTTGGCTTGATCGACGGCAAGCTTCGGCGCCTGGAACGCGCCGCCACGTGCAAGGCTGAAATAGGCCTGGGCGGTGCGCCGTTTCAGGCGATCGGGCAAGGGCACGATGTCGGTCAGCAGCCCGTAGCGCATTTCCTTGAGATGGCCGACACGGCGCGGAATGCCGGCAAAGAACGGGATCAGCGCCGATTTCCAGCTTCCCGGCAGGACAAAGGCCATGTCGTAGCGGCCGCGCAGCAGGCGGCCGAAGCGCCTTCGGATGCGGAATTCGAATGCGCCGGATTGCAGCGGCAGGTCAATCTGCTGACGGATTTCGGGCATGCGCTTGACCAGCGGTGCTGCCCATGCCGGCGCCAGCACATCGATGGCGGCATCCGGATGAAGCTCCCTCAGCGCCTGGAATAGGCACTGCGCCATCACCATGTCGCCCACCCAGCGTGGGCCGATCACGAGGATCGTTGGGCTTTCAGCCATTCGACATAGTCTCTGACGCCGGTTTCCACTGTGCGGAACTGGCCATTGTAACCGGCTGCGCGCAAGCGGGACATATCAGCTTGCGTAAAGCTCTGGTAGCTGCCCTTGAGGTGGTCGGGAAACTCGATGAATTCGATCTGGCCCTTGCCGAGCGTATCGATCACCGTCTCGGCAATGGCGCGGAACGGCTGGGCCTTGCCGGTGCCGCAGTTGAAGATGCCGCTGGAACCGCGTTTCCACAGCCACAGGTTGACGTCGGCGACATCGCCGACATGGATGAAGTCGCGGCTCTGCTCGCCGGGCCCGAAACCGCCATAGGCGCCGAACAGCTTGGGATTCTGCCCTTGCTCGACCTGGTTGAACAGATGGAAGGCGACAGAGGCCATGGCGCCCTTATGCGCCTCGCGCGGTCCATAGACGTTGAAATAACGCAGGCCCGCGACCGGCGAGTGATCGGTATCGAAAACGGTGCGGCGGACATAGTCGTCGAACAGTTTTTTCGAATAGGCATAGACGTTCAGCGGCCGTTCGCATTGCGGCTCCTCGCGGAACTCGGCGCCGCTGCCATAGACCGAAGCGGACGAGGCATAGAGGAAGGGCAAGCGCAGGGCCAGGCAGGCGTGCAGCAGGCGCTTCGAATAGGCGTAGTTGACCTCCATCATGAACTTGCCGTTCCATTCGGTGGTGGTCGAGCAGGCGCCCTGGTGGAAGACGGCCTCGATGCGGCCGAGGTCACCGGCCTCCATCCGCGCCAGAAAATCGTCCTTGTCGAGATAGTCGGCGATCTCGAGATCGGCGAGGTTTGCGATCTTGTGGCCGTCGGTGAGGTCGTCGACGACGAGGATGTCGCTGAAACCCTCGGCGTTGAGCGCGGCGACGATGTTGGAACCCATCATGCCGGCGCCGCCCGTGACGATGATCATGAAAGCCTCTGGTACCTTGTGCCGGTTGTAGCCCTTGTGGGATTCTGGCCTTATAGGGGAGGCGGGCCGGGCTGTCGACAAAGCAGGTGGCTGGGCGGCCGGATGAGCGCCATAGTGGCGCCGCAAACGTCACGTTTCAGTCGGCCTGCCGGCCGACCGGCGACAGGAGCAAGGTAATGCCGTCAACCGAACTGCTTGTCGCCTTTTTCGCCACCACGGCGATCTTCGCCTATATCCCCGGTCCCGCCATGCTCTATGCCGCCGCGCAAACCATGGCGCGCGGCCGCTGGTCCGGCCTGATGGCGGCGCTCGGCATCCATCTTGGCGGCTACGTTCATGTCTTCGCCGCCGCTGTCGGCCTGTCGGTGCTTTTCCATGCCGTGCCGGTGCTTTACATGGCGGTCAAGCTGGTCGGTGCGCTGTATCTGGTCTGGCTCGGTGTTTCGCTGTTTCGCGCCAAGGCGCAAGGCGACGTTGTCTTGCCGGGAATTCAGCCGAAATCCGCCCGCCGCGCCTTTTTCGAGAGCGTTGCCGTCGAGGTGCTCAACCCAAAAACGGCGATTTTCTTCATGGCGTTCCTGCCGCAATTCATCGATGCCTCGGCAGCGTTTCCGGTCTGGCTGCAGTTCGTCGTGCTTGGAACAATCGTCAATTTGATGTTCTCGTCGGCCGACATTGTTTGCGTGGTGCTGGCCGGCGCGGTGATCGCCAGGCTGCGGCAGTCGAGCCGGGCGCAGCGCCTGATGCGGCGCGCCGGCGGTGCGGTGCTTGTCGGACTGGGCGTGCATGTCGCGTTGCAGAAAAGCTGACGCATTGTCGCGCCGCCGCGATCGGTCGAAGGCCTGCCGTTGCGTCGGCTGAAATTGCGGTATATCGGCATCGCCATGAACGGCCGGCCCTGCCAATCGAATCCCCCGTCACTGAAAATCGGCTCTCCCACGCGTTGACATGATCAAGCTGCCCTCTCCCGAACCTCTTCACCGCGCCATTTCGCGCTTCGGCAGCGCCACCGTGCTGGTGGTCGGCGATTTCATCCTCGACCGTTTCGTCAACGGCGTGATCGAGCGCATTTCGCCGGAAGCGCCGATCCCGGTGCTGCACGGGCGCGGCGAAACGCTGGCGATGGGCGGCGCCGGCAATGTCGTCGCCAATATCGTTTCGCTCGGCGCTGCCGTCATACCGGTCTCGGTGATCGGCGCTGACGAGGCCGGCAAGAACCTCATGCGCATGCTCGGCGACTTTGGCGTCGACGCCGGCGGGCTGGCGCAGGATGCCGATCGCATGACGTCGTCCAAAAGCCGATTCAGCGCGCTCAACCAGCAGGTGCTGCGTTTTGACGAAGAGGAAATCAAGCCGCTGGGCGATGCCGAGCGCGCGACATTGGTCGGGCATTTTCGCGAAGCGCTGGCACGCGCCGACATCGTCATTCTGTCCGACTATGGCAAGGGCGTGCTGCTCGACGGCGTCGCCGGCGAGCTGATCTCGATCTGCCGGGAAGCGGGCAAGCCGGTGCTGGTCGACCCGAAGGGCCGCGACTATGCGCGTTATGCCGGCGCGACGGCAATCACGCCCAACCGCAAGGAACTCGGCGAGGCGGTCGGCCGCGCAGTGTTTGCCGACGACGAAATCGAGGCGGCGGCGCGCCAGCTGATTTCGGCGCACGGTTTCGATTTCGTCGTCGCGACGCGCAGCGAAAAGGGCATGAGCGTCGTCGGTGCGGATGACGCCCGCCATATCGCCACGCAGGCGCGCGAAGTGTTCGACGTTTCGGGTGCCGGCGACACGGTAATCGCGACCTTCGCGCTGGCTCTTGCAGCAGGGGCTGATCGTGCCATGGCCGGATCGATCGCCAACGCCGCCGGCGGTGTTGTCGTCGGCAAGCGCGGCACGGCGCGGCTGACGATCGAGGAACTCACCGGTGCGCTGTTTCGCTCGCACGGTCCGGTCGCCCACCTGGATGCGATCCTCGATGCCGCCGCCGCCGCGCGGCTGGTGGCGGGCTGGAAAGACGAGGGCTTGAGCGTCGGCTTCACCAATGGCTGTTTCGATATCCTGCATGCCGGCCATGTCAGCCTGTTGCATGCGGCGCGCAGCCAGTGCGACCGGCTGGTGCTCGGCCTCAACAGCGATGCCTCGGTGCGCCGGCTGAAAGGGCCGGGGCGCCCGGTCAACGACCAGCATGACCGGGCCTGCGTGCTGGCAGCACTTGCCTCGGTCGACGCCGTCGTCATCTTCGAAGAGGATACGCCGCTTTCGCTGATCGAGGCGCTGAGCCCCGACATACTGGTCAAGGGTGCTGACTATACGGTCGATCAGGTGGTTGGCGCCGATGTCGTGCAGAAGGCCGGCGGGCGCGTCGTGCTGGTCGACCTCGTCGCCGGCAAGAGCACGACCGGCACTATCGGCAGATTGCGCGCCGGGAACTGAGGGTTTCATGTCCGAACTGAACGATTACCTGGCGCGCTCGGCGGCCGCGATTTCGGCGATGGTCGAGCGCGACCTGACCAGCGAGATGGAGCGGGCGGTCAGCGCCGTCGTCGCCGCGCTTTCGCAGGGCAAGGCGCTGCTGATAGCAGGCAATGGCGGTTCGGCCAGTGACGCCATCCATATCGCCGGCGAGCTGGTCGGCCGCTTCCTCAGGGAGCGCAAGGCCTACAACGTCATCGCGCTGCCGGCCAACGCGGCGGTGCTGACCGCCTGGGGCAATGATTACGGCTTCGACACGGTGTTTGCGCGCCAGGTCGAGGCGCATGGTTCGGCGGGCGCCGTGCTGCTCGCCATCTCGACCAGCGGCAATTCGCCAAGCATCCTCGCCGCCGCCCAACAGGCGCGCATGATGGGCATGACGGTGATCAGCCTGACCGGCGACACCGGCGGCAAGCTGAAGCCGCTCTCCGACATCCTGCTCAACGTACCCTCGACCTCGACGCCGATCATCCAGCAGGGGCATTTGTGCCTCTACCACCATTTGTGCGAAATGGTCGAAACGCGCCTCTGCGACGCAGGGTGATCCTCGAACTCTCAGGACCTGGGTTCCTCGCCCTCCGCGAAGCGGCCGGAGAGGGGGCTTCGTAGAGCGCGGTTCCCCTCTCCGTCTCGGCTTCGCCGAGACACCTCTCCACACTTTCGTGGGGCGAGGAACCCAAGCTGGCATGAAGCCGCATTCTAACGCTGAAGGCAATTTTGTTCTTGCTTTGTGCCGGCAGCTATGCTACTAATTTGGATATGGTGATGATTTCCACCGACGATCCCGCCCGCCGAGGCGGGTTTTTTGTTTCCGGGTTTTTGTTTCGCAGCCGCTTTGCCTGCTCTCTTAAGCCGAAAACGCCACCAGCCCTTCGTCTTTGACCCGGCGGATGGTCAGCGCGGTTCGCACCGTATCGACATTGGGGGCCGAGGCCAGTTCCTCGATGACGAAGGTCTGGAAGGTGCCGAGATCGCTTGCCACGCAATGTAGCAGGAAATCGGACTCGCCCGACACCATCCAGGCGTCGCGCACGATCGGCCAGCCGCGGGTGCGCTCGGCGAAGGTCTTGAGTTCGGCGTCGGCCTGGTGATGCAGGCCGATCAGACAGAAGGCGACGACGTCGAGGCCGAGCGCCGGAGCGTTGAGCAAAGCGCGGTAGCCGCGGATGATGCCGGCCTCTTCCAGCCGCCTGACGCGGCGCAGGCACGGCGGCGCCGAAATGCCGACGCGGCTCGACAGTTCGACATTGGTCATGCGTCCGTCCTGCTGAAGCTCGCGCAGGATCTTCCAGTCGATGGCATCGAGATCGGCCTTGATCGGCATGGTGGCTTCCGTGGTGACGCGAAAGAATCTTTCGCGACTTTGTAGTTAAACGACTTTGCTGTCTATTCCATCCGCTGGATCGAGGATTTTCGCATCATCTTGCTGCGGGTTGCTTGTCGCCGTCGCCGGCGCCGAAGCTTTCCGGGGACGAACGGCAACTTGCCTTGCTGGCGTCGCAGGCAACACTTACATTACGCGCAACAATCGACGAGAGTTCATGCCACAATCCATGGCTGCTCCCCGCAGAGGTTTTTCATGATCACCAAGCACGCGCCTGTTCTCATCATCGGCTCCGGCCCCGCCGGCTATACGGCGGCGATCTATGCCGCCCGCGCCATGCTCAAGCCGATGCTGGTCGCCGGCCTGCAGCAGGGCGGGCAACTGATGATCACCACCGATGTCGAAAACTATCCGGGCTTCGCCGAACCGATCCAGGGTCCATGGCTGATGAGCGAGATGCTCAGGCAGGCCGAGCATGTCGGCACCGACATCGTCAACGACATCATCACCGAGGTCGACCTCAACGTGCGGCCGTTCCGCGCCAAGGGCGATTCCGGCACGATCTATACCGCCGACGCGCTGATCATCGCCACCGGAGCCCAGGCGAAATGGCTGGGCATCCCGAGCGAACACACCTTCATGGGTTTTGGCGTCTCGGCCTGCGCCACCTGCGACGGCTTCTTCTACCGCGGCAAGGACGTCGCGGTGATCGGCGGCGGCAATTCGGCGGTGGAGGAAGCGCTCTATCTCTCCAACCTGGCCAAGAGCGTCACCGTCATCCACAGGCGCAGCGATTTCCGCGCCGAGCGCATCCTGCGCGAGCGGCTGCTGCGGAAAGACAATGTCCGCATCATCTGGGACACGGTGGTCGACGAGATCACCGGCAGGCCCGGCAAGGCGCCGCTGCCGCCGTCGGTCGAAGGGCTGAAGCTGCGCAACGTGGTGACCGGGCAGGAGATGCATCTGGTGGTCGACGGCGTGTTCGTGGCGATCGGCCACGCGCCGGCGGTCGAGCTGTTTGCCGGCAAGCTGAAGCAGAAGCCGAACGGCTATCTGTGGACGGCGCCGGATTCGACCCGCACCGATATGCCGGGTGTGTTCGCCGCCGGCGACGTGACCGACGACATCTACCGCCAGGCGGTGACGGCGGCCGGTCTCGGCTGCATGGCCGCGCTCGAGGCGGAAAAATATCTGGCGGGGATCGAGGTTCACCGCGAAGCGGCGGAGTGATTGTTCGATAAGCGGCTGAGAAAAGCCGCGCAAAAGCCTGATTTTTCATTCAGACGCCGAAAACAGGCGGACGCCAGAAAACAGGACGAGGGGAAATCATGGCGTTGGATTGGGACAAGCTACGCGTGTTTCACGCCGCGGCGGAAGCGGGGTCGTTCACCCATGCCGCGGAAACACTGCATTTGTCGCAATCGGCGATCTCGCGGCAGGTCAGCGCGCTCGAGCATGACGTCGGCGTGCCGCTGTTCAATCGCCATGCCCGCGGCCTGGTGCTGACCGAGCAGGGCGAGATGCTGTTCCGCACGGCGCACGACGTGCTGATGAAGCTCGAAACCATCAAGTCGCGACTGACCGAAACCAAGGACCGGCCCTCCGGCGTGCTCAGGGTGACGACCACGGTCGGCCTCGGCGCTGGCTGGCTGACAGAGCGCGTGCAGGAATTCATCGAGCTCTATCCCGAGGTCAGCCTGCAGCTCATCCTGGCCAATGAGGAGCTCGATCTCACGATGCGCCAGGCCGACTGCGCCATCCGGCTGCGCCAGCCGCAGCAGCCGGACCTCATCCAGCGCCGCCTGTTCACCGTGCATTTCCATCTCTACGCGGCGCCATCCTATGTAAACAAATATGGCAAGCCGAATTCGATCGCCGAGCTGAAAACCCATCGCATCGTCACCTTCGGCGTGCCGGTGCCGGCGCATCTGTCGGAACTGAACTGGCTGGAGACGGTCGGCGATTTCGAAGGCGGGCAAAGGGTGCCGACGCTGCAGATCAACGACATATTGTCGATCAAGCGGGCGGTGCAGGGCGGCGCCGGCATCGCCATGCTGCCGGATTACGTGGTCAGCAAGGATTCCGGACTGGTGCAGTTGCTGCCCGAGACCGAAGTGCCGTCCTTCGATACCTATTTCGCCTATCCCGATGCGATGAAGAACCAGGCGAAGCTGCATGTCTTCCGCGATTTCATCATCGCCAAGGCGCGCAGCTGGTCGTTCTGATTTAATGCATGTCGCGCAAAAGCGTGCAGCGGTTTTGCGATAAGGACATGCATCAAACAAGAACCTAAAGCGCGTCGCATCAGGTCGGTCGAACGCAACGCGCTTTAGGAACGCGTATCCGCCAGCGTGCTGGCGCCGTAGCGCAAACCGTCGACCAGCAGGGCAACCATGCGCCGCGCCTGGGCAGGGCCGCCGCCATGTGCCGGCATGGCAAGGCTGGCGGCCGCGCCCAACAGGTCGCCCGGCTCGATATCGGCGCGCACCTCGCCGGCCGCGGCCGCCGCCTCCAGCAATGTTTGAAGCGCGGGCCGGAGCCGTTGGTTGAAATAGGCAGGCAAAGTGTCGAATGCCGGATTGCCTGAGTACAAGGCTGCCGCGAGGCCGCGTTTTGCCGTGATGAAATCCACATAGCGCTGCATCCACAGGGCCAGCGCTTCACCGGGCTCATGCTTTCCGGCCAGGATCGGCGCGGCGTCCGCACAGGCGTCAACCTCGTTGCGGAAGACGGCCACGATCAGGTCCGAGCGCTGTGGAAAATGGCGGTAGACGGTGCCGACGCCGACGCCAGCCTTTTCCGCGATCTCTCGCACCGGAGCCTCCACGCCGGAGGTCGCGAACACCGCCATGGCCGCCCGGAGCAACGCGTCGATGTTGCGCCGTGCGTCGGCGCGCACGTGGCGATCCGCGCGGTCGCGGGGTTCCAGACCATCGCCTTGATCCGTTTTGCCGTTCGGCGTTTTTTCGCCCATCAAATTACCTCTTGCAAACGGAACCTTGTTCCGGATATATGTGGAACGTGGTTCCGTTTGACTTGTATCTAGCACGGCAAAGCGGTGTTGGCCACACATCGGTGCACAAAAGGAGATTACCATGCAGGACAAACCCGTCGCCCTGGTCACCGGGGCCAACAAGGGCATCGGTCTTCAGATCGCCAAGGACCTCGCGGCGAACGGCCTTACCGTGCTCGTAGGATCGCGCAGGCTCGAGCATGCCGAGGCAGCCGCAAATAGCATCGGAGAGGATGCCCACGCCCTGCAGCTCGACGTCACCGATCAGGCGTCGATCGCCGCCGCGGCAGAGCGCATCCGCATCGAACTCGGCCGCCTCGACGTGCTGGTGAACAATGCCGGCATCTCCCATGCGGGAAAGCCGGGCAGGCCGCTCGAGGAGATCATCAATTCGGGCCGCCCGAGCATTGCCTCCCTCGACGACGTACGCGCCGTATTCGAGACGAACGTGTTTGGCATCGTCGCCGTCACGCAAGCGATGCTGCGGCTCCTTCGTGAGGCGCCGGCGGCGCGTATCGTCAACGTATCGAGCGGCGCCGGCTCGCTGACATTGAACGCGGATCCGGCCTTTCCGTACCGCACGTCGTTTGGCGCCGTCTACAACCCGTCGAAGACGGCCGTCAACGCGATGACGCTCGCCTTCGCCATCGAGCTCGAGGAGACCGGCATCAAGGTCAACGCTGCGTGCCCGGGCTACACCGCGACGGAGCTCAACAACTTCGAAGGTCCGCGCACAGTCGAACAGGCCGCGCGGGAGCCCGTGCGCCTCGCGCTTCTCGACGCGAACGGTCCGACGGGCACGTTCTCGAACGAGGACGGCCCGCTGCCGTGGTGACGCAGCGTTGGAGCCTGCGTCAGCCGCGCCAAGGTGTCAGGCGGGGCAGCCAGCCTGGTACGGCACGGCGGTAGGCCTCGTATTCGTCACCGTAGCGGCGGGCAAGCGTCGGTTCCTCGTATAGTCTCACGAAGGAGATCATGGCGGCCGCGGCGATGACTAGATAGGCGGCGACCGTCCAGCTCGAAAACAGCAGTGCCTGGCCGAGGACGATCGACAGCACGGCGACGTACATCGGATTGCGGACATGGCGGTAGATGCCGCCGACGACCAGCCTCTCGGTCGGCGCGACCGGGGCGGGCGTACCCCGACCCTCCAGGGCAAACCGGGCAAAGGCGTGCAGCAGTATGGCTGTGCCGGCGACAACCAGCAGCCAGCCCACAGGAACGAAACCGGGCAGTCTCGACCAGGGCAGGCGATAGCGATCGGTCAGCAGCCAAGGCAACAGTCCGGCGACCACGCCGGGCGCTACAGCAAGAAAGATGACGCTGCCGGCGATCGCCGAAGTGGCTCGCATATAGCTCTCCTTACGGGCGCGGCCTTGAACGGTCTCCTGCAACGCGCTTCAGGTCTTGTCCGGCACGTAACCCAAGCCGCCGCACCTCAGGTCAAGCTCGATGGCGGGCTTTTGGGCGGCATGCACCAGCAAGGTCTGCCTGCCGAAAAAACAAACGCGTGCTGCACGATTCCACGTCATCCTGCGTTTTTCGACTTTCCGAGCAGGAATCGCTGCTGATTCGCAGCCGCGGATCGATTTTTGCCTTGCCGCAGGCTGTATTTCAGCGATTCAACTGGTCCTATTGCGCTTCGGGACGGATTAGACCACAGCCGGCGCCTTTTTGCATGTGAGTGTTGCAAAATAGATGCTTGTTTCTTGGGCATGAAGAGCACATATATAGATCATCTCCTGAGCGCGTTCTCCTCCCATTAGCGCTCTCGAGTGTTCCCCTCTGGAGGTTAGCCTTAACAGGCACTTCCAATCAAACTCAGCCGGGTCTTCATTGATCCGGCTTTTTTGTTGCCCGAAACCAACACATCGCCAGAAAATCGGCCGGAACGGTCGCGTAACAGTGACATGTAACCTCGGGTAACATGCCGCGGGCGCGCCAAATCGATTAAGCAGAGCATAGGACGCGGTGTGGCTCGTCCGGGGGATGGGGGCATCACTCGGACGACCCGGGCTCAGGCAGCTACCGCGTCCGAACCTTCCTCCGCCAAAACACCGGCGGCAAGCATGCGGCGGACCTGCCGTTTCGCCTCCCACGAAGACGGTCCGCAAGAAACGGGGCCCCGGGGAGACAGGGGCCGGGTTAAGGTGTGGCGGACAGGCACCGGACGCGGGGCATGACGGTGCGGTTAGCGCAGGGGGGCCCCACCCCCGCCG
>NZ_JAMYPD010000047.1:0-31529 GCF_040320195.1 Mesorhizobium sp. M0768 | reverse complement strand
CGCGCGGCAAAACCCAAAATACCCCACGGGATCGCATCCAGATCAGCAAAACCTATTCACTTCAACGACATAGACAGATGGGTGTTATGAAACAGGATTGTAGTCGGCGCGCCACAGGGCGATGGCGACGCGTGCCTGAGCCAGCGAAGTAAACAGCGTCTCGTTGAGCAGTTCATCGCGTAGTCGGCCGTTGAAGCTCTCGATGAAGCCATTATCCGGCATGATGTTCTTGGTGCCATCGTTTGTTCGGTACGTCAGGTTCGTTAAGCTTGGCGCATCCGGGCCGCGGGGCACCGGGAGCACGCAAATGCGGGCAGGCCGTCGTATGCAGATGAACTGCGAGTTCGAGCACATTATCTGGCCGCCCCTACGACTCGCCCGGATGCGCCGCGAGCACGGCTCCGTATTTGTCGTGTTGCCCGCTCGCTCCCTGTTCGTGACCAACGATGGAGGGAACCGTGCGTATTATCAGCATGGACATACACCGCGTAGCCGCCGAGGTCGTGTCATTGCTTGATGGCAAGATCGTCAAGCTCGGCCGCGTTGGGAGGAATGGCACCAGGTTCTAACGCAGGTTCGAGAGTGGCCGGTTGCGACGTTTCAGGAGCCGATTGGCACGCGGCTATGGCAAGTGCCGCGAAGCCAAGCGTTGCGTTGCACATTCGGTGTGCCATCTTCTGATGCCCCGGCCGTCTTTGAATCTAGCGCAGGCCGACCTTATCGCGCGTTTTCACAAGCTGTGTCTACGCAAAGGTAAGTCATAAGACAGCGGGTCGTCGAAGAACCCGCAGCGGTCGTGAGTGAATGCCTCCATTCGTCGCCCAAGTAGCGGCCTGGAGCGCCATTCGCGCGGCATCCGCTGGTTCATTAGGAGTTGAGCGGGAGGATCAGCAGTTGACCTTCCAGATCACATAGTGAGGCCGTTGCGACTGTATTCCTGAACCTTCGACAAACGAGTACACGCCGGTCGAACGGATTCACCAAGCTGCTGAATGAACGCTCTAGATGCATTCGACAGGCGTTTGACCGACGAAAGCTTAAGCCCCCCAAGATGCCGCGGCCTATTTCAAGTGCTGCGAGGCGAGTATGATCGACGTGTTGGTGCCAGGCTTCTGAATGATAATCACGACGATGGTAGTCATTCTCGACGATACAAGAGTTGCTGCCACTTATTCGGACAGGAGCTACCGGTTCGATTGAACCGGTAGCGGTGAACGGAAGCGTCACAAACACCCTTCGGCCGCGATTTCGCCAATAGCAATACCGTAGAAACGTGCCACTTTGGCGTAGGATCTGCGCCCTCCGAAGGCAGAAGTTACAGGTTCAAATCCTGTCGGGTGCAGCATTGCACAGTTCGCTTGCCGACAACTATTCCTGCTGGAATTGACAGGGCCAATCTTCAGGCCTCGTCAAGCCAGAAGGCAACTCGGTCCGGGCGTCTCCGCAAGCCATGTTGAGCTGCCACTGGGACAGACCCGCCGAATTGGAAAGATCGACGCCCTCGATACGGGTCAGAAAGAAAAAGGCGCGGTCAAAGTTTATCGGCGCGGTGAACGTCGCTCCTCGGAAGTCCGCCCGTGCGAGATTGGCAAACGAGAAGCGGCTGCCGCTGATATCGGCGTCATGGAACTGCGCACGCCCCAATTCTGCCTTTGTGAAATCAACATTGGTCAGATTGGCGCCCTGGAAATTCGAGCGCTGTATTTCCGCGCTCGCAAACACAGCGCCCTGCGCGTCCATACGGCTGAAGTCGGTCCTGTAGGCCTCGATTCTGTCGAACCGGGCGCCTTTGGCGGTCGAGTCGGCCAGGGAAGCACGCACAAGCGTTGCCTTCTCAAGATTTGCCGCAAGGAGATTGCTGTTCCTGAGGTCGGTCGAAGTGAAATCAACACCGAACAGGTTCGCCCCGCTCAGGTCTTGTCCTTTTAGGATGAGAAGCTTCTTGTCACACTCGTGCCAATTGACGCCAGGCGTCGCGGGTGCGTCGCAATTGTGAGCAGCAGTGGCGTTCTGCCAAGCAAACACAGTGCAAACCGCTAGAACCAAGCCGGATGCGCCGTAAGCTCTGGTTCGCCTCAAAGTCATTGTTGCTGGACCTCTGCTACTCGCCGACACTCAACCTTACCACATCTGCTGACACACGAGCCACGGTGACCGCCGTCACAGTTAGCGCATTTCTCATATTCAAGCTTTGATGTTGATCAACCGATCAACCCGCGCGTAGGGCGCGATTTGCGAGCGCCTCCCCATATCATCGGCGGTCCAGCAGAGATTCATTTGTCACCGGCCAGGCGCATCATTCCGTAGGTATGCTTGACTAAGCCGAGGAGAGCGGTCGTTCAGGCTGGCGAAGTCCCTCCGCTCTGGACGTTTGTCTCGCTAGTTGGAGCCTGCTCGGATGCTGACCGCCACCGCCGCCGTCCGCTGCCGACAAGCGTGAATCCGCTTGGTTCCGCACCGATCGGTACTTCCCGACGGCGACGTTGACCCGGCACGGGGTGCTCGTCGCATATCCTGATTCCCCTGTCGCATGAACCCCACGAGTTCGCTTAGCGAAGCCGAAGTTGATCTCTGCCATCTCCCAGGTCGAAGCATCAACCCCGCATATTTGTGTCGTAAGCTGACGTGCCGCGAATACGCCTTTTTCGGTTGGCGGGCTTTATGGCGGACGCGCAACCTATTCTTGTATTTTTCTCAACGTAAACAATGTCGTATGGCGGCGGGGGAGGGATTCGAGCTCCGCGCTTGGAAAAGCGTCCCTCTCGTCTTCACCGTGCAGGCCGCTTACTCTGGGCGGCAGAGTGCCCTTCCGCGCTTCGCCAAACCTGCCGTGGGAAATGCCTTGCCGTTTTTTCCGGCGGGCTTTGATCAGATCGCGACTATTAGTGGTTTATGCTGGAACTGGTTGCGGAGGTTAGAGTCGGACCTATTTGCGCCGATTAAGAAGTCCCGTCAGCAAACGAACTCGGTTACAGCACTGTATCGGCGGTATCCCTCTACCGACTCGAACCGCGACCGTTTCTTAGGTCGCGCCTACCGTTTTGCACGCCCTCCCCTGCCCGGCCGTGGCGGAAGGTTGAACCAGTTGGGCGACTGCTAGGTTCCAGACTGAGTAAGGTCGGCTCGCTGAAAGCACGGCAGGTGGCATGCGGCACATGCGCGACAACGGCGGCGGAGGGTTTGAGGGGCCGGAGCCCCGACAGCTTTCGGCAGTTCGAACGATATAGTCGAACGGCCGAAATCGGGGCGCAAAGCTGCCATAGCCACAAAAGATAACAAAAAGCATCGGCGATCGGCTGAAGCCGCTCCTTCTCTGTCTGCTGGCGAACCGCCTAACCGGGGCAGATTTCCGGGCGAAGGGGTTTGCAGGCGAGCGCGTTCGTGATTCACCCTATGCGTGACGCTACCACCGACTGATTCGTTTGAAGGCTGTCGCTCGTGGAACTCCGCGGGTTGGTTACTGCGCTGATCGGCGAAGTGCGCGATCCAAACATGGTTCGAAGTGGTCGATCGCAGGGCCGCGTCGCACGGTGCAGAAGGCCGTGCATCGTAGATTATGCGCAAACTGCAATCGCGCGCCTAGTCGGAACTCGCGCATCGAACAGTACATCACGTCTTCCGTCCCCAGCGCACCGGCGGCCTCCCCCACTCGCAATCCAAATAGACGTCTTTCAGCTGTTTGATTGGCATGTCAGCGTGAGCGAACGCGAGGTCCTGAGCGTCAGAAGCCGACAATGAAGCCGGACTGATTGCGATAAGCACGGTGCCGAGCGTCACAGGCGCGAGGGACTTAACAACTGACATGATCATTTTGAGATCCTCCCCAGCTCCCGTCGGTCAACATTCAGTCCTTGGGGTCGCAGGTGTAGTGCCGTTCGAAGGTCCCGTCCGCGCGCCGCTGCTTATCGAAGCCGCGATGTAAGGCTCGATCGCGCGCTCGTGGACCAGCCAAAGGGGATCTCGGCCGAGGCGTAGCCACTGCCGGCGGCCAACCGTTTCGGGATCGAGGCTGAAGCGATCCTGGTGCGCTCGATCGTCGTGCCGGCCGCGCCTGCCTCCGCATGACGGTTGGCGCGGCTTCGCAAATCGCACATGATTTCGTCACGTGAGATGCCGATGTCGCCAAGGACGTCATCGGGTAAACGGCTCAACTGGTCCGTTGCCGACAAGAGAGCTTTTCGCTCGGCGCGGAGGCGTAACCACCTGCGAAATGGACCAAATGGCGGCAGCATGAATTATAACCATGATCAGATCGTCCCTTCATTGATCTGAATTGACCGGTACGGAACGGCGCGAACGGCACTCCGGGCGAGAGCGTCAGCCGTCCGCGAGGCAAATTAGGCGTAGTGGTCGATGGATTGGTTTTGCCGCGGCGTGCCCATACGGCGGGCGGTGGCTGGCCCCGGGCCACGCATGTAATAAAGCTCCGGGCGGTAGCGCGGCGCGACGAATTTGCGAAACCCCGCAGCAAGTTTTGTGACGGGAGCCAAGAATTTCATGACTGTTCCCTTTCCCTTCGCCGGCTTTCACACGAGCCGGCGGGCCTGACGTTGCAAAAAGGATATGACAGTCGAACCAGGCTCGGCTGTGGGAATTCCCACACCGGGGAAAACATTGGCGAAATCCGCTCCCAGTTTGCATCCCGGAAAGCGGGGCCTGCGGCCATCAAATTTCCTTGGATAGGGAGTAAGGTGAAGTACACTTGATTGAACAAGAGACCGTTGTGACAGGCTCTCTGGCCTTCATCTCGAGACTTTGCGATGCCGACCTCGCCGCGCTGACCAAACGGTGGCACGAGCGCAGCTATCGACACAACGAGCTAATCATTGCCCACGGCGACACTGGTCGCGATGTCTTCTTCCTGCTGGAAGGACGGGCTCGCGTGACACTGGTTTCAGCGGACGGCAGGGAGATAGCGTATCGCGATGTCGAACCGGGTGACATTTTCGGGGAGCTCGGAGGCATTGACGGGATTGCACGCTCTGCCAGCGTAGTCGCGCTGGAGGCAACCCGCGCTGCACGGCTGTCCGGCACAGCATTCCGGGATATCGTGATGACTCACCCGACTTTTGCCTGGATGCTGCTTGAGCATCTGTCTGCCCAGCTCCGGCGCATGACCGAGCGGGTATTCGAATACAGCACTCTGGTCGTGCGAAAACGGCTGATCGTCGAGCTCCTGCATCGGGCGGAGAAAGCCGCACTCGTGGACGGCGAGGTGTCCATAAGCCCGGCACCGACGCATTCCGAGCTGGCGGCAACGATGAGCACGCACAGGGAAGCGGTCTCGCGCGAAATGAGCGACCTCGCCAAGAGAGGCCTGATCGAAAAGCGCGGCAGCAGGTTATTGCTGCATGACGTCTCGGCACTACGGGCGCTGGTCGACAAGAAGGAATAGCGAAGGCTGTCGCTGCGGCGGGGGGCACCGCACGTTTCATACTCCTCGGCCGCAAGTGATTATTCCTTCCGGCAAACCGGGCAACCTGGCGTGCCAGCGCGCGGGGCTCCGGCCGCTACTTCGAGAACTTCTCGCCGGTGAACGGTCAGCTACTTTGCGAGGTGGCCGCTCGGATGCCCAGGACATCGAGGTGGCCCTGGACGCGGCACATGCCGCCAAGGACGCCTGGGGGCGCACCAGCGTTGCTGAGCGGTCACTCATCCTCAACCGCATCGCCGACCGCATGGAGGAGAACCTCGATCTTCTCGCATGCGCTGAAACATGGGACAACGGCAAGCCGATCCGTGAAATAACCGCCGCCGACCTGCCCTTGGCCATCGACCATTTCCGCTATTTCGCCGGCGCCTTGCGCGGCCAGGAAGGGAGCCTTTCGCAGATCGACTACGACACCGTCGCCTATCATTACCATGAGCCGCTCGGGGTGGTTGGCCAGATCATCCCCTGGACTTTTCCGCTGCTGATGGCATGCTGGAAGCTTGCTCCCGCGCTTGCGGCCGGCAACTGCGTCGTGCTGAAGCCTGCCGAGCAGACTCCGGCTGCCATCCTGCTGTGGGCCGACCTTGTTGGCGATCTGCTGCCGCCGGGCGTGCTCAACATCGTCAACGGCTTTGGTCTCGAGGCGGACAAGCCACTCGCGTCGTCGCCGCGCATTGCCAAGATCGCCCTTACCGGTGAGACCACGACGGGCCGGCTGATCATGCAATATGCCAGCCAGAACCTTATCCCGTAACACTGGAATTGGGCGGCAAATCGCCAAACATCTTCTTCAAGGATGTTGTCGCCGAGGACGACGATTTCTTCGATAAGGCCATCGAAGGCTTCGTCATGTTTGCGCGAGGTCTGTACCTGCCCGAGCCGCGCGCTCATCCATGAATCGATGTACGATACGTTCATGGAACGCGCCCTCAAGCGCGTCGAGGCGATTGTGCAGGGCGAGCCGCTCGATCCGGCAACGATGATTGGCGCCCAGGCCTCGTCCGAGCAGTTGAAGAAGATCCTGTCCTATATCGACATCGGCCGCCAGGAAGGCGCGGAGGTGCTGACCGGTGGCGCCCGCAATGTCCTGCCTGGTGATCTGGCGGGCGGCTATTACGTCAAGCCGACCGTGTTCAAAGGACACAACAAAATGCGCATCTTCCAGGAGGAGATCTTCGGGCCGGTGGTTTCTGTCACGACCTTCAAGGACGATGACGAAGCGCTCAGCATTGCCAACGACACGCTTTATGGCCTCGGGGCCGGGGTCTCGACCCCGCGATGGCAACCGTGCCTATCGCTTCGGCCGTGCGATCCAAGCCGGCCGCGTCTGGGCCAACTGCTACCACGCCTATCCCCCGCATGCGGCCTTCGGCGGCTACAAGCAGTCTGGCATCGGCCGCGAGACACACACGATGATGCTCGACCACTATCAGCAGAAGCCGAGGGGGATAACAGTGTCGCGCGGCTTCCTACTCCAGAACGAGCACGCCCTCCTCCTTGGCGGCCTCCTCAAAGGCCTTACCGACGTCGTCGGGTGACACTCGGTCCTGAAAGGCGTCGATGCAGGACCAGCGTCCACTTAGGCCCCCTCTTGGTCCACTTCATGAGTTCCTCGGCGGCACCCTCGACATGGCTAACCCCGTACCGGATGCCAGGTCTGTCGGTCCTGACGTAGACGGAGGGTTGAACCAATGGAGAGCCATACAGGAAATTTAGAGCGGCACAGGCCTGCCGACCAACGCAGGTTATAGGGAACGATGTAGGCCCTCGCGGGTTTAGAACTCGCAGCGGTCGGTTCTTCTCTTGGATGTGCAGCCGCTGTTGGGCGTCCGTCGTTTTCTCATGGGCGACGGGCCTCCTGGTTGCCATTGGGGGGAGTGACGTCCCCTCTTCTTTTGCAGCAGCCAGGAACGCCTTAGCAGCCATTTGAGGTGACACCTTATCGGCCAGTGCGGCCGTGCAGATTCGTACCGCAAGGCCCCACCGAGGACCCCGGTTAGTCCACTTCATGAGTTCCTCGGCCGCACCTTCGATGTGGCTGATCCCGACGCGGACACTTGGTTGGTCGGACCTGGCGTACACAGGAGGGGAGAACGAATGGCGAGACATAGAGGAAACTTAAAGCGGAACCAGCCTGCCGATCAACCCAGGTTGTAAGGGAACGATGTAGGCCCCTCGCGGGTTTAGGGGCGGCAGCGGGATTCTTCGTGATGTGCAGCCGCTGTAGGGGGGTCCGTCGCCTCTCCCTCAGCGGCGGCGGGCTCCTTTCGCCAAGGCGGTGCTGGTCAGAGAACCTTTACCGCATCCAAGTTAGCTAGTTGGGGGGAGTAATGTCCCCTCCTCTTTTGCAGCAGCCAGGAATGCCTTGCGAGCCTCCTCAGGTTCCATCTCATCGAAAATCACGGCCATGCAAACACGCACCGCGAGGTCCCAGCAAGGGCCACGTTTGGTCCACTTCATCAGCTCCTCCCCGGCTGCCTCGGCGTTGTTGACGTTGCGGATGATCCGGGGACGCTCGGTCTTGACCGGGACCGGAGGGTTGAACCAGTGGCGGGCCATGCGGTCACTCTTTGTCGACCTTATCAAGTTCCTCCAGCAAATACCTTTGCTCAGCCGGCAGTTCCCGTTGTACAGGCAGATTCAGCAGGTTGCGAAGGTAATTGCGGATTACCTCTGACTATTGGAATTGGCGCAGGGCGGCGCGCCTCTGTCGCCATGCCACATGACTGAAGTTGGCTGACAGCTACTCGCGACCGTCGAAAGCCACGTAGAGGCCCATGGCCGTTGCTGCCTCGACTATCGCCTCGGTTAATTCTTCGTCGGAGGCCACCAAATAAGGCGCAGCCTCCCGAGCTTCGCGCAGCGCCACTTTGATCGAGACCGTGTCGCCAAGGTCCGCCCTGTTGAGGAGTACGTTGATTGCTTGCTCTAGAAGTGGACCTACCCTTTGCGCGACGCTCATCCAGCCCTCCCCAGGCACACGCCGAAGTGGACTCTACTCCCTGCCTGAGCGACATCAAGGCCATGTACGGGTCGTACAAATTGGCACGGTGCTAGGCCGCAACAGTCAGGAATGTTTGGTTCAAAAATTCGTCCGGGTGATCGGATAATTGGGTCGCGCGAAGAACTCCGGACGCCCCGTGGTGCCAAACACTGTTGCTTCGCCGTCGATGATTGCCCGCTTTGCGTTCAGTTCAGCCGCAGCCCGGACGATTGGGCTGTATCTGTCAGTCCAGTCGAAGCCGTTTCGTGTGCAGGCCTGCACCTTACCCGTTGGATGATCAACTGCGTGCGATACCCATCATATTTGATGTCGTGAAACCACCCTTGGCCCTTGGGCGGCTTCTCGACCAGGGTGGGCATTTGGAACTCAATAAATGACAGCCGGCCAACGCCAGGCTCGGTGAGCATGCGCCGGCACTCCACACAGTATGATTCGAATCAATATCGCTGGTTCGAATCGGTTCCGAAACAAGGTGCACGCTGGCGGCGTTGGCATTTTCCACATATTAGCAATCCCTTGACTGCCGTCAAAGCCGCTTCAGAATCATGGGCATGGCTTGGGAAATTGCGGACATCAATATCGGCGATGAGGTGGCGATCACCGTGACGGTGCTGAAGCTGCTGGACGACGGAAGAGCTAGTGTCAGCATCCCGTCCTATGGTTTTCCGCATTCAGTCCCTGCTCCTAAAAGATCCAAACCAGGTGACGAGCTACAGCTGACCGGCGAGGTCACGCGGGTCGACGAGGAAAATCGAAAGGTGACGGTGAAAGCTGGCGGGCTAATCACCGTGGATGCCGATACGATCACCGACTGGACGCCTGTTCGCCGCAAAAAGATGTCGCGCAGAGATGGGGCGGATTAGCGAACGCAGATCAAAGCATGGATGCCGATGATAATCCGCAAGACCTGGCCGCCCTGCTCTGGTGCGCATGGCATCGAGGACACCTGCCCGGCCGGCGTGCTGCCAATCGAGGAAGCTGCCTTGCCCAGCTGGCGCACTGTACGAAAATTACCAACTTCGTTAGCCGGGAACAAGCACTCTACATCAAACGTTTTTGCGAGACTGAACTCTCCTCCTCCGGCCTGGCTGTAGCGGCCCGCTGCTCTGTACGGGCAGCGGGCCTGAGGGGTCGCACATGCCGCAGCGCCTGCGTACCAATCGCACCTGCCTTAGTCCTCATGATTTGGCTATTTGCCAGCGCGTTTTCGATCGAATTTGCGCAGACGAAGATCTCGACCCTTTAAGCCAACAGGGCGAAATCCTGGCGGAAACGGTAGTGGCGACTTTTCGAAATGCTCACACTGACGAGAGCGAACTGCTGAAGGCAGTCAGGTCTCGTCGCCGAAATTGAGCAGCAAAATTTCACCCGGCAACCCGCTCCACAGTGTAGTAGTGTTCCGCGACCTGACGAGTGCCACGCGCACAGGCTCCTTAAAACGGTGCCCTTGCACGCACACCGCCCGAGTCTCGAACGCGACTCAATCCTCGTGATAGGTTCCCGCCATGTCTGATCATATTCTGCCCGGTCAAAAGAAGCCCAAGCTAATCGTCGTCGTGGCGTTCGATCGAGGCGAGGACGGCGAACTGTTTCCCGCCTTTGGTCCGGCCGATCAGCAAAGCGAGGAACGCGCCATTCGCACCGGTCAGGCGCTCGCAGGGAAGCACGTTGGCGTAATAGCATGGAGCCGCGACGCCGACCCGGCCGTTGGCGACTACGGTCCGCCGACCGTGCTATTCACCAGCGGCGACGTGCCGGACATGGAGTAAATTCAGCCCGAGATTCCATTTCGCGGTGTTCGGCGAACTCCCCTTCACTGGGTATTCGTGGGTCATTTATTGGGTAACGCCGCTCTTGGCGATTCGCTCCTCGAAAGTCGGGGCCAAGCCCGACATGCTGAAGCACTGGGCAGCGTCCATCGCGGCGGCAGCTTCTGGCCAAGCGCATGCCTTCTGCCACTTGCCGACGTTTGATGTGGCGCAAAGGATCTGCAGAAGCTAACATAGCTTGTTCTTGGAGGCTGTCGTGCGTACGAGACGTTTCAGAAAGCCCGTCGTCGTTCAACCCGGCCGGATCGATCGCGACAGAGTTGTTGCGTCCGTATCCGACGCGGCCGAAGTTCTGCTGAGGGATTGGCCGAGGCCGGCGGGCAAGCCGCGGCTCGCCGCAATCGAAGCATGCCTTGCCGTAATCCGTGGAGAAAAACCACCAAGAATAGCGCGCCAGGCGTTCATCGCTGCTGCCAAGGAGGCCAGGATATTGCTCGCGGAAGAAATTTAGGCTTACCCAGCACCCTGAAGCACGGAGCGCTGCTGGATTCAGCGGCTTTGTTGCTTGTGGCATCGGCAGAGGGCGACGTATCGATGTAGTGCGATTTTATCGATATGATTCGATTGTGTGTCGAGGGCGACGATGTATCGGCTCGCCTGGTCGATCGCACATTGATCGACCTCTCCTGCCCGTCAGGATACGAGGACGTGAAGACGCAAGCCGTGCTGAAGCTTGTGTTGTGGCGTGAGCGGCGCTTACTGAACCGCGAAGCCAGGCAGCTCATTCCCAGCCAGGCCACCTAGACCATCTAGACCTGACGGCATGGCCCGAACGTCGTGCACTGTCAGGCTTTGCCCTTGCGCTTTGCTGGTGCTTTTTTCGGCGGCGTTTTGTCAACCGCCTTGCGGCCGAGACCGGCAGCTTTGGCAAGTGCAGACCGCTGAGCTGCATAGCTGGGCGCTACCATAGGATAGTCCCACGCCAAACCCCACTTGGCTCTGTACTCATCAGGTGTCATGCCAAGCAAGCCCAGGTGGCGCTTCATCGACTTGAACTTGCGCCCGTTCTCAAGGCTTATAATGTATTCGGGAAAGATCGACTTCTTAGGATTTACCGCGGGCGTAAGTATTGGCGATGGTGCAGCGACCGGCTCAGCCAGGCCAGACAACGCAGAATTGACACTGGCGATCAAATTCGGCAGATCCGCCACGGGCGTTGCGTTGCTCTGGACATATGCTGCGACGATATCTGCTGTCATCCCTAGCAAATCAGCCCTTCGCTGCCCAATTGCTTCATCCATCAAAATCGTTCCCGTGTTGATCTCCGGCGTTCCTATTTGGAAAATTCGGCCTGCGCAATTGCAAACAACGATTATTTGACGCTAGATTACTCCAAGGCCGACTTTGCTGGTCATCCCCTGCGACATGGGTGTGTGCGGCCAATTTCCCTTCAGGTGTAGCACCCTCATTCACCCGAATGCGATCAGCAGATCGTTGGCATTATCTGGTCCCCCGGCCTTGATCTGGACTTCGGCGATGGTCCTGTCGCGCTCGGCATGCAGCGCCGTTCCATCTCATCGCTTCGATCGACACCAGCACATCGCCGGCCTTCACCGCTTGGACTGCAGCGACCGAGAGCGCCGAGACGACGCTAGGCATCGGCGCGCCGACACGCGGACACAGCCCAGGATGACAACGTGTGTTCGGGAGATGTCAGGCGTTCAAGATTTTCGCTTCCTTGGTGGCGCTGAGAAATGCCACGCGGGCAATCTCCGGGGCCTTATCGCCGCCGAGCACCTTCATGCAGGCCATGGCTGCTGGGTGCGGCGCCCAGTTTCTCCAATGGGCCAATCATCACGCATCAGGTCAGGCCGGCGTTTAGCCGCTTAACCAATTCCATGGGTATAGAGGCTGAGAGTATTCAGGGGCGATCGCTGAGAATTCAGAGATACTGGCCGGCAACGCAAAGTGGCTAACTGTTGCATTTTGGGCGGGGGCAATTGCCCCGCTTGCCGGCCTACCTTTGTATGCAATTGCTAGCCTTTTTCCCACGGCTAGAGCGACCCGGCCCCCTATCTTTCGCCTGAGTTAAAGCTGAGGCAGCAACGCTTTTTTCTGCTTTCGTTGATTTGGGATTGCCAAGAATCTTGGACGCCGCGCTTGCGACGCCCGTGGTCGTGGTTTCGTTTTTTGCCACTTTTCTTCGCACCTAGTTGGTGCGCGAGGACAATGATCCCGCATTTGCTCCGAGTCGATTCGGCGCTTCTTTCGCCTGTGGAGAAACTTTCATGCCCTCTGCCAGGCTTCACCAATCCGAAAGGCAGCTTCCTTCTTCAGCAGAAGGCCCGCAAGCTAATTGTCGTCACCACCTTCGACCCGCGATGAGAGCGGCGGCTTCCACGCAGCCTATGGGCCAGCCGAGCAGCAGACCGAAGACCGAGCGATAAAGGACCGCCAAAGCTCTGGCGACCAAGCATACCGGTGACGTTGCGGGGTCGCGTGATGCTAACCCGGCGCTGGGCGAATACGGCGAGCCAACGACGCTCTTTGGTTCGGGGCGACGTGCCCGACATAGAGTGACGATTAGGCCGGTATCCCAACGCTCCCCTGAAATTCTCCTCAGGGTGTAGTCGAGGGGCACAGGGACACAGGAGACCTAACCAGAGGAGCGTAACACCCCTCCTCCTTGGCAGCAGCCTCGAAAGCCTGACGGACCTCTTCCACAGTCCTGAAGGGCTTCTACGCTTGCACAGCCCTCCTCCACTTGGGTCCCATCTTGGTCCACTTCATAAGTTCCTCGGCGGCACCCTCGACATTGTTGCACCCGTCGGTGGCCCAACGTCGGTCGGTCTTGACGTACACCGGAGGGGAGAACCAATGGGTTGGCATGGGTGGAAATTAGAGGGGACTTCCTCGGTAACCAGCTTCCGGTCGCGAGTTTTGATAAACTTCCAATCACCAGCTCTAATCAGAGGCGACCGTAACGTCCCCTCCTCCTCGGCAGCAGCCAGGAATGCCTTACGAGCCTCCTCAGGTTCCATCTCGTCGAATATCGCGGCCATACAAATGCGCACCGCGAGCTCACCAAGGGCCACGCTTCGTGCACTTCGTCAGCTCCTCGCCGGCCGTCTCGGCGTTGTTGACGTGGTGGATGATCCCGGAACGCTCGGTCTTGACGAGGACCGGAGGGGAGAACCAATGGGTTGCCATGAGCGGAAATGTAGGGCGAGGAATTTCGTCGGCCGATTCTTGCTTCCGCAGCTCAAACTCTTCTGAAAGCTCCCGCGCCAGCGCGGCAAGCGTCGGTGTCAGAGTTGGTTCGCCTACAAACCTTAGGAGCCTGCGCAGCTTCCGGCAGTAGCCTTCCGAACTGATCATCCCCCGGAAGGCACGTCCCCTACGCAGCATGGCCATAAGGGTCACTGAAGGTTCCTTCTGGTTCGTCGAAGGCCATAGAAACCCGCGCTGCCAAAGTGGTGGCGCTCCAATCAGCCTCGACCTGCTCTCGCCGCTCAAGCTCCTGCAACAATGCAGCAAGGGACGCCGGCAGCTTCTCGTCGACTTCGAGACCAAGCCTGTTGCGGAGCATCTGACGATTATCTTCTGAGCTGATCAGCCGTTGAAAGGCTGTCCCTGCTGTTGGTCGTGCCGGCATAAGGTCGTTCCCACATTCGGTTTGAAACACTTTCGTTGCGAAAGGGTTCCGAAGGGGATGCGAATAATTTGGTGGGTGCTCGCGCGAAATTCCCCGTGCCCCTCTCGATCCCATAGACGGTTGAACCAATGGGTTGCCATGCGGCTATTCGCGAAGATCGAACGCGACGAACAGGCCAAAGGCTGGTGCAACATCAACAACAAGAGCGACCAGCTCGCAGTCACTTGCCACCAGATGTGGCCCGTCACGGCGCACCGCCGCGATAGTGTCTTTGACGGAGATGATGATGATTTGGCCGCGCCGGGCTTGTAAGATGAGCTCTTCAACAAGCTCATGTGCAGTCACTTTGCGGGGTCGGCAGTTCGTCAGAACGTTCATCCGAAGGCCTCCCACCTCAGCGAGAACCCAAGTGGGAATTTATGGATCACTCCACGGAAAAATCAATGTTCGAATCGTACTGAATAAAGAACTGAATCTTTGGGAGAAATTTTCCCCTCGTCCTACGGGGAAAGATACATCTTGGCTTCCTTGGCGGCAGCCTCAAAGGCCCTTCGTACCACCTGAGGGTCAATCGGATCGCCCTCCAGGTCTGACAAGCAGAGGGTCACCGCCTTGTGCCAGCGAGGTCCTCTGCGGGTCCACGTCTTGAGCTGCTCAAGGGCTGCCCTCGCATTGTCGCAGCCATGCCTGTCACCGGTTTCAGTCTTCACGAACACCGGAGGGACGAACCCATGGGTTGCCATGGGGGGTAAGTAGGGCGGCACGAACCCGCCGACCATCCGAATCGTGGTGGGTCATGGTCGGTCCCTTCTCGGCAGGGAGCGGGCAACAAACCGAAGGTGTTCATACAGAACGGCCTCGTCGAACTCGCCGTCCGAGAAGAGTGCCATTGCGCTCACGCTTAGGCGCTCCGCCTGCTCGCTTCCTACTGGAATGCCTTGCTCGGCGCATACACGATCAAAGACCTGCTTCAACAGAATCAGGTCGCCAGGATAGGCAGTACCACTAGTTGAGCTGCTGCTGGTCATAGGCTGTCACCATTGGGGCGGACGCGCGGTGGGCTCCCCTGCCAGAACCGAATGCCCGAGCCCCTAAACCTTCAAGTCGCGCGACTCAGAGCAGTTGAAACTACAGCCGCTTCCGTTCCCGGCAGTTCGAACAGCATGGGCAGGTGGCGACACTCGGCTTCTTCCACGATCAGCTCCTCGATAGTCGCGATGGAAAGATGGCTTTTGAGGCGCAGCCGGACAACCGCCGCCAGTTTGTGAACGGGCACTGGCACCGCCCCCGTGTGATCGTCTAGCAGAGTATTGATCTCAGCAACTACCTTTGGATCGACGGCGTGGGGCAATGGCAGCATGAGAGCACTCCTTTCGGAAGTAACTCTAGGCGGATCAGGGCGATGAGTCTGGCCGCGTACGTTTTTAACCAAATGTCGCGGACATCATTGGAGGTCAGTCCACGGTCGTTAGCGGCTGCGTGCATTAGAGCGGCGGGGCGCCGGCTGCATAGCCAATCGTGAAGCAAGATGAACCTTTCCCGCGTTTATTGTGTTTGTAGGGATGCCTCGCTTTTTCTTCGACTTCACCGATACCGGGCAAGTCTTCCCCGACCTCAAAGGCACCGATCTGCCAGACCTCGAAGCTGCAAAAGAAGAGGCGGTAAGAGCCTTGGTCGAAATCACCAAAGATAAGCTGCCGCAATTGGTGCGGTGACTATCAACCTCCTGCATGGCCCCGTGGCCTCGCATATGCGTCGGCGGCCCGCCGGTGAAGAGCCTGAGCGGCCAGTTGACGGCCGTCGAAAATGACTATTAAGTTCGGTCATAGAACGAATTAATCGGAGCTGCTGTTGAACGACCTGCCGCGCATTTCTCGTCAGTTCTCCCAGCGCTCCGTCATGGAGGCGATCGTGCAAGGTGGGCCGATCTCGCGCGCTTCGATCGCAAAGCAGACCGGCTTGTCCAAGCAGACAATCTCCGAGATCGTCAGGACGCTCGAGCAGGAAGGCTGGGTGCAGGAGACAGGGCGCACGAGCGGACATGTCGGACGCACGGCTGTCACTTACGAACTCGTATTTGACGCGGCCTACATCGCGGCCGTCGACCTCGGCGGTGCCAAAGTCCGGGTCGCGCTCACCGATCTTGCCTGCCAGATATTCGCGGAGGAAACGGCGCCGACCGATCCTCGGGGCGGACAGTTCATCGTCGACCAGATCGTGGATCTAGCGCTTCAGGCGGCCGAGAGGCACCGAATCTCGCGCACAAAGATAAGGCTGGCGGTGATTGGTGTTCCCGGTGCACCCGACAAGAAGACGGGCCGCGTTCTGCTTGCCCCGAATATTGCCGGCTTTGGCACGATGAATGTCGTTCGCGCTTTCGAGCAGGCATTCGGGTTTCATGTGATGATCGAGAACGATGTCAATCTGGCGGTGCTCGGCGAGAACTGGCAGGGGTGCGGCCGCGGTATCGACAATCTCGCCTTCATAGCGCTGGGTACCGGTATCGGCAGCGGTCTCATGGTTGGAGGCAATCTGGTGCGGGGCGCCAGCAATGCAGCCGGCGAGATGGGCTTTTTGCCGATTGGCGCCGATCCTTTCGCGCCGACATCGTTGCGCGCCGGCGCTTTCGAGCGCGTGGTCGCAACCAACGCCATGGTTGAACGCTACGCAGCGCTGACGGGCAACATCGTCAACGTGCCGACGATTTTCCACAGTGCATTGGCCGGAGACAGGCATGCCGCGACGGTGCTCGACGAAACCGCGCGCTACCTGGCGCAAGGCATTGTGGCCATAGCGGCAATTGCCAATCCGCAAAAGGTCGTCCTGGGCGGCTCGATCGGGCTGCGGCCGGAAATCCTGTTGCGCGTTAGGGACCTCCTGCCGCGCTGCTTCCCCTACCCTATCGCCGTTGAGGCCAGCGAACTCGGGTCGCGGGCAGCGCTCATCGGCGCTGCCGCGATCGGGCTCGGCCAGTTGCACAACACACTGTTCGGCGTCGACGCGCCCGACGGACGCATTTCGCTTCCCCCAGCCAGTTCGGCCGTGCTGCGCGAGGCCACGCTATGACTGTCTCAAAGGACATCACCACTCGCTTGCGCGCGGCCTTCGATTGCGACGCAGCGGTTGAGCTTCTGCGGGGGGCAATCGGCCGCGAAAGCATAACCGGTCACGAAGAAAACTTTGTCGCCTTCCTTGAAGACCGGATGCGCGTGCTTGGCTTGAGCGAAATTCGGCGCGCGGAATTCGCGCCCGGCCGGCCCAACGTCTGGGGTGAGCGCAAAGGTGCCGGCGCCGGCAAGCGGCTGCTCTTCATCGGCCACACCGATACGGTCCATGTCGAGGGCTGGCGCGAGCACTGGGCTGGCACCGCCAAGCAGGATCCGTTTGCCGCGCCAATGATCGACGGGCAGATCTGGGGCCGCGGCGCCGGCGACCTCAAGGCCGGCATCTGCTCCGCGCTGTCGGCACTCTCTCTGCTCGACACAGCCGACATCCAACTGGCCGGCGACGTTGCCTTTGCCTTCGTCGGCGACGAGGAGAGCGGCCAGCCTGGAACCGGCGTCTCCGCCGGCATCAAGGACTTCATCGGCCGCATCGAGAGAGGCGAAGTCGTGGCGCCCGATTTCGTCGTCTATGTGGAGCCTACCCGCCTTTCGGTTTATCCGGCCCAAATTGGCTTCTTCATTACCGACATCACCATCACCGGACGATCAGCCTATTTCGGCGTACCCGAACTCGGCAAGGATGCCTTGCGTGCAAGCCACGCCGTAATGAGCGCGCTGTGGAAGCATTCGGAAGATGTTGCAACAAGGGCCGAGCACCCGCTGATTGGGCGTGGCTTCCTGCTGATCACCGGCCTTGCGGGCGGCGGCTACATCGCGGTGCCCGAACGCTGCACGTTGTCGCTGATCCGCAAGCTGTTGCCCGGCGAGTCGCTGGACGAGGCCGCCGCCGAAATCGAGGCAGTGGTGCGCGGCGCCATCACCGATCCCGAAATCATGTTGGCGTTCGCCTATCCGGCCGGTCGCGATCATCCGCTCGGGGGTAACGCCGCCGAGATTGCACCTGACAGGCCGGAGGTCGGCGCTCTTGCTGCCGCCATGGCCCGATCGATGGCTGGTCGCGGCGCCATCGAAGGCGCGCCATTCTGGTCAGAGTCATCATTTTTCACCAACCGGCTCGGCATCCCCGCCGTGTACTGCGCGCCAGGCGACATTCGCAACTGCCACACCTTCAACGAACACGTCGATGTCGAGGAATATCTGGCCGGCGTCGTCGGCTTCGCCCGGTTCATGGTGGAGTATTGCGGCGTTACGGAATGAAGGACAACTGAGAGCGAAAATGGGAGAACTATCATGCTGATAGACAGACTTGTTGCTACAGCACTTGCAGGTAGCCTGATGCTGGTGGCCGGTGGAGCCGGCGCACAGACAGTGGGACCGAGCGGCGAGACGGCGACACCCAGCGCCGAGGTTAGATTGTCGGATGCAGACCTGGCCGCAGTAAAGGAGAAGGGCTACAAGGCCGCGCTGCTGTGGCACACCTCCTCCGACTTCACCAATGCGGTCACGTCCGGTGCCAAAGATGAATTTGCCCGTGCCGGCATTCAAATCGTCGCCACCACCGACGCGGGCTTTGACGCCGCGCGCCAGCGCAGCGACATCGAAACCGCGCTCGCGGCGAAGCCAAACGTCATCCTGTCACTGCCCCTTGATCCGGTCACTTCGGCCGAGGCGTTCCGTCAGGCGCTCACCGACGGCACCAAGCTGGTATTTCTTTCCAATCTGCCGAAGGGCTACAAGCACGGAGCCGACTATGCCGCCATCGTCACTGACGACCTGTTCCAGATGGGCAAGCAGGCGGCCGATGCACTGGCCAAGGCGCTCGATGGCAAGGGCAAGGTCGGCTACATCTTCCACGACGCCAGTTACTATGTGACGAACCAGCGCGACCAGGCTTTCAAGACAACGATCGAGAAGGATTATCCCGGTATCAAGATCGTCGCCGAGCAGGGTATCTCCGATCCGGCGCGGGCAGAAGAGCTGGCCAGCGCGATGCTCGTGCAGCATCCCGATCTTGACGGCATCTACGTTACCTGGGCCGAACCGGCCGACGGCGTGCTGTCGGCCTTGCGGGCAAGCGGAAACACCAAGACCAAGATTGTCACGCTCGACCTCGCCGAACCGGTGGCGCTCGATATGGTCAAGGGCGGCAATGTGACCGCACTGGTGGCCGACAAGGCCTATGAGCTCGGTCGCGCCATGGCCGCTGTCGGCGTCAAGGCGCTGCTCGGCCAGGAGACCCCGGCCTTCGTCGTTGCCCCGGCGCTTACCGTGACCAAGCAGAACGTTGCGCAGGGCTGGAAGGATTCGTTGAACCGCGACGCGCCGCAATCGGTGCTCGACGCGGCCAAATGACAGGGCAATGCCCGGCGGCCAATCAGGGTTGCCGACATCAGAAAAACAAGGGGAACTGACATGCGCATAGCAATTGGAATGTTGTCGGCACTGGTAGCACTCGTCGCCGCCAACGCCTCGGCAGCCGAGGGCACCACCACGGGACCGAACGGGGAAAAGCCGACGCCGGCAAAGAGCGTCGTGCTCACACCAGCTGAGGAGCAGCAGATCAAGGACGGCAAATACACCGCCGCGCTGGTCTGGCATGAGATGAGCGAATACACCAACGCGGTGAACAGCGGCGCCCAGGACGAGTTGAAGCGGCTCGGCATCACGGTCGTCGCTCAGACCGACGCCGGCTTTGATGCGGCCCGTCAGAAATCCGACGTCGAGACAGTACTCGCCAAAAGGCCCTCTATTATACTGTCCCTACCGGTCGATCCCGCGAGTGCGGGCACCGTATATGATCCTGCGCGCCAGGCCGGCGTGAAATTGGGATTCGTCGACAATTCGCCGGCAGGCTACGTTCACGACAAGGACTATGTGACCATCGTTTCGGACGACCTTTTCCAGATGGGCAACAAGGCCGGGATCGCAATGGCCGACGCGCTCGGCAAGCAAGGCAAGGTCGGCTACATCTTTCACGATGCCGATTTCTACGTCACCAACCAGCGTGACGGAGCATTCAAGCACACGATCGAGCAGGACTATCCCGACATGAAGATCGTGGCCGAGGCCGGAATGGCCGACCCCGCGCGCAGCGAGGAAATCGCGCAGGCGATGATCACACAGCACCCGGACCTCGACGGTATCTATGTCACCTGGGCTGAGCCGGCGCTTAGCGTGCTGTCCACTTTGCGGGCGGCCGGCAACAGCCACACCAAGATCGTCACGCTCGACCTGAACGAACCGGCCGCACTGGACATGGTGAAAGGCGGCAACGTTGCCGCACTCATCGCAGACGAAGCCTACGACATCGGCGTGACGCTGGCGCGCGCCACGGCCGCCTCGTTGATCGGCAAGAAAGCCGCGCCGTTCATCGTGGTCGATTCCCTCGCCGTCACCAAGGACACTGTCAAGGACGGGTGGAAGCGGTCCCTCAACAAGGACGTGCCCGCGACCATCGCGGCCGCCATGAAATAGCGGGGACAATGGCGCCCCGCCGGAGGAAGTGAGAATGTCGAGTGTCAACACCAGCCCCGGCCGGGCAGCGAGCTTGGTCAGCCGCTTCAACCTGCAGCAATATGTCGTCTATCTCGGATTTCTGGCGATCTTTCTGTTCTTCGCGATCGTACTGAAGGACAGCGGTTTTCTGACGGTCCGCAACCTGTCGAACATCGTGCTGCAGACGGCACCCGTGACGATCATGGCGATCGGCCTTGTCTTTGTCATGTCGGCTGGCGAGATTGATCTTTCGATAGGTTCGATCGTTGCCGTGGCAGCCCTTGCCGCCGCGGTGGCGATAAACGCCTACGGCTTGGTGGCTGGGGTGCTGGCCGGCCTCGGCGCCGGCCTGCTGATCGGCCTGCTCAACGGCGCCCTCGTGGCTTACGTCAAGTTGCCTTCATTCCTGGTAACGCTGGCGACGCTCGGGCTGTTTGCCGGCGTATCTCGCTCGATGACCGATTTGCGGTCGATCCCGGTCACCAACGACGCCTTCACCGGTTTCTTCGGCTCGGGTTCTTTGCTGGGTGTTCCGTCTTTGATCTGGTGGACGGTAATTGCCGTTGCGATCGCGCATCTCATCTTTCGCGAGACGCGCTTCGGCGCCCATGTGCTGGCCACCGGCGACAACAGCCGTGCCGCCAGTGTTTCCGGCATCAGCGTGGCGCAGATAAGGCTTGCCGTTCTGACCACAAGCGGCGGGCTCGCCGGCCTTGCCGGGCTGCTCTATGCGGGCCGGCTGCAGGCTGCGAAATACACGCTCGGCGAAACCGACCTTATGACGGTGATAGCGGCCGTCATTGTCGGCGGAACCCTGCTTAACGGCGGCAAGGGATCGATTGTCGGTGCGCTGGTGGGCTCGCTGATGATGGGCATGCTGAACAACGGCCTCATCCTGATGGGCCTGTCCGTCTCCGACCAGATGATCGTGCGCGGCTTGATCATTCTTGCGGCCGTCGCCGTATCGCTGCGCGAAAAGTCCCGTTGAAGGAGTTTTGTCATGTTCCTCGATGTTCTGCGGCGCCGCAATCCGAGCTTTATAGAAAGCGCCATGCGCCTGCACCAGGAAGGAAAGCTGCCGGCTAATTCCTATGTGCTCGACCTCGATGCCGTCGAAAGCAATGCCCGGGTCCTGAAGCGCGAGGCCGACCGGTTCGGCCTGAAGATTTTCGCCATGACCAAGCAGGTCGGCCGCGCCAGTTCGTTCTGCCATGCGCTCAAGCGTGGCGGCATCGATCAGGCCGTCGCCGTCGACATGGCCTGCGCGCGGGCAACGCACAGAGCAGGCCTGAGGCTCGGTCATCTTGGCCACCTGCAGCAGATCGCAAGGCACGAGGCCAATGCGGCGGCCAAAACGTTCAGGCCGGACTATTGGACCGTCTTCAACGACACCAAGGCTGAAGAAGCCGCTGCCGGCGCAAGGCTCGCCGGGTACACGCAAAACCTGCTTGCCCGCATCCGCGCCGATGGTGACGTTTTCTACCGCGGCCACGAAGGTGGTTTTGAGGCGGCTGATATCGCCGCGGTCGCCGAAAAACTGGATGGTCTCGACGGCGGACGGTTCGCTGGCATCACCACCTTCCCGGCGCTGTTGTTCGACCAGACCACGCGAACGGTCCTGCCGACACACAATCTGGCGACACTGGGCAGAGCTGCCGAAGCGCTCGCCAAGTCCGGTCGCAGCGACATAGAGGTGAACGCGCCCGGCACAACGTCGAGTGTCCTGCTTGGCGCGCTGGCCGAAGCCGGCGCCACGCAATGTGAACCGGGCAATGGCTTGGCCGGCACCACTGCGCTGCACGTCATGGAAGATCTGCCGGAGCTCCCTGCCGTTCTGTATTTGACCGAGGTCTCGCATTTGTCTGGCGGCAAAGCCTACTGCCTGGGTGGCGGCTTCTATATCGATCCGATCTTTCCGGACTATGAGGTGAAGGCAATCGTGTCCGCAGAACCCACCACGGCCGCCGCCGCGCTCAGAAGCGTCGAGGTGCCGCCGCCTGCGGCAATCGACTATTACGCAATGATTGACGCTAGCGGCGCCAATGCGCCACGCTCCGGCGACACGGCGGTGTTCGGCTTTCGCGGCCAGGCGTTCGTGACCCGCGCCTACGTGGTCGGCATCTCCGGTGTCTCAAAGGGGGCGCCCCAAGTCGAAACGATCGAAAACGGTTTTGGCGAAACCGCTGCCTGGCCTGTCTAGGAGCAAGTGATGAACGCGACCACGACCGGCACGCCCCCTGTTCTGCAGCTGCGCGACATCCGCAAGAATTTCGGTGGCCTCACCGCCATCGAAAATTTCTCGCTCGAGCTCTATCCCGGCGAGATAGTGGCGTTGGTCGGCGATAACGGTGCCGGCAAGTCGACGCTGGTCAAGATCGTGACGGGGGTGCATGCTCCGACATCCGGGACGATCATCATCGAGGGGCAGGCGGTGGCAATGTCGAGCGCCACCATGGCGCGCGCGCACGGCATTGAGGTGGTCTATCAGGACTTGGCGCTCGCCGATCAGCAGACCGTCTACATGAACATGTTTCTTGGCCGCGAGCCGGTGAACCGCTTCGGCCTGCTCGACCGACGCCGGATGATCGACGACACCGAAAAGCTGGTGAAGGATCTCGACGTTCGCATTCCATCGGCTCACGCCACCATCCGCGATCTCTCGGGCGGCCAGCGCCAGGGCGTGGCGATTGCGCGCGCCACGCACTGGGCAAGCAAGCTGATCCTGCTCGACGAGCCAACCGCCGCGCTCGGCGTTGCCGAGACCGCCAAGGTCGAGACGATTGTTCTGTCGCTGAAGCAGCGCAACATTGGCGTGCTGATCATCAGCCACAGCCTCGACCAGGTGTTCAGGCTCTCAGATCGGATCTGTGTTCTGCGACGTGGCAAACAGATCGGCGTGCGCAAGACCCGCGAGACCGACAAGAACGAGATCGTCGCCATGATCACCGGGCTTCAGCACTAGCCCGGTCCGACAGAGGCGCGCCGTTCAGACATGCGTTACCCGAGCAGCGAGTGGCATGATTTCAGATCCACGATCAGGCCTCGGCCACAGAATGTCGTCAGCATCAATCCAGCGCGCGCAGATGGCGGATGGGGCGCCCACCAGCAATCCGGTCGGCGGCTGTGGCTATGGAATTGGCGTCGATGCCGAAGTGGCGGTAAAGGTCGCCGATAGTCCCTGACTGGCCAAAATGCTCGACGCCGAGACTGCGCGTGCGATGGCCGTACACCGAACCCAGCCAGCCGAGTACCGCCGGATGACCGTCGGTGACGGAGACGATGGTGCAATGCGCAGGGAGATCGGCAAACAGCCTTTCGATATGACTCCTGGCGTGAACGAGGCCGCGTTCGCGCGCGCGACTTGCCGCTGTCCAGCCTGCGTTCAAGCGATCGGCCGAAGTCACGGCCAAAAGACCGACGTCGCGACGGTCCTCTGCCATCATGCCGATAGCTTCGATGGCCTCCGGCGCAACCGCGCCGGTATAGGCAACAATCACTTCGGCATTGGGACCCGGAGCCCGCAGCCAGTAGCCCCCGTCGATGATGTCCTGCTCGAGCTGTGGCATCATGGGACGAATGATCTGCTCGACCGGGCGCGTCGAGAGCCGCAGATAGACCGAGCCGCCGGTCTCGTCGCGCAGCCAGGTGCGCTCCGACTGCACGGCGTCGCCGTCGCGCTGCATATAATCCAGCGCAAAGCGCATGATGACGGCGAGCTCGTCGACGAAGGCCGGCTCGTAGGCCGCAAGCCCGTCCTGTGCCATCCCGATCAACGGTGTGGCGATCGACTGATGCGCCCCACCTTCCGGAGCCAATGTGACCCCGGATGGCGTGGCGACCAGCAGGAAGCGCGCATCCTGATAGCAGGCATAGTTGAGCGCATCGAGACCGCGCTGGATGAACGGATCGTAGAGCGTGCCGATCGGCAGCAGCCGTTTGCCGAAAATCGAATGCGACAGCCCAAGTGCCGACAGCAGGATGAACAGATTGTTCTCGGCGATGCCGAGTTCGATGTGCTGGCCGGAGGGGCCGAATTCCCATTTCTGCGCCGAGGCGATGCGTTCGCTGCGGAAAGTGTCGGCGAGTGACTGACGCGCGAACAGGCCGCGCCGGTTGACCCAGGGGCCGAGATTGGTCGAAACCGTGACGTCGGGCGATGCCGTCACGATCGCGTCGGCGAGCGGCCCGCCAGCCCGCGCAATCTCGTCCAGAATTCTGCCGAAGCCGACCTGCGTGGAGACGCTGCCTTTGGCTTCCGCGACGAGACGACCAGGGACCACGATGCGCTGGGCGTGCCGGCGCCGCTGGCCCTTTGCCGCGAACGGAACGGCGTCGAGGAATCGTTGCAGCTCCAGATCCCCAGCAGCCAATCCCTCGAAGGCGTCCCACTCCCGCCCGTCGCCGACCGACATCGAGGCACGAAGGACCGCCATCTGATCCCTGGTCATCAGGCCGGCGTGGTTGTCCTTGTGGCCGGCGAGCGGCAGGCCGAAGCCCTTGATCGTATATGCAATGAAGCATGTCGGTCGATCGTTGCCGCGTGCCGTCCCGAAGGCCTCGATCAGGCATGGCAGGTCGTGGCCGCCGAGATTGGTCATCAGCGCGGCGAGCTCGGCATCGGAGCGCCGGTCGAGAAGCGATGCCAGGCCCGGCTTGTCTCCGATGTCGGCGACCAGGCGCTTGCGCCAGGCGCCGCCGCCTTGAAACGTCAGCGCCGAATAGAGCTGGTTCGGGCAGGCCTCGATCCAGGCCTTTAGCGCCTCGCCGCAGGGTTCGGTGAAAGAGGCTTCGAGCAGCGAGCCATATTTCAGGATCACGACGTCCCAGCCGAAATTCCGGAAAATGTTTTCGAAGCGTTCCCAAAGGCCTTCGCGAACCACGGCATCGAGGCTCTGTCGGTTGTAGTCGACGATCCACCAGCAGTTGCGCAGGCCGTGTTTCCACCCTTCGAGCAGCGCCTCGAAGATGTTGCCTTCGTCCATCTCGGCATCGCCGATCAGCGCCACCATGCGGCCCTCGGGCATGCTTTCGTCGCGGGCGCCGAGATAATCCTGCACAAGCGAGGCAAACAGTGTCTGCGCGACGCCGAGGCCAACTGAGCCGGTGGAGAAATCGACGTCGTCGACATCCTTGGTCCGCGACGGATAGCTTTGCGCGCCACCGAAGGCGCGAAACCCTTCGAGCTTCTCCCTCGTCTGATTGCCCAGAAGATACTGGACTGCGTGAAACACTGGCGAGGCATGCGGCTTTACCGCGACGCGGTCGTGTGGCCTCAGCACCGAGAAATAAAGCGCGGTCATGATCGTCACCAGCGACGCCGAGGATGCCTGGTGTCCGCCAACCTTCAAGCCGTCCGTATTTTCCCGCAGGTGATTGGCGTTATGGATCATCCATGTCGACAGCCAGAGCACCTTTTTCTCCAGTGCCGAAAGTGCCTCCAGTTTTTGTTTGTCCATGCTGCAAGACTCCCAGTTGCGATGTCTCAATCATAGGGCTGAGCAAAAGCCAATTGTCGCTAAACTTGCATGAGATTGGCAGCTGCGTTAGCTGGTTGTGCCAATATCAGCCAATGGAGCAACGTTCGATGCCAAAAAGTCGACTGGACAATATCGACCGAAAGATCATTGCCGCGCTGCAGGTCGATGGCAGGATGACGGCGCAGCAGCTTGCCGAGCGGGTCGGCCTTTCGGCCTCGCCCTGCGCCCGCCGGGTCCGCCTGATGGAGGACATGGGGGTGATCACCGGCTATGCCGCCCTGATCGACCAGGACATGGTCGATCTGCCGATCTCGGTGTTTGCCTCGATCAAGCTTGAGCGCCAGCGCGAGAGCGAGCTGAAGCGGTTCAACGCGGCAATCGCGCGCTGGCCGGAGGTGGTCGATTGCTATCTGATGACTGGCCAGCGCGATTATCTGCTGCGTGTGGTGGTACGCGACCTGCACGCCTATGAGCGCTTCCTGAAGGAAAAGCTGACGCGGCTCGATGGCGTCTCCTCGATCGAGTCCAGCTTCGCGCTTACGCAGATCAAGCGGTCGAACCGGCTGCCGGTCGAGACATGATTTTTTTCGGACGGACCCGCGTGTCGCAGGTCTTGCAGCAAGTGGGCAATATGGGTTCGGTACGCCTCAACACTGGCTGTGATTTCTGGTGTTTCCGCCGGCTGCAATTGGATCTTATGCGTCATGGTTGCGGCGATTAGATAAAGAATTTTTTGTTGCGCCTCGCGAGCATCGACTGCCTTCCGGCGCATCAGCCGCCGCCGCGCGGATTGCTCAAGAACCTGGCTGACCGCCAAAGCCAAACAGGCCGCAATGGCGCGGGACGTCCACCATTTGGGGGTCCTCTTCCGGGAAAACCGGTCAGAGGCGATCAGAAAAGTGCCGGTGCTGCTCGACATAGCGCGCCATGGCACTGGAGCGGTCTGCAGATTTTGCGCAACGAAGAACGCCGTCTTTCCGGTGCGACGGCGGAACGTCAACCCGGAAGGGACAAGGACAATGCGAGTTGAACCCAAGAAAACGAACCAGGCAGCTTCTGACGCTATGAATGCGCTTTGGGCGCTTGAACACGCGATCTGCAACTGTTGCCTCGAACCGAGTCTGATCGCGCTCGTAAGGATGCGCGCATCCCAGATCAATGGCTGCGCCTACTGCATTCATATGCACACAAGGACGTTCGCGCGCTCGGCGAGACGGAAGAGCGGGCTCTATCTGCTCGATGACTGGCGCAGGGCAGATTCGCTGTACAGCTAGCGCGAACGCGCCGCCCTCGCCTGGACACAGGCCCTTTAGTGACGAAGAGCTCGCCCAGCTGACCTTTCTCACCGGCACCACCAATCTCTGGGACCGTCTCGCTGTCGGCTTCCGATTGGTCCACCCGGAACGCACGAGGCCTACCGACATCAGCCAGGCGCGTTCCTCGTTTGAGCCGGCGAGCGCCAAAGCCCTCTTCATTGCAAACCATTTTCGTCAGGAAAAGTAACTCCAGGAGGAGACCTGAAACGATTTCAAATCCGCACCAGCGGGGCATCGCTCATTTTGAACGGCTTTTCGGCGCCGGAGCCGCCAAGGCTTCGCACGGGCTGCCCAGCTTGGAGCTTTCGGCTTGGCGGCGGAGGATGGGAATGCGTTTCCCGACGCCGGGCACTCGCCGTCCTTTCGCGGTGTGTTTCTGACGGCCCGGCCGTTTACTTCAGTTTGCAGCCTCAACTCATCCCACCCCGCAGCAGCCAACTACGTGAGCTCGTGATTGTAACGCCGGGAACAACAGCCTTGGCGATCTCGCACAGGTGCTGGTGATGGTCAGATAAATCACCTGGCCAGCGCTTGCCATCTGACCAAACAACCTGAAAACCTCCTCGGACCGGAAATGGTCGAAGTTCTCCATGATGTCGTCGGCAATGAATGGCACAGAGGGTCGAAACTGGGCGAACTCGTAATATCCGGCAAGCCGCAGGGCCAGGTAGAGCTGAAAACGCGCACCCTTTGAGAGCGCGTCGGCGACCTTGGACTGCCCGTCGCGCTGCAATGCGATGAGGACTTCTCAGCCCTTCACGGGTTGGGTCGCAAGCCCGAATACTGACCGCGCGTGATGAGTGCGAAAGCGTCAGATGTCCGCTTCATCATCCCGGAGCGATGGTCCCGACGGCCAGCGGCTACTAAGCCTTGCCTATGCGTTCAACGAAATCTATATTCTGTTCAACACAGGAGGTTCTCATGGCTAGGCAGACGCGGACGGCTGCAGAAAGCGAAGCAACGGTCGCATCGACCCGCAATAAACTTGTGCTGGAGCGAGCGAAAGCCGCCGGCCTCCTCGGCGCCGCGAAGAATACCCGTCTTTCGGCGCGGGTGCCCGCGGAGTTGATCGAGGCGGCCAAGAAGCGCGCCCATGTCACCTCGGACACGGAGCTGTTGGAACTGGCGCTGTCGCGCCTGGCCCTCGAAGATGACTTTGGCGCCCGCCTGGTCGGACGTAAGGGCAGTATCCCGGCGGACATAGATCTTGGGGTTTGATCTTTCCGAAACCCTCCGATCGCTAAAGCCCCAAAAGCACAACGGAACGCTGAAGCGCAGGGCCGACGACGATCTCCCATGGGTTGCTGACGAACCGGCGATCGGGGGACCGCTGTTTCTGGATACGAGCGTCTATCTGGATGTCCTGCAGGGACGATCGCCGGTTGAAGTCGATACGCTGCTTACCTATCGCCGATGCCACCATTCCGCTGCCTGCCTGTCTGAGCTGACCCAAGCCTTTGGTCAGCTGGACCCTAAGCATGCCTCCACAAAAGCTGTCCTCGAGACGATTGAAGCCACGGTAGAGGACATTCCGGACCACCGACTTCATGCACCGGACGATGCGATCTGGGGACAGGCCGGGATCTTGGCTGGCTTGCTGTTCCGGCTGAGCAATCTGCCCAAGAGGGAGGGGCACGAGCGCCGCTTCCTAAATGACGCCCTCGTGTTCCTGCAGGCGCGTCAGTTGGGTGCGAGCGTGCTGACCGGCAACGTCCGCGATTTTGATTTCCTCACCCAGGTTCTGCCGACGGGACGGATCATCCTCTATCGAGCTCCGCCGGAACGGCGGTCATCATGAACGTCACGGTTGGTCCTCCTGTCGACTGTGAGCGACCATCCCTGTCCGAAAGAGATCGCTCTACGTTCACCCGGATTATCGAGGTTGACAGTGCCGGCCCATCGATTTAAGTTCGCGTTAGTGGCCACTAACGCGAAACACTGGACAGCGCTCGGAGACTCGACGAGGCGCACGATATTCGAACTGTTGGTCGAACAGCCTTGTTCGGTCAGCGGACTTGCTCGTGTGCTGCCTGTAACCAGGCCGGCGGTCTCTCAGCACTTGAAAGTACTCAAGGATGCCGGGCTTGTGGCCGACACGCGCTCAGGCAAGGAACGAATATACCGTATCGATCCGGACGGCCTAGCAAGTCTGCGCGCGGAAATCGATCAGTTCTGGAGCAAGACCCTGGCGAGCTACAAACTGGCCGTCGAGCACCCAAAGAAGGACCAGCCATGAGCAAGCTTCCTGCAACCGCGCCCGTAAGGCATTTCGTCGTTGTCGAGGCACCTATCGCGCGTGCCTTCAAGGTCTTCACCGAGGATTTCGGGAAATTCAAACCTCGCGAGCACAATCTTCTTGCCGGGCCGATCGCAGAGACGATCTTCGAACCCTGGGTCGGGGGCCACGTTTACGATCGCGGCGTGGACGGCAGCGAGTGCCACTGGGCTCGTGTGTTGGCTTACGATCCCCCCGGCCGGCTCGTTCTGAGCTGGGACATCAGTCCTCGGTGGCAGATTGAGAGCGACCTGAACAAAACCAGCGAATGGGAAGTCCGGTTCACGCCTGAGACGGAGAACCGAACCCGGGTCGAGATCGAGCACCGGAATCTCGAACGCCATGGCGAAGGCTGGGAGGGCGTGCGCGTGGGGGTTGATAGCGATCAAGGCTGGCCACTGTACCTGCGGCGGTTCCAGGGCCTTTTCCCCGGTGCGGCGGCCTGACCCGTCCGCGCCCTTGCGAGCATCACTCGCAAGCACCGTCTGGTCCACTGCGATTCCAGGGAATGGAAGTCTATTGGTTAAGTCTTCTCGGCGTGCTCGCGCGCTGCTTGCTATCGGTAGTGTTGGCAGTCTACTCGGGGTTCGTCCAGAGGTTTGCAGGAGCGCTGGCACGACCGGTAGTCCCGGCAGATGACGACAACCGGCTCTATAGGATCGACCGGGTTCACATGAATTCGGTCGAGGCACTGGCGCCCTTTATCGTGCCCGCAGTGCCAGCGATGATGGCTGGTGTTGGAGCGGCCACTTTGACGACATTGGTCTAGACCCACCTGGCGATACGCCTCCTCCACCTGGGAATCTACCTGCGTGGTGGAAACGCCGCCAAAGGGGGGTAGTGTCAGGACAATCTTGTACGTCTCTGGCGCGCTGCTCACGTTGGCCCTCATCGTTTTGACTGGTTGCGCAGCACTCAACTCACGTTCGCCACTCCTTGGAGCCCACAGTTCACGACTCCAAGCAGCGATCCCCACCCGACCCTTAGTCCTCCGCGTGCCGATCTTAGGCGAATGCCGCCTTGCCCGCTCGGACTCGACGCCCAGCAGTTCGAACTCACTTTCGGGCCTGCAAATCTACCTCGCTCCCGGCGGGGGAATGGCCAAGTGCGCGTGCTTCTGGAAGATGCCAATCTTATCGGGATACGTAATCCGGACCTCGCGTCCGCATTCCTCGCACTTGTAATGGGAAACGACCTGAAACCAGCTGCCGTTCCTGACGACGGCGAAGTTGCAATGCGGGCATTGGAAAGTCAGACCGACGGAGGATAGACTGGGAGAGAGGGACATTGCAGCGCCTCGCATTCTGGAGAGCTCATGCTTGGCTTCCCGCCGCACCCTTCGGCACGGCGGGCGGTCTTCTCAGACGTTCAGGTTACTGGATGACTTTCACGATTTTACGTGTGCCCGGGTCAACGACAACAGTCCGGTTGTCGACGACGACGTAGCGATATTTGACGTTGGGGACTTCATGAAGCTCGACGCTGTCCGGGAGCGTCGAGCCGACATTCAGCTCTACCCCAGGGACTTTCACCGAAGCGAGCGGCTGCTTTTTCACATATTCCTTGATGACGGTTTCCTGCTGCGGGTCAATGACCACGTCCTGGGCGGCGGCGGCACCGACACCGGCCAGCAGCAGCAATCCCGCCGCTGCGGTGGAAAGATGCATTCTCATAGCTATCTCCTTGTGGGCTCGTGGGCGCAAAACATAGCGCCAAAGCGCCCCAAACCTGCAGCTTCTCTAGACGTTCCAAACGGAGCCTTAAGGCTGGCCTTGCGTAGGGACCTAAGTCTGATTCGCTGCGCGCAATGGCCCCGGAACTGCGTCTGTTTGTACTCGTTGCGGTCCCTCAAGGGAGGAGCCGATGGAGAACAGTGTTCACAAAGCTCGCTGGCTGCTTGCACCGGTTTTCGCCACCTCCATCACGTTCTTGGTGATTGGATAGTGATGGGGTGGACGCCCCCTCGACGGCATCGATGTGCCAGAATGGTGGTGTTTGACAGCCACCGTAAGAGAGGGAGCGTCCACAATGGAAGTTAACAC
>NZ_JAMYPD010000046.1:0-31603 GCF_040320195.1 Mesorhizobium sp. M0768 | reverse complement strand
GATCACCTCATGAACGTGAACACAACGCCCGGCCCAGGGATGCCATGGATAAAGAAACTTGCGTTCCTCGGTCCCGTGGGCGTTCTCTCGTCGTGTTGTACAATGCAGAGCGCCCGCACGAGGCGATCGCCGGCGCCGTGCCGCTCGACCGCTACCGGTCTTCCCCGCGCGACTTCAGGGAGACCCAGCAGCCCTTCGACTATGCGCCCGGCGACCATATCCGCAAGATCCAGCAGAAGGGCGCGACCTCGCTGTTCGGCCGCCACTTCAAGATCTGCAATGCCTTCGCCGGGCGCGCCGTCGCCTTCCGTGCGACCGACAAGGACGGCGTCTTCAACGTCTTCTTCCGCCATCAGAAAATCCAAACCATCGACCTCAACCTCGTCGAGAGATAGCATGGAGCACTGTTCGCGATGTCCTCGCACACCTGTTCGCGATGTCTCCGGTCCAAACAGTGGGGAGGGTTAGGGTGGGGGTCCATCTTCGTAAGAATCCAAATGCGATTGCCCTGCCCTCGAGGGGGAGGGTTAGGAGCCGCCTCTCAAATCGCCGCGGTAACAATAATCTCGACCAGATATTCCGGTCCGGCAAGTTTCGCTTCGCCGGTGGCGCGGGCCGGCGTGTTGCCTTGCGGCACCCATTTGTCCCACTCCGCGTTCATCTCGGCAAAGGTGCTCATGTCGGCCAGCCAGATGATCGCCTGCAGGATCTTGGTTTTGTCGGTGCCGGCCTTGGCCAGCAATTCGTCGATCGCCGCCAGAATGTCCCTGGTCTGGGCACCGACGTTTCCGCCCGGCTTGCCGACCTGACCGGCCAGATAGACGGTGTTGCCGTGGATGACGATCTGGCTCATGCGCTGGCCTACATCGATACGACGAATGCTCATTGGATATTCCTTCTCCTCTTGTCGCTGCGCCTGTTTAGGGGCCGGGTTCGTCGGGGGCAAGGCCGCTCGAGCGGAACTTCTTGAGCAAGCCAAAGCACACAACAAGACGGCCCGGCCGCAATTCCGCCCGATTGGCTTGTTGACTAATGTAATAACATCACATATCGAATCCGCCCCTGCAGCACCGATCATCGCCCCATGGATCGTCACATGAGCCAAACCTGCCTGACCTTCCGCGACCTGACGCTGGGCTACAATAGCCATCCTGCGGTCCACCACCTCAATGGAACAATCCGCAAGGGATCGCTGACGGCGGTCGTCGGCGCCAACGGCTCCGGCAAGTCGACGCTGATGAAGGGCATTGTCGGCGTCCTGAAGCCGATGGCCGGCACGGTGATCCGGGCGCCCGGCGTACGCGCCGCCTATCTGCCGCAGCAATCGGAACTCGACCGCTCCTTTCCGGCCCGGGTCGTCGACCTGGTTTCGCTTGGCCTGTGGCCGCGGCGCGGCATGCTCGGCCGCTATACAAGGGAAGACCGCGACTCGGTCAGCAAGGCGCTGATGGCCGTCGGCCTAGGCGGTTTCGAGAAGCGCCCGATCGACACACTGTCGGGCGGCCAGCTGCAGCGCACGCTGTTTGCCCGCGTGCTGTTGCAGGATGCCGAGCTCATCCTGCTCGACGAGCCGTTCAACGCTGTCGATGCCAAGACGGTCGGCGACCTGATCGCGCTGATCAAGCGCTGGCACGGCGAGGAACGCACGATCATGGTTGTGGTCCACGATCTCGATCTGGTGCGGCAGAATTTCCCCGAAACACTGCTCCTGGCGCGCCAGCCGATCGCCTGGGGCGAGACCAGGGAGACGCTGCAGCCGGAGAATCTGTTGCGCGCGCGCCGCTTCCACGAAGCCTGGGAGGACAACGCGCCATGGTGTGAGCCCGGCGAGCATGATCACGAGCACGGTGGCCACGAGCACGGCCATGACCACGACCATTATCACGGCTCCGGGCCGAGGGCGGCATGATGGAGGTGCTTTACGGTCTGTTCGTCGCTCCTTTCGCCGACTACGCCTTCATGCAGCGGGCGCTTGCCGGTTCGATGATGCTGTCGCTCGGCGCCTGCCCGGTCGGCGTGTTCCTGATGCTGCGGCGCATGAGCCTGTCCGGCGACGCCATGGCGCATGCCATCCTGCCGGGTGCCGCCGCCGGCTTCCTGTTCTATGGCCTGGAGATCCTGCCGATGACCATCGGCGGACTGATCGCCGGCATCATCGTGGCGCTCGGCGCCGGCGCCGTCTCGCGCTTCACCATCCAGCGCGAGGACGCCTCCATGGCGGCCTTCTATCTGATTTCGCTGGCCATCGGCGTGCTCATGGTGTCGATCCGCGGCTCCAGCGTCGATCTCATGCATGTGCTCTTCGGCACCGTGCTGGCGCTCAACAACGAGGCGCTGACGCTGATCGGCGGCATCGTTGTGGTGACGCTGGTCAGCCTCGCCATCTTCTGGCGGGCGCTGGTCGCCGAATGCCTCGACCCTTTGTTCCTGCGCTCGGTCAGCCGGATGGGCAGCCCGGTGCATTTCATCTTTCTCGGCCTCGTCGTGCTCAACCTCGTAGGCGGCTTCCAGGCGCTCGGCACCTTGCTGTCGGTCGGGCTGATGATGCTGCCGGCAGCGGCGGCCCGCTTCTGGACCTCGCGCGTCGAGCCGATGTGCGTGCTGGCCACAGTAATCGGCTTTGCCTCCTGTATTGCCGGGCTGCTGTTGTCCTACCATGCGTCATTGCCGTCCGGCCCGGCCATCATCCTGTCCGCCGGCGTCGTCTATTTCGCCTCGATCCTGTTCGGCACGCGCGGCATCCTGCGCGCCCGCATCGTCCATCACCGCCACCGAACTGCCTGATCCCAACAAAGGAGAACCTAGTCCATGCTGAAATCGATCCGCGCCGCTTTGGCCGTGAGCGTTATAACATTAACCGTCTTTGGCGCATCTTCGGCCTTCGCAGAGCCGTTGAAAGTGGTCGCCAGCTTCACGATCATCGCCGATTTCGCCAAAAATGTCGGCGGCGACCGCATCGATCTGACCACTATCGTCGGGCCGGACGGCGACGCCCACGTCTACGAGCCGAGCCCCGCCGATGCGGTGGCGATGGCCAAGGCCGACATCGTGCTGGTCAACGGCCTGCATTTCGAAGGTTTTCTGCAGCGCCTGGTCGACGCCAGCGCCACCAAGGCTTCGATTGCCGTGCTGACCAAGGGGGTCACGCCGATCAATTTCAAACCCGAATTCGCCGAGGCCGATGCCGCCGAAGGCGCGGAAACCGATGGCGGCAAGACGGTCACCGATCCGCATGCCTTCCAGTCGATCGCCAATGCCAAGATCTATGTGAAGAACATCGCCGACGCCTTTTGCACGGCCGACGCTGCGGGCTGCGACAGCTACAAGGCCAATGCAGCCGCCTATACGCAAAAGCTCGAGGCGCTTGAGGGCGAAGTGCAGGCGGCGATCCAGTCGATCCCGCAGGAGAAGCGCGTCGTCATCACCTCGCATGACGCCTTCGGCTATTTCGAGCAGGCCTACGGCTTGACGTTCCTGGCCCCGGAAGGCGTGTCGACCGAGTCGGAGCCCTCCGCTGCCGACGTCGCCAAGCTTGTCAGCCAGGTGAAACAGGACAAGGCGGCGGCGATCTTCGTCGAGAACATCACCAACCCGCGGCTGATCGAGCAGATCGCCAGCGAGACCGGCATCAAGGTGGGCGGCACGCTCTATTCCGATGCGCTGTCGCAGCCCGACGGCCCGGCCGCGACCTATATCGACCTGATGCACAACAACATCGCCCAGATCAAAGGCGCGATCCTCGGCAGCTGAGCTGTCTAGTCACTCCATCCGGTCGGGCTGAAATCGCCCGGCCGGATTTCTATCTAATGGCTGTTGCCGACCGGGTCAGGGAGTGGCAAGACTGCCGCTAACCAGATTGCGAGGACACCGCCATGGAATACCGCCAGATCAGCGACGACTATTCGGTCTCCGGCCAGATCCAGCCCGAAGATGTCGCCACCATCAAGGCCGCCGGCTTCAAGAGCGTGATCTGCAACCGGCCGGACGACGAGCAGCCCGGCCAGCCATCGGCCGACACCGTCAAGGCGGCGGTCGAGGGCGCCGGGCTCGCCTTCCGCTACATCCCTGTCATCAGCGGCCAGATCACGGCCGAGAATGTCGAGGACCAGGCCGAGGCACTGGATGAGCTTGATGGCCCGGTCTTCGCCTATTGCCGTTCCGGCGCCCGCTGCACCAATCTCTATGGGCTGATCAAGCAGTCGAAGGGGTGAACGGCCTCACGTTCCGAGCGGAAGAAGTCAAGTTCCGCACTGTGGCGATCCTTCACACCCCCCTCTGTCCTGCCGGACATCTCCCCCTCAAGTGGGGAGATTGGATGTCGCGTTGGCTTTCGCCAATTTTCAGCGTTGCGGAGTGGGCAGCGAGGTCAGAGCTGCCAATCTCCCCACTTGAGGGGGAGATGGCCGGCAGGCCAGAGGGGGGTGCTGTCCTGGGTGCTGTCCCTCCGCCATATCTAACGAAAAGCCGTCTGGGCTAAATCGGCAGCGCGCCGGTTTCCTTCAATGTCTCAAGCACGATCGCCGTCTTCACATGCTGCACCGATTCGTGCGGCAGCAGCACGCCGTTGACGAATTCCGACAGCGACTTCAGGTCCGGCGTCACGACTTTCAATATGTAGTCCATCTCGCCGGTCAGCGCGTGCGCTTCCTGCACTTGCGGCAGCCGCGCCACCAATTCGCCGAAACGCCGCGCATTGTCGCGGTTGTGGGTGGCGAGCGTCACCGAAATGACGTTGACCAGGGAAAAGCCGAGTTTGTCGCGGTCGAGCACCGCCCGGTAGCCCTTGATATAGCCGTCCTCCTCCAGCCGCTGGCGACGACGCGAGCATTGCGACGCTGACAGGTTCACCCGTTCCGACAGATCGTTGTTGGTCAGCCGTGCATCGCCCTGCAATAGAGCCATTATCTTGCGGTCAAACTGGTCGATGCGCGCCTCATCCATGAATTTCGGGTCCGCAGTGCACAACTCGCGCATGATCAGACCATTTCAAGCGTTTGAATGCAAGCAATTTGCACTCGCTCCGCGCTATAATTGCGTCCAGATGGCCGACGCGGCCAGTTCCAGATTTCGGAGCAATGCCATGGGTCCCTTCCCGCACGACGCACCGCCCGCCAAGATCAGCAAAACCAATCCCGCCGGCACCGACGGCTTCGAGTTCGTCGAATTCGCGCATGCCGAGCCGGAAAAGCTCGCCGAACTGTTCACCCGCATGGGCTATGTGCCGGTGGCCAAGCACCGCGGCAAGGACATCACCGTCTGGCGGCAGGGCGACATCAACTATGTCGTCAATGCCGAACCCGGCTCGCATGCCATGAAATTCGTCGACAAACACGGCCCTTGCGCCGCCTCGATGGCGTGGCGGGTGGTCGATGCAAGGCATGCCTTCGATCACGCGGTGGCCAAGGGCGCGACGCCCTATGAAGGCAACGACAAGACGCTCGACGTGCCGGCGATCGTCGGTATCGGCGGATCGCTGCTCTATTTCATCGAAACTTACGGCGAGAAGGGCTCGGCTTACGACGCCGAGTTCGACTGGCTGGGCGAGCGCGACCCCAGGCCGGAAGGCGTCGGCTTCTATTATCTCGACCACCTGACCCACAATGTCTATCGCGGCCAGATGGACAAATGGTGGGATTTCTACCGAGACCTGTTCGGCTTCAAGCAGATCCATTTCTTCGACATCGACGGCAAGATCACCGGCCTGGTCAGCCGCGCCATCACCTCGCCCTGCGGCAAGATCCGCATTCCGCTGAACGAGTCCAAGGACGAGACCAGCCAGATCGCCGAATATCTGAAGAAGTATAATGGCGAGGGCATCCAGCACATCGCCGTCGGCACCGACGACATCTACGGCGCCACCGACAGGCTGGCCGCCAACGGCCTGAAGTTCATGCCGGGACCGCCGGAGACCTATTACGACATGTCTTATGCCCGCGTGAACGGGCACGAAGAGCCGATCGAGCGCATGAAAAAGCACGGCATCCTGATCGACGGCGAAGGCGTCGTCGATGGCGGCACGACCAAGATCCTGCTGCAGATCTTTTCCAAGACAGTGATCGGCCCGATCTTCTTCGAGTTCATCCAGAGGAAGGGCGACGAAGGTTTTGGCGAGGGCAATTTCCGCGCTTTGTTCGAATCGATCGAGCAGGACCAGATCAAGCGCGGCGTGCTGAAGGTGGACGGTAAGGCAGCGTAGCCAACTCGGCCGAGGTGCCTTGTGGTTTGATCAATTATGACCTAAATTCTGGTCATAAAGGATCGAGTCATGAATGTTTCCATTGCCGAAGCCAAGGCCAAATTGTCGGAACTCGTCAGCCGCGCGGAAGCCGGCGAGGAGATCGTGCTCACACGCCACGGCAAGGCGGCGGCGCGTATCGTACCTCCGGCAGTGGCCGAACCCCTGCCGCGTATAGGCGCGTTGAAGGGCAAGATCTGGATTGCGGACGATTTTGATGAACTCGGTCCCGAGTGGGATGAGTACGTGAAATGACGGTCGGCCCGTTTCTCGCCGACACACACATCATCCTCTGGTCGATTTCGGACGATCGACGTCTTAGCGAGCACCACCGCGTCATTCTGGCTTCGGAAGCGGTGGTGTTCGCGAGCGCGGCAAGCGTCTGGGAAATTGCCATCAAACGTTCGATCAGAAAACTTAATGCGCCGGACGATCTGCCAACGCTGCTTCCAAGGATGCAATTTCAGCCGCTCGCCGTAACCTTCCAGCACGCGAACGCCGTCGGCGGCCTACCCCACCACCATGGTGATCCGTTCGACAGACTTCTGATTGCGCAGGCGCAAGTGGAGAACCTCACCATCCTGACATCCGACCCGCATTTCGCCCGTTACGATGTGGCTTTGGCATGATTATCCAAGCAGTTGGTCTCGCAAGCCCAACCTCTCGACCTCGGCTTTCCTGAGTGTCAGATCATAATCGAGGAAAAACTCGTCGAGTTGCGGCGGTTTCACCGAGGTGCCGGACTGCATCGCGTGCACCTGGCCGCGATGATGGATGTCGTGGATGAAGAGATGGGCGAGCAGATCGCCGATCCGTTCCGGTATCATGCCGTCCTCGCGCCGGTCGGTGAGAACGCGGCGCTCGAGATCGTCCGCCGACAGGCGGTCGCAAAAGGCGATCAGCCGCCGGTCGGCCTCTGTGCAACAAAAAGCGCCTTGGCATCATTGAACGGCACAAAATCGTCATGGGCGGCGGCGCCGACGCCGCCCTCTTCGAGAAAATCGAGATAGAGGTGATCGACCGCCAGGATGTGATTGAGCGTTGCCTTGATCGACGGAAAGAAGCTCGTCCGTTCGGCTTCGAATTTGCCGGGCTCAAACTGCAGCACGGCGCGGTAGAGCCGGTCGTTCGACCACAGATTGTTGGCTGCCATGCGCCGAAAATGGTTCAGCAGGTCCATGACTTCACGGCGCGACCCGGAATAGCGACACACCCGCCCATAGAAGCGCAAACCCAGCCAAAACAATCAGCAGCAGCCCGATCATGCGCCGCCGCATGGCTTGCGTTTCCTGGTCCAGCGCGACATTCGTGTTGGTGACGGTGTGAAACATCATCGCCTTGCGCGGAAAGCCGCTGCGGTTGGTCAGGCCGGGCGAGCGCGCCTCGATGCAATAGCTCAGGCGGATCGCCCGGATGAAGATCGCCAGCATGACAAGGGCCCAGACACCGCACAGCAGATAGAATGTCTCGCCCGTCATGCTCTTGCCCCCTCGTACCGCTCGACCTTCTGCTCGATGGCGCCGAAGATCGAATGCCCGCCCCTGTCCTTCATCTCGATGCGCACGCTATCGCCAAAGCGCAGGAACGGCGTTTTCGGTTCGCCGGCTTCGATGGTCTCGATCATGCGCAACTCGGCGATGCAAGAGTAGCCGGCGCCGCCCGCCGAGACAGGCTTGCCCGGCCCGCCGTCGAGCTTGTTGGAGACGGTGCCCGAACCGATAATGGTGCCGGCGGCCAGCGGCCGCGTTTTTGCGGCGTGAACAATCAGCGCCGGAAAGTCGAAGGTCATGTCGATGCCGGCGTTCGCCCGGCCGAACGGTTTGCCGTTGAGATCGACCAGCAGCGGCAGGCTGACCTTGCCGCCGTCCCAGGCATCGCCCAGCTCGTCCGGCGTCACCGCAACCGGCGAAAAGGCCGATGACGGTTTCGACTGGTAGAAGCCGAACCCCTTGGCGAGCTCGGGTCCGGTCAGGCCGCGCAGCGTTACATCGTTGACCAGCATGACCAGCCGGATCGCTGCCCGCGCCTCATCTAGGCTTGCGCCCATCGGCACATCGTCGACGATGACGGCGACCTCGCCTTCCATGTCGATGCCAAGAGCGTCGTCGACCATGCGGATTGGGTCGCGCGGTGCGAGGAAAGCGTCCGAGCCGCCCTGGTAGATCAGCGGATCGGTCCAGAAGCTTGCTGGCATCTCGGCGCCGCGCGCCTTTCGCACCAGTTCGACGTGGTTCACATAGGCCGAGCCGTCAGCCCATTGATAGGCCCGCGGCAGCGGCGAATGGGCGTCGTGCTCGTGAAAGCGGGCGGACGGCACCGCATTATTCTCCAGCGATTCGGCCATCGCAGCGAGATGCGGGGCGATGCGATGCCAGTCGTCGAGTGCGGCCTGCAGCGTGCGCACCAGGAACGAAGCATCGGTAAACCGCGTCAGGTCGCGCGAGACGACGACGAGTTTCCCGTCGCGCGTCACGTCCTTCAATGTGGCAAGCTTCATGCTTCCTCCCAAGGCGTTTATTCGTAATATTTGCCGGCATAGATAATTCTGGCCGCGGCTTTCCAAGGATTTTCATCCGCTAGAAACGCCGGGTCGCCGCGCCGACTGTCTTTGCTCCAGGTGACGGCCCAAGCGACAGCCGACTCAAGAAAAGTGGCTAACGAATTGTTTTCCCAGCCATTCCAGCTGATGTCAGGTCCTGCCGACCGCAACGCCTCCTTACGGTCGGCGTCCTCACGGTCGTTTCGCAGCGCATCGAGGAACCGGACGAAAGACGGCAGGTCTTCCACCCTGTCGAGAAACAAGGAGAGCTGCGCCCAGGATGTCTCCTCGGATTTTCGCACCTCTTCCGAAAGCTTGTCGTTGGCCATCTTCACTCCCCAAGCCCCACAACAAGGCCGTCGCGGGCGATCGTCAAGTCGCCGGCCCATGTTTTCCTGACGGCGGCAATCCAGTCGGCTTCGCCGATCTCGGGATCGTCGGCCGGAATGAGGTGGTTGAGGACTAGCCTTTTGACGCCTCCGTCGCTGGCGATGCGCCCGGCCTCCTCGGCAAAGCTGTGGCTGGCAAGCAGGTGCTCTCTCAGCCTTGCGCCGTTGCCGGTCTTCGCGACCAGCCGCTCGATACCCACTTCCAGCATGGCTTCGTGGACCAGTATGTCGGCGCCTTGGGCGAAATCCGCCAATGGCGGAAAGAACGCAGTATCCGACGAAAAGACGATGCCTTGCTCCGCATGATCGAAGCGCAGCGCAAAGCAATCCGTCACCGGCGGGTGGTCGACGCGCAGCGCCGATATTTTGAGACCGCGCTCTTCCGCCACCTGGCCTTCATCAAATTCGACGATCGAAACCAGGTCGCGGAGATCCGGCCTGCCTTCATCGGCGATGCGGATCTCGATGTCGAATTCCATTGCCTGGCAAAAGCGCTGCCAATAATGGCCGATGCCGGGCGGGCCGAACAAAGTGACGGGCGCCGCCAGGCCGGCCGTCCATGCGGTGTGGATCAACGGTCCGAGTTCCAGCACATGGTCGGAATGCAAATGCGTGATGAAGATCAGGTCGAGCGCCTTCAGGCTGATGCCGGCATCGGTCAGCCCGCGCGTTACGCCCAGCCCGCAATCGACGACGATGGTGCGGCCGCCAATCTCCAGCAGCGACGAACTCGGCCACGGGCCGCCCGGCCGCAGCGCCGGGCCACCCTTCGAACCCAGAAGCACCAGACGATCCGTCATACGACGGCGCTCAAGACCAGTCGCCCTCTGGCGTGCCGTTGAAGCGCTTCTTCAGGCCGGCCCAGCAGTCGATGTAGTTGTCCTGCCGGGTTTCGAGCTCGGCGCCATAGCGGGTCACCATCTGCGGAAAGCGTGTCTCGAACATGAAGGCCATGGTGTTGTCGAGCTTGACCGGTTTCAGCTCCGCTCGCGAGGCTTTTTCGAAGCCAGACGCATCGGGTCCGTGAGCCAGCATCATGTTGTGCAGGCTGATGCCGCCGGGCACGAAGCCCTCTTCCTTGGCATCGTACTGACCATGAATCAGGCCCATGAACTCGCTCATGATGTTGCGGTGATACCAGGGCGGGCGGAAAGTGTTTTCCGCCACAAGCCAGCGCGGCGGGAAGATGACGAAATCGATATTGGCGGTGCCTTCCTCGCCGCTCGGCGCGGTCAGCACGGTGAAGATCGACGGATCGGGGTGGTCGAACAGGATTGCGCCGACCGGCGAAAAGGTCGCAAGATCATATTTGTAGGGCGAATAATTGCCGTGCCACGCCACCACATCCAGCGGCGAATGGTCGATTTCGGTGACATGGAACTGGCCACACCATTTCGCGATCAGCCGACAGGGCGTGTCCTTGTCCTCGAACCAGGCGCAGGGCGTCTTGAAATCGCGCGGATTGGCCAGGCAATTGGCGCCGATCGGGCCGCGATCCGGCAGCGTCAGCTTGGCGCCGTAATTTTCGCAGACATAGCCGCGCACTTGCGGATCGACCAGTTCGACCTTGAACACCAGGCCGCGCGGCAGCACGGCAATCTCGCCCGGCCTGAGTTCGATAACACCCATCTCGGTGACGAAGCGCAAGGCTCCAACCTGGGGCACGACCAGCAACTCGCCGTCGGCGTTGAAGAAATGATCGTCGACCATCGAGCGATTGGCGACATAGACGTGTGCCGCCATGCCGGTCTGGCCGAGCACGTCGCCGGCGGTGGTGATCGAGCGCATGCCGGCGATGAAATCGGTCGGTTCCTTCGGCATCGGCACGGGGCTCCAGCGATACTGGCCGAGTGCGAGCTGATGGTCGCCGACGTTCGGCGCGCTTTTCCAAAGCGGATAATTCGCCGCTTTGAAGCGACCGGTGTGCCTGACGCTCGGCCTTATCCGATAAAGCCAGGAGCGCTCATTGGTGCCGCGCGGCGCGGTGAAAGGAGAGCCCGAAAGCTGCTCGGCATAGAGGCCGTAGGCCGGCCGCTGCGGCGAGTTTCGGCCTTGCGGCAGCGAGCCCGGCAGAGTCTCGGTCTCGAAGTCGTTGCCGAAACCCGGCATGTAGGAATAGGCCATGGAATCCTCCCGAATTCATGGTCTCGGAGCATCGTTTGCGCATCCGCAAAGATGCTCCGAGTTGACCATACCGGTTTCATTTGTAACCATTGAAAATGTAACCATCAACGGTGATTTCGGCATGAGCCGCCAGCATGCCCAGTCAGGGCCAACCATGGAAATCCTCGAGCTGGAATCCTTCCTGCCTTACCGGCTCTATCGGCTTGCCGATGCCGTCAGCCGTGAATTCTCAAGGATATACAAGGACCGCCACGGCCTGACCCGGCCCGAATGGCGCACGCTTGCGGGACTTGGACAGCACGGCACGATGACGGCGACGGCGCTCGGCGAGCAATCGGCCATGCACAAGACCAAGGTTTCGCGCGCGGTCGCCGAACTCGAGCGGCGCCGCTGGCTGACCCGCACGCCAGACGAGAAAGACCGTCGCGTCGAGCATCTGACGCTGACCAAAGCGGGGCTTGCCGCCTATCGCGAAATGGTGCCGCTGGCGAAGGAGTTCGAGCGGGAGCTGCTGGAGAGGCTTGGTGCGGAAGAGCGGGCGGCGATTGTCAGTGGGGTAGCGGCGCTGGAGGCAAAACTCACAGTGGGTTGAAATCCTCCATGGGTTTGCCCGTCGTAGAAATCAGATCGCTATTGCGGCAGGTAACGCTCCTAGACCGTAGTAGGCGCGTTCGGCTACAATGAAGCCTCTGACACGGCTTCGAAATGCTATCGGATCATCGATGTAGCCCAAGAGAAGCTGCGCCTGCGAAGCCGCATGTCTCTGAGCGCTTTCAAACAGCCGCCTTGCCGTTTCAAAATCACCAGCCAAACCGGCCGCCACCCCGGCGTGGAAGGCCGCCCACTCGCCGTAGGCGCCCGGCTGCAATTCATTCACGAGGATTGTCGCTGTCGCCTGCACGGAAGGGAACATTGATCGGTGAACCCGATCGATTTCGACGACCTTCTTGGCCATTTGATCAACCGCGAGCAGAAACTGTGCCGGGCTCTCGAACGGAACGAACTGTCCAATGCGCTGAGGACGATCGAAGGTAACTGTTTCAGGGAGCGAACCCCAGAGCCAGTCGACTGCTACGTTAAGGTAAGTGCCTTTGGACCAAGAGCTGGGCTGGAACTCGACTACACTTAGCCAGAAGCCGCGATCGGCGATCCAGATTCGAGACTTCCCTTTGCGTTGAAATCCGGCGGGCTTCAGTCCGATCTTTGCCTGCGAGGCAATGATGCGACCGTGCTCACTATCCGCCATCTTGCACCCCTATATGCCTCACCAATCCATCACCACCTTGCCGGAATTGCCACTCTTCATCGCCTCAAATCCCGAAATATAGTCGTCGATGCCGATGCGGTGGGTGATCAGGCCGCTGACATCGAGAGGACCCTGCACCAGCGCGATCATCTTGTACCAGGTCTCGAACATCTCGCGGCCGTAGATGCCTTTCAGATGCAGCATCTTGAAGATGACCTTGTTCCAGTCGATCTCGAAGCCGGTCGGCGCGATGCCGAGAATGGCAATCTTGCCGCCATTGTTCATGGTGTCGATCATGTCGCGGAAGGCAGGTGCGGCACCCGACATTTCGAGGCCGACGTCAAAACCCTCGGTCATGCCGAGCGCCGGCATGACGTCGCGCAGCTTTTCCTTCGACGCATCGACGACATGCTGGACGCCGAGCTTTTTCGCCAGTGCCAGGCGCACCGGGTTGATGTCGGTGATGACCACTTTTCGCGCGCCGACGCACTGCGCCACCAGTGCACCCATGATGCCGATCGGCCCGGCGCCGGTGACCAGCACGTCCTCGCCGACCAGATCGAAAGACAAGGCCGTGTGGACGGCATTGCCCAGGGGATCGAAGATGGCGGCGATCTCGTCCGGCACATCGTCGGGGATGGGCACGACATTGTGCTGCGGGATCGCAAGGTATTCGCCAAAGGCGCCCGGCCGGTTGACGCCGACGCCGAGCGTGTTGCGGCACAGATGCCCCCTGCCCGCCCGGCAGTTGCGGCAATGGCCGCAGACGATATGGCCTTCTCCGGAAACCCGCTGGCCGAGTTTGTACTCGGTCACCGCCGTGCCGAAATCGGCGACGGTTCCGACAAATTCATGGCCGGTTACCATCGGCACCGGCACGGTCTTTTGCGCCCACTGGTCCCAATTGTAGATGTGTACGTCGGTGCCGCAGATCGCCGTCTTCCTGATCTTGATCAGCACATCGTTCGGACCGATTTCCGGCACCGGCACTTCTTCCATCCAGATGCCCGGCTCGGCCTTGGCCTTGACCAGCGCCTTCATCATGTTCGACATTCTTTTGTCCCCAGAACCTTAGTCGCTTGAATCTCTTGATCCGGCCGCTCAGGAAATCACGCCGAGTTCGCGACCGACTGCGGCGAACGCCCCAACCGCGCGTTCGATGTCGGCGCCGGAATGGGCGGCCGACATCTGCGTGCGGATGCGCGCCTGGCCCTTCGGCACCACCGGGAACGAGAAGCCGATGACATAGATGCCGCGCTTCAGCATCCGCGCCGCCACTTCCTGCGCCAGCGTCGCGTCGCCCAGCATCACCGGGATGATCGGATGGTCGGCGCCGGCCAGAGTAAAACCGAGCTTGCCCATCTCGGAGCGAAACCGCGCCGCATTGGCATATAGGCGCTGGCGCAACGCATCGCCATTGCGGATCATCTCGAAAACCCGGATCGAAGCGCCGGCGATCGCCGGCATCAGCGTGTTGGAGAACAGATAGGGGCGCGAGCGCTGGCGCAGCCAGTCGACCACCTGCTTCCTGCCCGACGTGTAGCCGCCGGACGCGCCACCCAATGCCTTGCCCAGCGTACCGGTGATGATGTCCACCCTGCCCTCGACGCCGCAATGTTCGGCCGAGCCACGGCCGTTCCTGCCGACGAAGCCAACAGCATGGCTGTCGTCGACCATGACCATCGCATCGTATTTGTCGGCGAGGTCGCAGACGCCTTTCAGATTGGCGATGATGCCATCCATCGAGAACACGCCGTCGGTGGCGATCAGCCGGAACCGACAGTCGCGCGCCTCTTTCAACCGCGCTTCCAGATCGGCCATGTCGTTGTTGGCGTAGCGGAAGCGCTTTGCCTTCGACAGCCGTACCCCGTCGATGATCGAGGCGTGGTTCAGCGCATCGGAGATGACCGCATCCTCCTCGCCGAGCAGCGTCTCGAACAGGCCGCCATTGGCGTCGAAGCAGGAGCCGTAGAGGATGGTGTCCTCCATGCCGAGGAAGTCAGAAATGGTTGCCTCGAGCTGCTTGTGTTCTTCCTGCGTGCCGCAGATAAAGCGCACCGATGCCATGCCGTAGCCGTACCGGTCGAGCGCCTGCTTGGCCGCCTCGCGCAGTTCGGCGCTGTCGGCGAGGCCGAGATAATTGTTGGCGCAGAAATTCAGCACCTTCTCGCCGCCGACCTCGATCTCGGCCGATTGGGTCGAGGTTATCACCCGTTCGGATTTGTAAAGGCCGGCCGATTTCAGTCCTTCAAGCTCGCTGTCGATGTGGGAAAGGAATGCTTCGGTCATGATCAGGCCCTGTTGAGATCGATGAGGACTGTCGCGCCGCGCGGACGAAAAATCCATCGCAAAAGCGACCGCTTCGGTGGCGGGAATGGCACGGCAGAGGCCACGATGTTCAAATGCGGAGGCGCCGCGAAAGATTGCAATAACCACTTTGCGGGTTTCTCGCCACGGTCGCCGCCGCCTGTATGCTGCCGTCCCAAACCTGTTAACACTTTGAAGCCAAAGGTTGTCGCACAAGAATTCGTTGGCGAGAGGGCCGCCTCAGAAAATGTCACAGCAGCCGGTGCACGCCGTTTCGGGCAGGCTCATACTCCTGATAAAATCCGGCTACTGGCTGGCTCTGCTGATCATCGCCGCCATGGTAGTGGCCTCCTTCATCCTGCTGCAGCAGATGATGGCGGCCCAGCAGCACAACCAGGCACTGCTCGATGTGGTCAGCACACAAAAAGCCCTGTCGCAGCGCATCGTCTTCCTTGCCGGCGCGACCGGTACCGCCTCACGCGACCAGCAGCCGGCCCTGGTTAGCGCGCTCAAGCAAGCGACGGTGGAGTTCGAGAAGAACTACGATCTGCTGCTCGAACGGACCGCCGCCGATCCGGCGTCGCCGGCAAGGTTCGATCCGAAATCGATCGAGAGCGTGCTTTTCGCCAAGCCGTACCATCTCGACTATTTCTCTGTCGGGCTTATCGCCAACGGCGAACGCCTGATCTCGTCATTCGAATCGCGGCTCAACATGGCCGGCAATGGTGGCTACAAGGGCGGAGAGGAGCGCGTCAACCTGAACGCTTCCGTTGCCAACGCAACATTGTCGGGCTATGCCGCACTTGGCCAGCGCATCAGTGCCTTTGCAGACCAGCGATCCGAAACACTTCTCGATCTTAACCGCACATTGTTCTACTCGACCATCGGCGTCATCGTGCTGGTGGCGCTTTTCATTTTCAGGCCAATGTCGAATGCCATCCTGCGCCGGACGCGCGAGCTGGTCGATGCGCGCAATTCCATGGCCTTTATCGCCGTGCATGACGGGCTGACCGGCCTGCACAACCGCACCTTTTTGACCGAGCATTTCGATACGCTGATCAATGCCGCGCAGCGACGGTGTGAACGGGTTGCCGTGGTGCAGTTCGATCTCGACCGGTTCAAGCAGATCAACGACACGTTCGGCCACGCCGCCGGCGATTATGTGCTGGTGGCGGCTGCGCAGCGCATGCGTGATTCGTGCCGTACGTCGGATCTCAACGTGCGTCTCGGCGGCGATGAATTCGTTGTGGTCCTCAACGACGCCGGCAGCACCGAGGACATCGATATCGTCGCCAGGCGCATGCTGGCCAAACTCAATGAGCCGATCATTTTCCGGGGAACGACGATCCATCCGGGCGTAAGTGCCGGGATTGCGGTCTACCCGATCGATGCCGACAATGCTCAGGACCTGCTCGTCCATGCCGATCTGGCGCTGTATTCCGCCAAGAAGCAGGGCGGCGGCAGCTTGTCGTTCTTCTCCGAGGAGCTGAGACGCGAACTCGATTATCGCAAGCAGCTCGAGCTCGACATCAGGACCGCCATCTCCGAGAAGGCGTTCGAAGTCTATTTCCAGCCGCAGGTGTCGCTGTCGAACGGCGCCATCAGCGGCATCGAGGCTCTGGTTCGCTGGAGACACGCCGGGCGCGGCATGATCGCGCCGGGCGAGTTCATTCCGATCGCGGAAAAATGCGGCTTGATGTCCGAGATCGGCCGCATCGTCATTGCCAAGGCGATCAACGAAGCAGCCGAATGGAACCGCGCAGGCATCGCCTTCGGACGGATCGCCGTCAATGTATCCGGCTCGGAGCTGCGCGAGACAGATTTCGAAGTCTTCCTGTTCGACATGCTGGAGAGGGCTGGCCTGCCAGCGCACAAACTATCGCTGGAGATCGTCGAATCCGTCATTCTCGACGATGAGAAGACCGGTATCGCGGCAAAGCTGCGGCACATCCGCGCCGCCGGCATCCATCTTGAGCTCGATGATTTCGGCACCGGCTACGCATCGCTCAGCCATGTCAATCCAAACGAGATCGATCGGCTGAAGATCGACCGCCGGTTCGTCCAGAACATCAACGAGAACAGCGGCAACACCAAGATCGTGCGTGCCCTCACCGAGCTCGCCCGCGGTCTCGGCATCTCGATCGTTGCCGAGGGCGCCGAAACCGAAGCCGAGCTCGACTCGCTGATGGCGATCGGCTGCGACCAGGTGCAAGGCTATTCCATCGCTTTCCCGATGCCGCCGGACAGCGTGCGCGAATGGCTGGTGGCGCGAACGCCCAAGAAGGCCAGGCTGACGGTGCTGCAGGGCTGCCGGGCGTAGGAAAGTCGGAACTACTGCAATGGCGGCAGGTTTCTCAGCGGATTGAGCATCGGCACCCCAAGTGGTGCGAAATGACGCTCGTTATCCGTCAGTATCACCAGGCCGTGAAGCTCGGCCGTAGCAGCAATCGCTATATCTTCAAATCCCGGCCGATGAGCCCTTGCGCGATCAAGAATAGAACCCGCGGCATGCGCGGCTCGCAAATCGAAGGGCAGAATCCTTGCCCCGTAAAGGTGCTCGACTGCCTGCCACCAGTCGCGTAGCAGCGCGGCCTTTGTGGTCGCGCCGTCGCGCTCCGCCTTCGCTATCCCCGCCGCGATTTCGGACGCAGTCACAACGGATAGGAACAGGTATTCGCTCGCCATATCGAGCCATGCCATCAGCGCCGCCCGATCAACCTTCCTGGCTGGAGCCATTGCCGAGATGATGTTGGTGTCCAGCAGAAACATCAGGGCTGGTCGCCGCGCTACAACGCAACCTTGCGAGCCGGCTTACGGGAACGAGGCGGAATGTCGTCCTTGTCCCCGGGAAAAGCCGCCAGCAGCCGCCCGAAGCTCGGCACCCGAGACAGCCGCTGATAATCTTCGAACGACAGGATGACGGCCTGCTTCCGACCGTGGCGTGTGATAATGGCAGGCTCTCCTGCAACTGCCTGATCGACGACTGCCGAAAGCGTCGCCTTGGCGTCTTTCAACTGAATTTCGCGCATGTTGCCACCCTCGCATATGACTACCATGGTCATATAACATTGCAGACGGCTTGGAACAAGGGTTGCGGTCCAATCGGTATCAACTGACATTGGCCCGCAACGCGGCCAGCACCTGTGCAAACTCTGCCAGCCTGTCGTCGGACAGTCCTTTCCGCAGCCGCTTGTCGAAGGCTAACGCGGCGGTGCGCAATTGCAGGAACAGCGCTTCTCCGGCTTGGGTCAGCTCCACCTGGTGAACCCGGCGGTTCTCGGGATCGCGGCGGCGCATCAGCAGGCCTTGCGTCTCCATGGCGTTGAGGTGGTGGGTCAGCGTTGCGCCCCGGATGCCGATCATGCCGGCGAGCTCGCGTTGATTGGCCAGCTCCCGCGACTTGACCGACAGCAACGTGACCCAGACCGGCAGCGTGCCGCCTGCCTCGACCAAGGCAGCGTCGAAAGCCTGCGCAACCAGCTTGGCGGTGCGCGCGAGATTCATCCCGATCGGCGGGCGGTCAAAGGGCGTCATGATCCGACACTAGAACAAGGGCAAAGCCTATGGAACCGGCTCGAGCTTATGCGTTGACATCTAATCATTTGATATCTATCAATATGCCTGACGGTGGGCAAGAGAGGAAATGCGGTCATGCAATATGTCTACATCATCGTCCTCGGTCTTCACGTCATGGCGGGCGTGTTCTGGGCCGGCACCACCATCGCGGTCGCCCGCGAACCGGAGATCAGGGCGGAACGTTTCTTCCGGCCGCAAATGGGCGCAGCCGGCGTGGTTTTCCTCACGGGCTTGCTGCTGTGGTATTTCTTCCACAACGGCTCTTTCGGCTCGATGGAGAAGGTCTTGGTGCTCGGCATCTTGACGGCGTTAATCGCCGCCGGGGTTCAGGGCGCGCTGGTGGGTTCCGCCAGCAGGCAGTTGGCCGGCGCTGATGCGGCGAAGCAAACCCAGTTGCGCGCCAAGATGACAAAGGGCGAACGCATCGCCGGCGGCCTGCTGGTCATCACCGTGTTCTGCATGGCCACCGCCAGGATGTTTTGAACGTCCTGCCGCAATCGCAAGATCGTACGGTGCCCGGCGATGGCCGGCGGCGTGCGCGGCGCGCAGACCGGACCGACGTACCGTGGTGGCTCTCCGTACGGAGGTTCGGCTGCGCGCCACCAATCAATCCAAAATATTCCTCAGATTCGCAAGCCGAACCTGATGCCGTCATAGATCGCAGCGTGGATATTGCGTGAAGCTACCGCGTCGCCGATGCGAAAGACGACGAAACCGCCTTGCGGATTGCGCGCAGGAAAGATGTCGCCGCCATTGATCAGTTTTTCGTAATCGATCGCGCCGGCGTTCTTCGACAGCGGCTTCAGCGCCAGGTAGAGATCGTCGAGCGGCAGCGTGCCGTGCTCGACCACCACCTGGTCGACCCGCCGCTCGCCGCGCCAGCCATCGGCGAAGTCGGAGGCGAGCTCGGCGATCAGCTGGTTGCCTTCACGCCGCACAGAACGTAGCCGTGTGTTGATGGTCACCGTGACACCCTTTTCCTGGAAGGCGCGCATGTAGGGCACATGATTCATGCCGCCCATTTCCGGGGCGAAGAAGCGCTCTGGTGAAACCAGCTCCAGCCTGGCGCCGCTATTGGCGATCAGTTCGGCGGCACCCATCCCCTGATGGCCGCCATTGTCGTCATAGAGCAGCACGTTCTCGGCCGGCTTGACGCTGCCGGCCATGATGTCCCAGCTCGAGGTGACGAGATCGTCGCCCGCCGTCAGAGGCGGGTTCTGCGGCAGGCCGCCGGTGGCGACCACCACCACGTCCGGCGACAGCGCCAGCACGTCGTCCGTCTCCGCCCATTTGTCGTAGCGGATCTCGACGCCCAGCCGGTCGAGTTCGGCCAGGCGCCAGTCGATGATGCCGATCAATTCCTTGCGGCGCGGGTTTTGCGTTGCCAGCCGCACCTGGCCGCCGGCCTGGCTCGATGCTTCCAGCACCGTCACCTGGTGCCCGCGCTCGGCGGCGACGCGCGCCGCCTCCAGCCCGCCGGCGCCGGCACCGACGACGACCACCTTCCGCTTCGGTCCCTCGGTTTTCGGAATAATATGGGGGATATCAGCCTCGCGGCCCGTCGCCGCATTGTGGATGCACAGCGCCTCGCCGCCCTCATAGATGCGGTCGAGGCAATAGGTGGCGCCGACGCAAGGGCGGATCTCGTGCTCGCGGCCCTCCATCACTTTTTTGACGATATGCGGGTCGGCAATGTGGGCGCGCGTCATGCCGACCATGTCCAGCTTGCCGGTGGCGATGGCGTGACGCGCGGTGGCGACGTCGGAAATCCGCGCCGCATGGAAGGTCGGGAATTTCGTCGCCGCTCTCACCTCCCCTGCGAAGTCGAGATGCGGTGACGAGCGCATGCCGGTCACCGGGATGACCTTGGTCAGCGCCGCATCGGTCTCGATCGAGCCACGGATGATGTTGAGGAAATCGACCTTGCCGGAGCCGGCCAGCCGCCTGGCGATTTCGACGCCCTCCTGTTTCGACAGGCCTTTCTCGAAATCCTCGTCGGCGACCATGCGGATGCCGACGACGAACTTTTCGCCGACCGCGGCACGCACCGCGTAAAGCACCATTCCGGTGAAGCGCAGCCGGTTGTCGAGCGAGCCGCCGAAATCGTCGTCGCGCTGGTTGGTGGCCGGCGACCAGAAACCGTCCATCAGATGGCCGTAGGCTTCGAACTCGATGCCGTCGAGGCCGGCAGCCTGGCAGCGCTGCGCGGCCGCCGCATAGTCGGCGACGATGCGCTCGATATCCCAGTCCTCGATAGTCTTGGGAAAGGCGCGATGGGCCGGTTCGCGCACCGGCGAAGCCGACAGCACGGGCAGCCAGTCGGCCTTGTTCCAACCGGTGCGGCGGCCGAGATGGGTGATCTGTATCATCACCTTGCAATCGTGCTCGTGGCAGGCATCGGTAAGCTCGGCGAGCCACGGCACGATGCGGTCGTCATAGACATGCAGATTGCCAAAAGCGGCCGGGCTGTCGCGCGAGACGATCGCCGAACCGGCGGTCATGGTCAGCGCCATGCCGCCCTTGGCCTTTTCGGCATGGTAGAGCCGGTAGCGTTCCTTCGGCATGCCGTCCTCGGAATAGGCCGGCTCATGGCTGGTCGACATCACCCGGTTCTTCAGCATCAGATGCTTGAGCTGATAGGGCTGGAGGAGCGGGTCGTTGCTGGTCATCGTCTTCCTGCTGTTTCAAATTGTGCTAATGAGCGGCAAATTTTGTTTTTACGCATGTCGCTGTCCCAAAATCGCTGCGCAGTTTTGGGCGACATGTAGCAAGGAACCTGCTCATGACCGATACGAAAAACCTCACCCAGCTCGGCACCAACGTCGAGGCGCCACAGAGCCCTGAAGCGGCAGTCCTGGAAACCGTGCCGTTTTCGCGCGGCGACGGCCCGCCGGCCATCGTTCGCTTCACCTGCCCGGAATTCACTTCGCTCTGCCCGGTCACCGGCCAGCCGGACTTCGCCCATATCGTCATCGACTACGCACCCGATGCGCTGCTGGTGGAATCGAAGTCGCTCAAGCTGTTCATGACCTCGTTTCGCAACCATGGCGCCTTCCACGAAGAATGCACCGTCATGATCGGCCGCCGCATCATCGCCGCGACCAAGCCATTGTGGTTGCGCATCGGCGGCTACTGGTATCCGCGCGGTGGCATTCCGATCGACGTGTTCTGGCAAACCGGCGCGCCGCCGGAAGGTGTGTGGCTGCCCGACACCGGCGTCGCCCCCTATCGCGGGCGCGGCTGATCGGACGGAGCGGCTCACCTGATCCCGGTCCGGCACAGGTTGGTCTCCAGGAAAGGCATCACCGCGTCGCGGTACCGCTGTTGGTCATAGCGATAGAGATCAACATGCCGCGCGCCGTCGAACCAGACCAGCTTTGCGTCAGCGCCTGCCGCATCTTTCAACGCCAGTGTCTGGCTGCGAGCGACAAACGGATCCGAATTGCCTGCTAGCAGCAATATCGGCCGATCAATCGCGCCGATGCGATCGACCGGCCTGACATCATCTACCCCGAAGCCAAGGCGGAGCTGCATCTGCGCCAAGAGGATGGTCGCCTGTACGTCGCGCAACATAGGCAAGGGCGCTCGCAACGCCGTGGTTTCCAGCAAAGTCGCGTAGAGCTGCTCCAGGACATAGGCGTCGGCATGCTCCTGCTGAGCGCCAAATACAAAAGCAGCCGCACCGAGCGACGAGCCGATGGCCGCCACCTTGCGACCGGCGAAGCGTTGCCGGGCAAAGGCGAGGACGCGGCTGGCGTCCTGCCGTTCGATGTAACCAAAGCCTCTGATATCGCCGCCGCTTTCGCCATGTCCCGACAGATCGAACAGCACGATCGAGTAGCCGCTTTCGAAAAGCAGCTTCGCTCTTGGAACCATGGCCAGCTTGTTTGAACCACGTCCGTGTAACAGCACGATTGTTCCGCAACTGTCCTGCCGATCCGCCACCCAACCGGCAAGGTCGGGCGCGCCCTCCCGCTTCAGAACGATGCGCTCCACCGGTAACCCCACAGGCAGCGTGAAGCTTTGCTGAGGCACGCGGGCCACCGCGCGGCTTCCTGCCTCCCAGGTGACAGCGCAGGCCAGGACGCAAACCGCCGCGAATAAAGCAACTACGACAGGACCTCTTCTCATCGATCGGTCACGTGCACTTCGCATCAGTTGAGCGGCAGCCGCCGGTAGCGGCTGGGGCTGTTCGGGTCGCTGAAATGGTGCATCGGCCCGTGTTCGGTAAAGTGCGCTGACCAGCGTTTCATTGCCGCCGGATCGAGTTCGACGCCCAGCCCGTCACCCTCCGGCACGCGCACCGTATTGCCCGTCTGGCGGAAAGGACCGTCCTTGATGACATCGCCGATCTGCCAGCGAAACAGCGATTGCGACGCCTCCGTGATCCACGGTGTCGCCGCCACGACGTGCAGATAAGCCGATGTCATAATGCCGAGATCGTTCGAATAGCACCAGAACCCCTTGCCCATCGCCTCACAGGCGGCGATGAATTTCAGAGTTTTCGACAATCCGCCGAGTGCTGCGAAATTGCAGACGAAGTAATCCGGCGTACCGAGCGCGACTGCCCGTCTGAGATCCGGGATGTGCGTCGAGAACGGAATGCGCGAATGCTGGCGCAGCGCAGCCATCTCCTCGAAGGTCGCGACCGGATCCTCGTAGTTGCGGATGTTGAACGGCTCGATCTCGCGCAGCACCCAGCGCGCTGTGGTCAGCGACCACTGCATGTTGGAATCGAGTTTGATCTGCGCTTTATCGCCAAGCGCCTCGCGCAGCATGCGCACTGTCCTGATCTCGAGCTCGGGATCGCCCATGATCAGCTTGCCCTCGAAGATCGTCGAGCCGTGCTGTTCTCGCATGCCGAGACAGTAGTCGACGATCGCTTCGGCGGTCATCTCGCCGCCGGCTCCGCCTTGAGCGGGGCGAAAGGCGAAATATTCCGAAAACGGAATGTCCTTGCGCACCGCGCCGCCGAGCAGCTTGTAGAGCGGCATGCCGAAGACCTTGCCTCTTAGATCCCACAGCGCCAGTTCGACGGCGCCGAACGCCACCGTGGCTGCATTCTCGCCGGTGTTGGCGGTGATCTGCCAGGGCGGCACACAGCGCGCCTCGCAGTCGGCGATGTCGAGCGGATCGGCGCCAATCAGCGCCGGCGCGATCTCGGCCTTGATCACCTCGCCGAAATGCCACCATGGCGCCTCGCCCAGTCCGACCACGCCTTCGTCCGTCTCGACCTCGATGATCGATTTCGAGGCGCCGCCGTAGAGACCAGCCGTCCACCAGAACGGAGCATCGAGCGGGACGTTGACGTGGGTGACGCGGATGTTGGTGATCTTCATCGGTTCCGTTCTCACTCACACTGGTATTGGCTTAGCGCCCATTCGCCGGTCACCGAGAGCAGGTCCGATATCTTCCAGTCGCCATCGATCTTTTTGAACTTCCATTCCAGCCGGTGCGGATTGCCGGAGACGACAAAAGCGACGACGACCTTGGCCTCGTCGCCCTTGACCGCTTCGATGGTTTTCAGGCTCTTGTCGATCTCCGCCTTGTCGTATTCGGAATTGTCGAGCGCCATGTTGGGATCGAGGCACTCGCCCTGCCCCGATTTCCGCAGCGCATCGCTCTTGTCCAGCACCGACTTTGCCGGGTCGGTGAAATGGCCCCGCTGAGCCGGATCGACCTCGAGCCCGGCATGCTCGTAGAACGGCTTCACCACCGCGGTCGGCGAGCCCGGCTGCACGGCTGCGGCCGGCGCGTTTTCTGCCGGCGGCGAAACTGCCGGCGGAGGTGCCGCACTGTCGGCCGGCGCATTTGCGGGCGGCGCGCCGAATAGGCCCTGAGCGGCGGCGCTGCTCAATCCGGCCAGCAGGCACGCAGTCGCCAAAATCCAGGGACGGCAGCGAAGCACGGCATCACTCCGGCGACTGTCCGGCCAGGCATTCGAGCGCACTCAGGGTCCAGCCGCTGGTCTTCGAGGTAATGTCGGCGACCTTCCACTGGCCGTCGATCTTCTTCAACGACCAGACCATTTCGCGTTTGGAACCATCGCCTTCCGGAAAAAGGTTGAACGTCGCCGTCACCTCGGCGCTGTCGCCGTCCAGCTTTTCGGCCAGCGTCAGCGTCTTGGCCACGGTCTTCTCGTCATAGTCCTGCGCATCGAGACCAGGGGCGAAGTCGATGCAGGGAACTTCATCCGGATGGTTCTTTGCCGCATTGTCGTTCAATTCGAACAGTTTCGTCACCGGCGCGGTGAAGCGGTCGCGATATTGCGCATCGGCCTCGAACTTGACCGACGGGACATAAAAGAACTTCACGGCGTTGGCAGCAGGGCCGGCAAACGCGGCCGCCGGCACGGCCATCGAAAGCGCGGCAACAAAAAGTGGCAGTTTCATGGGTGTCCCCGATTGTTCACTGACGGAAGCTATCAGTACCACGCATCTTGCCCGTCGGCCTTCTTGCGGTCCATGAAATCCTGCAACGCGTCCTCTGCTGGCAACTCAGGCGTTCAGCCAGACGTTCTGGAGATCCATCTCGAAGGTTTGGTGGACACCGTAGTTCTTCACCTTCTCGTTCATGTGGCTGAACAGCTTCTGCCAAAACGGCTGAATGATGACGCCCGAATCTTGCAGGATCTGCTCGATGTCCTTCATGACCTCGCGGCGCTTTTCCACGTCGATGAGCGAAAGAGCCTGCTTGAGCTTGGCGTCGAAATCAGGGTTCGAGTAGCCGGTTTCGTTCCAGGCCTCGCCGGTGCGATAGCCGAGCGCCAGCACCTGTACGCCAAGCGGGCGCATGTACCAGATGGTCATCGAATAGGGGTATTTCGTCCAGTCGTTCCAGAATGTCGATCCCGGCAGCACGGTGCGCTTCACCTTGATCCCGGCATCGCGCAACTGGCCGGCAATAGCGTCGCCGGTGTTCTTTTGCCAATCGTCCTCGACGGTGATCAGTTCATGCTCGAAGTCGTCCTGCCCGGCATCGGCCATAAGCTTCCTGGCGCCCGCGGCGTCGCGTGTCTTCTTGGGCAGCGCGTAGTATTCCGGATGAATCGGGCTGACGTGGTGGTTTTCACCAACAGTGCCTCGCCCGGCGTAGCCAAGTTCGAGCACCGCTTTGTTGTCGACGGCCATCTGGAGGGCGTTGCGAACCCGCTTGTCGTCATAGGGCTTGTTCGTGATGTTGGTCCGGGCGACGAGCGTGGTCGCTGTCGCGACCTCCGATTTGACCAGCCCCATCTTGTCGAGGATGTCTATGAAGTCGGCCGGCGTCTCGAAGTTGAGGTCGATTTCGCCGGAGTCGAATGCATTTATCGAGGCGTTGAAATCGGTTCCGTAGTCGATGAATTCGACGCCGTCGAGAAGCGCTTCACCGCCCCACCATTTGCCATTCTCACGACGCTTGACGACCGCTTTCTGGCCGACCGCATAAGACACCAGTTCGAACGGCCCGGTGCCAATCGGCTTCTCAATCGGATTGGCGCCGTCGGCGTCGAAGTTGCGATGGACCACCAGCGCCGGATAGTCGGTGAAGTTCGGGATCAGCGAGATGTCCGGTTCGTTCAGCTTCAGCTTCACCGTGTTGTCGTCGACCTTGGTGATCGCCCCTTCCCTGGCCTTGCCGGTCTTTGCATCGATCAGCGCACCGACGCGCGCGGCCATCGAATTGCCGGCGGCAGCCTTCTCGCACCAGCGCGTCAGATTGTAGGCCACGTCATCGGCGTTGAAAGCATCGCCGTTGTTCCAGGCGATGCCCTTGCGCACATGCAGCACGTATTCGGTGGCGTCGTCGTTGACCTCCCAGCCTTCGAGCAGAACCGGCTCGAATGTGAACTGGCGGGTGTAGCGGACAAGCGGCTCGAGCCAGCAGCGTGAAATGTTCGCAAGTTCCACCCAGTCGTAGGTGCGCGTGTCCTTTTGCGCCTTCACCGACATCGAAACGTGCAGCGTTCCGCCTTTCTTCGGCTCTTCAGCCAAAGCCCGCTCCGGCACGGCAAGTCCAATCATGCCGTAGGCAAGGGCCGTCGATGCGCCGAAAGCGCTTGCCAGGGCCAGAAACTCCCGCCGGTCGACGCGACCGGCGCGCGCCTCGCTGGCCATTGCTTCGATGGCGCTCGGTACGCTATCGCCGTTGCTTCTGAAGAGTGTCATTTTTTCCTCCCTTATGGTTCGCATCGGGTCTTCGCCCGTGATCAACTAACGCTGTCCGGCAGTTTCTCCTCGCGCCGCGCAATCAAATCTTTGAGACCATCGGCGATGCCCTCATCGAGCTTCGGCTCCTCATAATCGGCGAGCATGTTGCGCGCTTTCTCGCGGCCGCGGGTGTCGTGGTCCTTTGCTCCTTCCGCCTTCCACTGTTCGAATGAATTGAAGTCCATGATGCTCGGTATGAAGAAGGCGGACTCGAAATGTTCAAGCGTGTGCTGGGTGCCGAGGAAATGGCCCTGCGGTCCGACCTCGCGGATAGCCGCCATAGCCTCCTTGAAATCGTCGAATGGCAGCCCGCCAGCATATTTATACCAGCCGACAAGCTGTTCGCAGTCGGTGGCAAATTTCGAATAGCCGCAGGTCAGGCCGGCTTCGAGCCAACCGGCGGAGTGCCAGATGTAGTTGGCGCCGGCAAGGATGGCGGCATGCATCAGCATGTTCGCCTCGTAGCCCGCCTGGGCGTCGTTCAGCTTCGAGCCGACATGGAAACCGGACGTGCGCCACGGCAGACGATACTTCCGCGCCAGCGCGCCCATGAGATACATCATCTGGGCCGCCTCCGGCGTGCCGCCCATGGGAGCGCCGGTCTTCATGTCGACCGTCACCATGAACTGTCCGTAGATCTGCGGCGAACCCGGACGCAGGAGCTGTGTGAACGCGACGCCCGCCAGCGCTTCGGCATTGACCTGCGCGACCGCACCGACGGCAGAGGCCGAAGTCGAGGCGCCGCAAAGGGCGAAGGGGGCGAGGATCAGCGGCTGGTTGTGGCGCGCATAGACTTTCATCGCGTCCAGCATGGTGGCGTCCCACACCAGCGGCGAATTGCAGTTGGTGATCGACACCAGAACCGGGTTGTCGCGGACAAAATCCTCGCCGAACACGATGCCTGCCATCGCCATCGTGTCTTCGGCTCGATCCCTGGAGGTCACGATGCCCATGAACGGCTTGTCCGAGTGCTTCAGCGCCGAATGGATGATGTGGAGGTGACGTTTCGGCACCGCGATTTCCATCGGCTCGCAGATGATCGAGCTCGACGAATGCAGCGCCGGCGCCATGTAGGCGAGCTTGTGGAAATTGTTGAGGTCGGCGAGTGTGCCGTAGCGCCGGTTGTTGTCGAGGTCGCGCACGTAAGGCGCTCCGTACATCGGCACGAAGATGGAGTTGTTTCCACCCACACGTACGGAACGCTGGGGATTCCTCGCATTGAGCGTGAACTCCGACGGGACCTTCGAGATGAGCTCCATCAGCAGGGCGCGGTCGATCCGGACCCTTGTCTCCGAGACATCGGCGCCCGCCGCCTTCCACATTGCGATCGCCTCGTCGTCGCGGAACTCGCATCCGACTTCTTCGAGGATGGAGAGTGACTCCTGGTGGATCAGCTCAACCGCCTCGTCCGGGACCATCTGATAGACGGGAATCTGACGGACCAGGGTTGGAAACGACGCTACGGGTGCGCCCCGCAGCGCCTTGCGCCCCAGGCGGCCGCCGCTGCGGCGGTTGGTGTGTTCGCTCACTTCAACGGCCGGTGCGTTCATGAAGGCTCCATATTCCAGTCTCGACCAATCTAGCCAGACAAAATGCGGCTGTGACGCTGGAAAATCCTGATCTCTTGTATAAGCTCAGCTTATGCGAAGCTTGCGCCACCTGCTGCCGTCTGCCGGCAGCCTGATCGTTTTCGAGGCCGCCGGGCGGCTGTCGAGCTTTACCGCCGCCGGGCGCGAGCTCGGCATGACGCAGGCTGCCGTCTCCTATGCGATCCGTGGGCTCGAAGAGCAGCTCGGCGCGAAACTCTTCCAGCGCCGCCACCGGCAAGTCAGCCTGACCGAGGCCGGCGACCGCTTCCATGCCGACGTCTCGCTCGGCCTGTCGCACATTCGCAAGTCGGCGGAGGATCTGCGCCAGATCGCCGTCGGCGCGCATGTGACACTCGCCGCCTCGACCGCCTTCGCCTCGTTCTGGATGATGCCGCGCCTGCAGCAGTTTCGCGACGAATTGCCGGGCATCGACCTGCGCATCCAGACCGCCGACCGCGATCTCGACATCATCGCCGAAGACATCCCGCTCGGCGTCCGCGGCGGCGAGCCCAGGGAATGGCCGGATTATCATTCGCTGCCGCTGGCCGATGAGGTGATATTCCCCGTTGCCGGTGTTAGTTATGTGGCACGGTTCGGGCTGCCGGACCGTGTCGCGGATCTTCAATCGCACCGCCTTATCCATCTTGAAGAGCCGTTTCGCGAGGCCGCGAGCTGGGACGAATGGTTCGCCTCGGCCGGTGTCGACATCGCCGATGCCGGACGCGGCTTGCGCATCAACGACTATGCGCTGGTGATCCAGGCCGTCATGGAAGGGCAAGGCATCGCGCTCGGCTGGGGTCACCTCGCCGAGCGGCTGCTGGCATCAGGGCTGCTGGTGCGCGTCACCGGCCACACGATGACGACCGGCAAGGGCTTTCATGTCATCTGGTCGAAGAACCGCGAACTCAGCGACAACGCCCGCAAGGTGCGGGACTGGCTGGCGGCGCAGGCGTGAGGCCGATAAATGCCCGGTCAAACGGTCACGACGATCTTGCCGAATTGCTCGTTCGATTCGAGATAGCGGTGCGCCTCGACGATCTGGTCGAACGGAAAGGTTCTGGCGATTGCCGGCTTCAGCGAACCCGAGCTCAGTCCGTCGAGGATGAACGCCTTGGCGGCCTGCAGCCGGACCGGATCGCGCACGATCTCATGGACGAGATAACCGCGCAGCGTCAGTGTCTTTGCCAGCACTGCAGGTAGTGGAAAGGGTGTCGGGTCGAGGCTCAAGCCGCCATATTCGATGAGAATGCCACCCGGTGCCATCGCTGCCGTCAGAGGCTTGAAAATCGGGCCGCCGACGGCATCGAACACCACGCGCACGCCGTCCGGGCCGGCGATCCGCTTCAACCTGGCTTCCAGGTCCTCCTCTGCCGAGGCGATGACGTGGGCCGCGCCGAACTCAAGCAAAGCCCGCTTCTTGGCGGACGTCCGTGTGACCGCGATCGGGGTCGCGCCAACCATGTTGGCGATCTGGATCGCGGCAAGTCCGACGCTGCTCGAGGCCGCGGTAATGACAACAAAGTCCTCGCTTTGGAGGTTGGCAATGTCGATCAGCGCACCGTAGGCGGTGAGATATTGCATCCACGCTGCGGCGGCTTCTTCCCAACTCAGCGATGGTGGATGCTTGACGACGAGCTCGGCGGGATATGTGGCAATCTCACCATAGGCGGGCCAGCGGGCCATCGATAATGGCGGCACGATGCTGACGGCATCGCCAGGCGCAAACCCGTCCACGCCTTCGCCGACCATCTCGACGATACCCGCCGCCTCGAGCCCAAGACCGGAAGGCAACGGCGCGGTCTGGATGTAGGTCCCCGAACGCAGCAGCGCCTCGGCGCGGTTTATACCCAACGCCTTGACGCGGATCTGAATCTCACCGCTCGTGGGCGCAGGCGTGTCAACATTCTCGATGCGCAGGACCTCGGGACCACCGAGCTCATGAAAGCGAACGACACGTGCCATCGGTCACAACTCCAAAATATTTGAACTGAATCAGCTATGCCAGCGCTCATCAGGCGGATAAATAGCCGCTTGAGTAGATCAGCAGAAACTGTAGGTTTTGAATATGGATCGCCTTACGAGCATGGCCGTGTTCGTCAAAGCCGTCGACCTGGGCTCGTTCGCAGCCGCGGCGGCGGCTCTCGATCTGTCCGGGCCGATGGTCGGCAAGCATGTCCGGTTTCTCGAGGAGCGCCTGAGCGTGCGCCTCATCAACCGGACCACGCGCCGCCAAAGCCTGACCGATTTCGGGCGCGCCTACTATGAACGCTGCCGGCTGGTGCTTGCCGAAGCGGAGGCCGCGGATGCACTCGCCGCCGACCAGCTTGCCGAACCGCGCGGAAAGCTGCGTGTCCTCATGCCGGTGCATTTCGGCCGGCGCTGCGTTGCCCCGATCCTGTTCGGGTTTGCGCAGCAATATCCGGCGCTGGAACTTGACCTGTCGTTCAGCGATGCCATCGCCGACCTCGCCGAGGACGGCTGCGATCTTGCCATTAGAACGGGCGACCTGGAGGACCAGGCCGGGGTGATGGCGCGTCGCATCGCGCGCCAGCACATGGTCGTCTGCGCGTCGCCGTCCTATCTCGACCGGCACGGCCAGCCGCAGCAAATAGATGACCTTGGCAGCCGTCACGCGATCATCTACCGCCGTTCCGGGCGTGCCGTTCAGCCGTGGCTGTTTCCGCGCAATGGCCACCCCGCGATTGAGGTCAGGCCAGTCAGCAGATTGCGGCTCGACGACCTCGATGCCATCGCCGATGCCGCGGCCGCCGGCATGGGGCTCGCCTGGCTGCCATACTGGCTGGTTCGCCAGCGCATTCACGCCGGCGTACTTGTCCCGCTGTTGTCGGAACAATCCTGGTTTCTCTACGACGTTCATGCCCTGTGGTTGCAGACGCCTCATCTGCCGATGAAAGTCCGCCTTGCCGTCGATGCACTGTCGGCAGCGCTGCCCAAGCTCATGACTTGAATGCACGGTCGCGGTTATCTGCGTGGATTTCCTCGAGAACGACTCGACGCAAGCACAAGCCGTTCGAGGCGAGGCTTCGTCGATCGGCTCGGCAGCGCCGCTATCGATCCGCTCGCGCCTCGCATTGGGCGACAGTAGTTGTGTGCGTCAAGTTCTGCAAAATGGCGTGGCATTGCAGTGACGTCGGCGTGTCCGCCGCGCAGCCCCCGTGTTTAGCGGAGCGGCGGACACATGACGGTGCTCAGGCGGCCAGGGCCCTCAGGCTCTCCTTCTTGTGCTCGCGCAGATGATCCATGTTGAGGTAGCGGGTCGCCTCGAGCCAGTTCTCGTGGATCTCGACCGCCAGCGCCCGAACCAGCCGCAGACAACTCCGCGGGTTGGGGAAGATGCGAACGACCAGGGTGCGCCGCTTGATCTCCTGGTTCAGCCGCTCCAGCATGT